>QNVF01000001.1 GCA_004347965.1 Candidatus Nezhaarchaeota archaeon WYZ-LMO8
AGGTAAGCAACATAAAGTTTTAAAGACCTCCTTAAAGAATCATGTAACCCAGCATAAATTTTCAAGCAATAACCTTTGTAAACAGAGGAGTATTTAATGTTTATTCGAAAAAACTTTCTATATAATAACTTCATACAAGACCATTAGTTGATGAAGAGGGACATGCGAAATATTTAAAGGCTTTTGGACCCCCAAAAGCAACGAATAATGAATAAAGGGGGCTGAGATGGGAATTGAGAAAATCTCTGTCGAGAATGGAATTAGGAAGGCACTTAATACTTGAGCTCTATGGTTGTCTTCCAAATCTCATTAATGATGAAGTCCTCATAAGGGAAGTCCTCACAGAAGCTGTTAAGATGGCTAATGGCAATATATGTGGGGTCTTCTTCCATAAGTTTAATCCGCAAGGTGTAACTGGTGTAGTGGTTATATCTGAATCTCACATATCGATTCATACATGGCCTGAGTATGGGTATGCAGCTGTTGATATCTTTACATGTGGTGAGCGTATGGACCCTTGGAAAGCATGTGAACATATAATTGACGTCTTCAAACCATCAAACGTTAACGTCCTTGAGATTAAGAGAGGTCTCCTAAATCAAAGATAGCTAGGTGATTAAAACGGCTAATTGGAGATGGTTTACTGAATATCAAACAGATTCCACGTTAGTAGCACATAAAGTGAAGAGGTTTTTGTATAGCGGTAAATCCAAGTACCAAGAAATAGACGTTATTGAAACCGAAGATTTTGGTATTTGTTTAGTTTTAGACGGTAAGATACAGTCATCCATAGTTGACGAGTTCATATATCATGAATCTTTAGTTCACCCAGCTATGGTTACGCACCCCAATCCTGAAAAGGTCCTTATAATTGGTGGGGGTGAGGGAGGTACAGCACGTGAAGTTCTTAAGCATAATACTGTTAAGAGAGTTGTGATGGTCGATATAGATGAAGAGGTCATTCAAGTATCTAAAGAATACATACCTCAACTTAGTTCAGGAGCCTTTGATGACAAAAGGTTGAGCCTCATAATAGATGATGGACGAGCCTATCTAGAGAAGACACATGAAGAATACGACGTTATATTGATCGATGTAACTGATCCACTACCAGAAGGACCATCATACCTCCTCTACACTAAGCAGTTTTATGAGCTTGCTAAAAGACGCCTTAAACCTAATGGGGTAATGGCAACCCAAGCTACCTCAGTATTCTATAGCAGAAGGTCTTACACCCTGATATATAGCACTTTGAAGCGTGTGTTTCCAATAGTTAGAGCTTATAGTGCTTGGATTCCATCTTACGTCTCAGCTTGGGGCTTCGTTCTGGCATCCTTGAAACACGACCCCCTTGATCTAAGTGATGATGAAGTTAGAAGTATATTAGGAAAGAGGAACGTTCACAACCTAAGGTTCTATCATCCTGAATTTCACAAGTCTCTATTTACATTACCCCTTTATCTGAAGAGAGCGCTCGAAGAAGAAAGAGAGATAGTAACAGATGAAAAGCCAACATTCATGCCTGCGTGAGAGTGAAATCCAACGTGAGCGAGGAGAAGAGGGAGCTATACAAAAAGGGAGTTGTCGTCGATGTTGAAAAGACTGCGGACGGGTATGCTATAGGCGTGAAAAACGGTTTTGTTGTCGAGTACTTTTTCGCTGAGAAGCCAATCGAGAGGGGCTCTAAAGTCAAAGTGTACTGCATTTACGGTAAGAGGTACTTAAAATCTCGCTTCGAAATAATAGTCGAGGGTCCTCCTATGACGAGCGAAAACAATTAAGCTTAGAGCTACTTTTGAAATTCGTTACAGCAAGGCTTTAGACTTCCAGGTCGAGTTTACGTTAAACTCTTCCTATGATCCTCAGACTTTTGCCCTAAGAACTTAAAGCCAAATCCAATGTTAGCGTCTACGCTCATCAACGTAACTAAGCATTCGCAATGGCCTGGACTCTGAGTAAATGGTATTTAATGAATAGGAGTACATTATGATTTCAAAACTGGCGGGCCCGGGGGGATTTGAACCCCCGACCGTCAGCTTAGAAGGCTTGCGGCAACCTTAATGGTTGATGCCGCGCTATCCGGGCTGCGCCACGGGCCCATATTCGCTACCTATTAACTGATCTCCTTCCCTTTAAGCTTAAATATTTCAACTCAACGATGTCTCTCTTTGACCTCTTCAATCTTCCTTTTTGCTCCCTCTAAGTCTTCAATCATGCCCTGTGCTATCTCCTTCTTGCCTCCAGCCTTCCCCTTACCTGCTTGAGCTATCTCAAGAGCTATCTTATTGGCTTCCAAACCTCTATCTAAAGCCTTAGATCCACATGCCACTACGAGCAAGGCTTTATTGTCATGCTTGGATAGTACTACTAACACAATATCGTCAGTTCTCTCCAAAACTTTTTCAGCTAATGCTATCATTCCATCATGCTCCACTTTCTCTAGCTCTACATCTATCACCAACTCCCCCCTCCTCCTTCTATCTAGAATTATTGGTAGAAGCATTTCAGCGACCCTATCCTTTAAGATCTCCTTCTCTTTTCGTAACTGCTTGATTTCGAGCTTTAGCTTACCCGCAACAGTTGATGCTTGTTCAACAGGACATTCGAGCACATGCGCTATCTTCTTCAAGTTCTCTTCAAGTTCTCTCGCATACTCTAAAGCTGCTTTTCCAACTTTGTACTCAAACCTAAGAACTCCATCCTGTATTCTATCCACCTTAATTACCTTAATCAATCCAACTTCGCCCGTACTAGCTACATGCGTTCCTCCACAAGCTTGTACATTCCAACCCTCTACCTCCACAATCCTGACGTTCCTCCCAGGTACGACACCTCCTTGGTAGATCTCAAATCCATACTTTCTCTCTGCTTTCTCTCTTTCAACAAACGAAACTTTAACTGGTAGGTTTTTGAGCACAATCTCGTTAGCTAATTCCTCTATCATCCTTAGCTGCTCATTGGTTAAGTGCTTGTAGTGAGTAACGTCCAAGTGAGCACGATCAGGTAGTTTCTGAGCTCCAGCTTGCCACACATGGCTCCCCAAAACCCTTCGTATTGCTTCAAGTAGGATGTGAGTAGCGGTGTGATGTCTCATAAGGCCAAGCCTTCTCTCAACATCCAACTCACCTTTCACTAAAACTCCTTGAGGTGCAACACCATCAACAACGTGTACCACTACATCTCCAATCTTGACGACATCAAGGACCCTAACTTTAGAGTCTCCAAAAATTAGTAAGCCTCTATCAGCTTCCTGTCCTCCTCCTCTAGGATAGAAGCATGTTTGATCAAGGATCACATAACCATTGCCGCTCCTCAACACCCTTCCATGGAATGAGGACATGTACTGATCCTCGTAGTAGAGAAGTCTTGTAGGCGGCAGACCTGATACGTCATACTGTCGTTCCTCTTCTACGTGCTTTGCTGATTGATGTAGTTGGGCCACGAGACCATAGAAATTATCAGGGACTTGAACGTCAACTCCTAGTTTCTCAGCCTCTTCTTTAACCACCTCTGGCGGCAGACCGTGAGAGTCGTAAAGCTGTAGAAGCATGTCTACTAAAATTACCTTGCTCTTTAATCCCTTAGCCATCCTGGTAACGAGACTCCTACCACGATTAATGGTGGCTCTAAACTTTTCCTCCTCTAACTCCAGCATCTCCATGATCGTGTCCTTCATCTTACCTAGCCGAGGGAAATCGTAGCTCCAAATTCTTATCTGTTCGTCGACTAGCTTCTTTAAGTAGCCGCTTTCTAATCGTAAAAGCTCGCAGATTCGAAGAGCTCTTCTTATGACTAAGCGAGCAAGATAGCCTTCTCCAACGTTTGATGGAACAACGCCATCAGCTAACATGAATGCAAGGCACTTAGCATGGTCGGCTAGCGCAAATATCCTCTCAAGAGGTGCAATCTCCTTCTCCAGTACTTCTAGTGGTATTTTTGTGACGATCGAAAGTTCTCTTCTAAGCTCATCAACCGTCCTCCCCCTTTCAATCCTCATGAGAGCTGATGCTTTAGAAGCTCTGACCAATAAATCGTAGTTTGGAGGGGTTATACCAGCATCACTACACATTCTATCTATTAAGTCCCCGTATATCACATGGAAGGCTGTAGGTTTTCCACTTAAGAACCACGCAATTCTCTCAATACCATAACCCGTGTCAACTATCCTCATGTTCATTGGAACATACTCTTCTCCCTTGACCTTAAAGCACATGAAGACTAGTGTTGCAAGCTCCAGTCCATCGACACAAACTTCAACATCAGGGCCTGCATTCCCCCCTCCAACCCAAAAGCCCTCTTTATAGGTTATCGCCTTCTCGTCTACTTCCATGACCTCTATTAGAAACTCGTGGCATAACTTAACAGTCTCTTCTTTCCAGTACACTTCTTTACCAGGAAAGTTAAAGGCATGATGACCTCCCATCTCAAATATGGTTAGGTGTCTACCAGAGGTTAGACCAACGTTATCTATATCGACTAGCCTGATGCATGGTTGAGATATGACTAGTGGGTTTGCAGGTGGTGGTACAATGCCATCAGTAACAAAAGGTTGAAACACAGCTATGCTAGCTATAGTTAAGAATATGTCTTCACGCCATCTTGCTACAACGGGGTATGGCTCTACGATTCTGTGTCCTCGTTCCTCAAAAAAATCTAGAAACAACTTTCTAGCTTTGGGCACGTTTACTTCGGGCTTTAACGCCCTACCAATGAAGGTATATTCTTGGCATGGAGCATCGCCGCACGTCTCTCTATCGTGATCTAGCGTCCAGAAGGCAGAGCTACAAACCTTACATCTCTTCCTTACAAAGCCTTTCTCGGCAAAAAACTTTAGCTTATACTCTTCCTCAGAGATCATCGTTTCCTTCAACCTTCACTCTCATGATATAAACCTGGTAACAAACTAAGAAAATGCAAAGCTAACCGAAGAGTGAAGCAAGTCCTTCAGCTATCGTTTCTTCAGATACTTCTTCTTTTTTCTTTTCTTCTTTTTTCTTTTCTTCTTTAGCTGGTGCTTCAGGAGCAGCTGTTGTTACAGGTTGAGGTGTGACAGCTGGAGCCATTGCTGGAAGAACTGCTCCCCTAATTGCTTCATCTATATTTACCTCTTTTAGAGCAGCACAAAGCGCCTTAACTCTAACTTCATCTACTTCTATACCAGCTGCTTTCAAGACAGACTTTATGGCATCCTCAGTTATGTTCTTGCCAGCTTGATGAAGTAGTAGAGCAGCATAAACATACTCCAATCCACAAAACCCCCTTTATGTTGACTTAGTAGCTCTTACTCTAACCTTTATAAATTTTTACCGTATTTCCAAAGATCTTCTACCTAAGGTAATCACGAACTCCACTTCTATTTGACACATTCACTTCATAGTTTAAGTGATTAAACCATTATCTATTGAGAGTTACTAAGCCCCTCAGGGCCACAATAAGATATGTACTTTAAAAGCCCCTCTTAACCTCTATCAGATCTTTATAAGATTGCTAATTGCAACTGCTTGAGCGTGAGCCTTAGCAATTATGTAGCCAATGCTTTCACGAGTTGGGTAACAAGCATTGACAGCTAAGTTCATCGCCTCCATAATCGCCTTGGCTATTATGTGGGGGCTGCTCTCTCGCGTAATGAACGTGACGTTTACTGCTAGCGAGAGGGCATTAATGAAGGCCTCCACAAGCTTCTTCCTGTATTCTTCAATATTCAGTTTTAAGTCCTCCTCTCTATATAGAACACCTTCAGAGTAAGCAACCTTAACGTTAAGACCCATCTCTATGGGTTCTATGCCGAGCTTGCTCAATAAGTCAACTATCTCTGCTGGTATGGTCTTTCCAGCCTCAACAACAACGGTATCCTCAGTCACATAAATGGATCCTTCTTCAATTTTAGTAGGCACCTTAAACTTCTTAAACAAGCTTATGGCGGGTCCAGCTGGAATACCAGTGTTTCCTGCTGGTATCACCACGTCCTTAACGGCCACGTCACCTGGTTTAGCCTTAGCGGTTACCTTGTTCTTTTCAAGCACATCATAGACCTCGAAGGGGTTCAAGTTGGATGCGACTACAGCTAATTGTCCACTTAAAAAGTCCTTCAATGGGCTTAAGTCTATGCCTTTTAGTTCCTTAAGCTCATCTATCGCCTTCCTTATGAGACTGTTCTTAGTAACCTTTATCTGAACAAGGTCTCTTAGCTTGCTTCTTAATCTTTGAAACTGTAGTGCACGCAATCTGCTGATATCCACAAGGACTATGGTCCTATAGGTATTCATAATCTCTATTAATTCGTCTATGATCTTCCTTTTCCTATCTCTTGGCTTTAGCTCCTTTAAGGTAAGCTTAGACATATCTCCATCCTCCATAAGCTTACAATATCCGGATCGGTGGCCCCATGGTTAGCTTAATGTAAGCGCTCTTAATTCTAGCTGGATGCTTAATTTTCTCCTTCAAGAAATCAAGGACAGCTTTAGTGTTTTCTGCTACCTTTTCGTCCTCCATGCTTTCAGTGCCTATTTTACATTGAACTTCAGGATTGTTCCTTATCTTTATCCTAATGGAGTTCCTGTATCTGTTTATTAAGCTAGCCAAGTCAACGCTAAGAGTTATTGGTGAAGGCATCTTTCCTCTAGGTCCTAAATATGGACCAAGTATCCTACCGATCATAGGCATTAAATCAGCTTGAGCTAAGAAGAAGTCGTAGGTATTCGCAAGTTTTTTTGCAAACTTTTTATCTGCTTGACATTTCTGTAAATCAGCCTTTCCCAAAACCAGGTCCGCCTTAACATCTCTAGCTTTTAAAGCTAAGTCCCCCTCACTGATAACACATATCTTAGCTTCCTTACCCTTCAAGGGATTGGGCAACACTAATATTTCATTTATTCTATTGGCAGGGTCCTTAAGATTTAAACCTTCAAAAGCTACGATGAGCTCAAAGGTCTGCTTAAAATTCCTCTTCTTAGTTCTCTGCCTAGCTTCCTTAACTGCCTTAACTATTTCACTTAATTGTATGCTCATCACCACTCAACCTCGTACTTCGCAAAGATGTTATCATATGTTCCCGCATCGATCTCTCTCTGAACCTCCTTCGGACTCTTACCCTCAACGGTTATGCCTAAGCTAAGGCATGTGCCTAGAATCTCTTTAGTAGCGGCTTTTAGGGTTTTTGCCAATAAGTTAGGTCTCTTAATAAGAGCTATCTTAATCACCTGCTCTAAGCTTAAATTGCCGATTTTCTGCTTTGTAGGTGAAGATGAGCCCTTATCAACCTTTAATTCTTTAAGCAATAGAGCAGCCGTAGTTGGTATTCCAACCTTTACTTCAAATTCCTTGGTCTCTGGATCGTAAGAAACCTCGACTGGTACCCTCATACCTGCAAACTCCTTAGTAAGCTCATTGATCTTATTCACGACCGCCATGACATTTAAGCCTGTTGGACCAAGTGCTGGTCCTATCGGTGGACCAGCAGTCGCTTTACCACCCTCCACTATGAACCTTATACTCTTCTGAGCCACTTAACTCACCTTCTTAGCCTTCTCAACTACCCTCACATAATCACCATGTATTGTTATTGGTAGGGGATAACTTGTTTCATGAAGCTCTAACGTAACCTCTTCTTTGCTCTTATCAACTCTAGATACTGTTCCTTTAAGTCCCTTTAAAGGTCCTGCTATTATTTCAACTACATCACCAACGCTTATGCCTTCTATTGATGGTCTGGGTACTAAGAAGTTCTCAATCTCACTGAAACTAACTTTTCTTGCTGAAATGCCTCTCACGTGCTTAATTCCATAAAATGCCTTATCTATAACATCAGGCCTATCAGTTTCAACTAATATGTAACCTCTCATCCCCTCTATTATTGCCATCGATTTAATAGGTATACCAGATTGCTTTATCCTCTCTTCAGCTATCAGCATAACGTTCCGCTCTTGACCTATAGTTGTTCTCACCAAATAGAAACTAGCTTTCTCTTTCGACATAAAATCACCATTCATCTAAAGAGGAATATAAATGCTAAGTAGAGTACTATGAAGCTATAAACGCCTAAGATAGCAAGCCCTAGGCTACAAATCTTCAGCATTAAGGTAAACTCTCTTCTATCAGGTCTACGAGCTACCTTCAATATCCTTATCACGTCTTGAAGCGGCTGTCTTAGCGAATTTAGTGATTTCCTTATAGACAATTATGCAACCCCTTATCTTAAGTTGCTCTCAATAACTAAAACTCTCCAATTATAACTTTTTCCTCAATCCTCGATATAGATGAATCGCTAAACTTTCTTAATCTGTAAACCTGCTTCGTTGCAGACCTTCGTGACCATAAGCCTTTCACTTGATTTGAGACTCTTCCAATCCATCAATGCTATGCTCGGCTTAATGATGCTTCTATCTATGGCTAACTTAAGCTCCTTCTCGGTTACTCCTGGAAAGGCGTACTTAGGAACTATATGTGATATTGCTAGACTCTCCTCTAAAACTATCTTAGTAAACTGAGGAGCATAATGTGGTCCTCCAAAACCTACGGCCACAGTTCCTTCATCGACGTTATCTAACGTCTCTGCTATAGCATGAGCAATAACTTCAGCAGCTTCATAATCACACCACTCTCTAGGTGTGCTGCCTAGCTCCACAAACATTGCAGGAGTATGCTCAAGGTAGGGACCGTGATGTGTAACTTCAAGACCACAACGCCAGTCAGCAAGCCTCTCTTCCTTAAGCTTGTTAAGCCTCTTCACTATGGTCATTAAATGAAGAGGCATTGCTATGCAAACACTTCTAGGTCTACCACCATATAAAGCCTCATCAGTCCAATTACCAGGAGTATGAGCTAAGAGTGCTGGGATACCTGATTCTGCAGCGTGGCGAGAAGCGAAAATTATTCCTTGAACTCTCAAAAAATCTTCTAGGTTATCAGCATATATTAACTCTTGACCTATTGTAACCAAGAGGACGTCGTCAAGCGCATAGACTTCCTCACCCTGAACCTTCTCTTCAATCCTTCTGAAGTTCATGAGCTTCAGTAGCTTGTTCTTAATATTCATGCTTGCAACATCGATCTTAGAGCACACTATGGCTAAGCGCCCCTTTAACAATGTTGCCACCTACACTACCATGTATAAAATAGCTCGAGCCATGTGCAACTTGTTCTCGGACTGAATCCACACAATTGAGTGTTTTGGATCGTCGATGACTTCATCTGTAACCTCTTCTCCACGCTTGGCTGGGAGACAGTGCATGAAGACGTAGTCTTCTGGTGCTCTACTCACCAACTCCTTGTTTATCTGATATTTTGGAAGGAAACTTCTCAACCTTTCCTCTCTCTCATGCTCAAATCCCATGCTCACGAACACATCTGTGTAGATGACGTCTGCATCTCTAACCGCAATCACAGGGTCTTCGATCACTTCTATCTTTGATCCACTACTCTCACAGTTCTTCATAACTAGTCTCCATACTTCATCTCTCGGCTTAAACTGAGGAGGACATGCTATCGTCATATCGAGTCCAAGCTTGCTACAACATACCATAAGGCTATGACAGGTGTTCACACCTCCATCACCAATAAAGGCAATCTTCAACCTCCTCCTACCCTTAACCTCAAACATGGTGAAGACATCAGTTAAAGCTTGAGTTGGATGATGTAAGTCACTAAGCCCATTAATCACTGGGATGTCGCAGTATTTAGCTAGCTCTTCCACCGTACTATGGCTCTTAACTCTTGCAACCACACAGTCAACCATTTTAGAGAAGACCCTAGCTGTATCAGATAGTGTTTCACCTCGAGCTAGTTGTAGATCTACTGTTGAAGCGTATATTGTGTGTGCCCCAAGACTAGCAGCTGCAACTTCAAAGGCTAACCTCGTCCTCGTGGACGGCTTCTCAAAAAACATTAGCACACTTTTCCCTTCAAGCTCCTTTCTACATCTCTTCCTCTCTATCCACTCTCTCTTCAGCTCAAAGCACTTGTCTATCAACGCTAATATTTCGCTTGATGAGAGCTCCTGTAACGTCAATATATCGCGCCCATTAAGGTTCATGAGGAGATCACCATAAGTGAGAGTATCGAGAAACATTTTTGACTCAATGCTTAATAAGTAGTTCTGCACTTAATACTCACATTTGAGGGTGTCGATCTTGGTTGATAGACTGGAGGAGCTTAAGGACTTTCTCTACGGTTTACTGGAAGCTAGAGATAAAATGAAGGACATGTTTACGCAAACACCCTTGCCATCAGAGCTGAGGATTCCAATAAAGGGGACCATCGTTGTTAAGAGGGGCTTTGCTCAAATGCAGAAAGGCGGTGTATGCATGGACGTCACAAATGTGGAGCAAGCACAAATAGCTGAAGATGCTGGAGCCGTCTCGGTAATGGTGCTTGACAAGCTGCCATACGATGTGAGGAAGGCTGGTGGAGTAGCGAGGATGGCTGACATCAAGGTCATAGAGGAGGTAATGGCTCACATCACCATACCAGTCATGGCCAAGTGTAGGATAGGCCACTACATGGAGGCTAAGGTTCTTGAATACATAGGGGTAGACATGATCGATGAGAGTGAGGTTCTAACACCAGCTGACGATAAACACCACATAAACAAGTGGCTCTTCAAAACCCCCTTCGTAAACGGTGCGAGGAACCTAGGAGAAGCATTGAGGAGGATATATGAGGGAGCATCGATGATAAGGACCAAAGGTGAAGCTGGTACGGGCAACGTCTCTGAAGCAGTGAAGCACATGAAGCAGATAATGGGGGAGATAAGAGCCTTAAGAGCCATGAACGACGAGGAGATACTAGAGACGGCTAGAAAGTATAACGTGCCCTACGAACTGGTGAAGGAAACTGCGAGACTGGGTAGGCTTCTAGTAGTAAACTTTGCTGCTGGAGGAATAGCCACTCCAGCCGATGCAGCTCTCATGATGCTCTTGGGGGCTGATGGAGTCTTCGTTGGCTCAGGAATATTCAAGTCATCAGATCCTGAAGCTAGAGCTCAAGCAATTGTTCTAGCAACAAGCTACTGGGATGACCCTGAAATAATTGTGGAGGCTTGTAGGATGGTGTCTGAGAAGAGCTCGATGATTGGAATAGACATCAAAAGCTTAAAGCCTGAAGAGCTACTTCAGGTGAGAGGCGAATAGAGTGCTTAAGCTAGGTGTCCTAGCAATTCAGGGAGCTGTCTCAGAGCACGTAGAGACATTAAAGCTAGCATTATCTAGGCTAAGTTTAAGTGGAAGCATAGAGTTGGTCAAAAGACCAAGCGACGTGGAGAAGATTCAAGGAATAGTGGTACCTGGGGGAGAAAGCACAGTCATAGGTAGGATAGCCGAGAGAATGGGTTTGCTCAAAGTTCTGAGAGATAAAATAGAGAACGGATTAACAGTATTTGGTACATGCGCTGGAGCAATATTGCTAGCTAAGGAAGTTTACGACGCGAAAATCGGCAAAGTCGATCAACCACTAATAGGAACCATGGACATAAAGATTGTGAGAAACTACTACGGCAGACAGAAGGAGTCATTCGAAGTCGACATCCTCATTCCAGTCGTGGGCAGCAAGCCTTTCCGAGGAGTCTTCATAAGAGCTCCAGCAATAGAATCCGTAGGCAGCAAAGTCAAAGTCCTAGCCACCTATGAAGGTTTACCAGTTCTTGTGCAACAGGACAAAATGCTAGCAGCAACTTTTCACCCAGAGCTTACTAACGACACAAGAATTCACGAGCTCTTCATAAAGAACGTTTTAGATCGATAGAGGGGAAGTTGCTCGCCTTTATTGAATGTTTTAAACTTATTTCACGTTTATCGTAGAACATCACAGCGTACTTGTTACTTCGCTTATATCACTGGTGTTAGCTTCAGCGTCAAGTACGTGGGTCTTCGTTCTTAGCTTAACAATATTAACTGTTGACATGTCTTGTGAATTTTGAAATCACATACTGCAATCCTACATTTTATGATCTCAAAATAGTATTGCGATATCTATCTCCATTTCATGAATATAAATTGACGGCAGCTCAATGAAGAGGTAATAAACTTGCAGCTCAGAAGGCGTGCCTGAGCCATTTCGTTGACTGTGGCTGTCTTTTCATGTCTCCGACATTAATTTAAGTCTCATGCTTAAACCATTATGGCTGAACTAAGAGTACAACGTCTTTCTTGGACCTTGCAATGTAGAGACTCGTCCTACTTCTTCCGACCTACAAACAGATAGTAAAATAGCTTAAAAGCCTTGTTTTATGATCTTAAGCGAACCTTTAGGACTAACCTCATTGAACTTGTAGTAAGACCCAAGATTCCCAAAGTAAAAACGATGGTAGTCAAGTAAGACTTAGCTGTAGGACTACTAATTAGTGGTAAACATCTTCATCCTCAAGCGAGTAAGCATACTTAGCCCTCAACTCTCACTAATTGAAGTGAGATGATGTTCCTTATCTAAGTTTTCACTTAAAATTTAGTGGACCGGGCGGGACTTGAACCCGCGACCTCCCGCTTGCAAAGCGGGCGATCCACCAGGCTGATCTACCGGCCCACAACGTTGAAGGCCGAGGGCGGGACTTGAACCCGCGATCTCCGGCTCCTTACCCCCATCGGCCTGTGCCGAATGGTACAGGCCGGCGCGTTAGCCAATCTACGCCACCTCGGCCCCTTCCAGTTATCGCATCAAATAACTTTGCTCTTAAACATTTCCTCTATTGAGGTCGTACAAGCCTAGTTTGAACTCAAGGGACCTTATCAATATGGAGGTTGCCACAAAGCCCTCAAGAACCTCATCGTAAATTGATACCACCTCATCAGCCATGTTTATCACCTCATCACTAAAATCTCCATGAGGAAAAGCTCCAATCATTACAGCAACTCTCCCACTCTCCTTCAAGATTCTTTCTGCTAGGTCCATGGGGGTCATCCTATTACCCTTCTCAGATAAAAGGATTTTTCTTGAAGGCTTGAAGTCCTCAACTACCTTATCCAATCCTCTCCCCAAGATCTCGAGCAGTACTTCGCCCTCTATCGGGACCTTACCAAAAACGAGTAGTTGCTCCATCAAGCCCACAAACCTATTATAGTTCTTAGGTAGCCTAACATCGCTTCGCGCCTTAATGACCTGTCTATCTATGGTGTGAAGGTAGAGCTGCACATAGCCCTTACCGCAAAGAGGAGACTCCAACACTTCAATCATACACAAGTACACAATATCCGGTCTCCCCCTCTTCTCCTGAAACGGTAGCCCCCTCATCGCATGATAGTGAAGAGACTTATCTAACAAGATAGTTAAAGGGCTCTTTCCTCGTCTTTTAGCAGTTTTTACCACTGCTGGATGCTTAGCTATCTCTCGCGGTATAAGCTCGAGTGATGCATCCACTAAGACCATGGCTATTCTCTGCTTCTCCATACTCACCACACCTAACGTACAAACACATAAGTCAAGCTACTCAATTAAAAGGGCATTTTAATACTATCCTCCCTCACATAATTTAACAGACAGTAATGCTCTGCAAGAAGCAGAGGATCAAGGTAAAGACCATTGCCATTGAGAGAATAAAGAGACTCTTCGAGATGGCTGACTACATGTTTCACATAAACTCAGAGTTATCTCACAGATACGTTGAGTTAGCTAGAAGGATAGCTATGAGGTGTAAAGTAAGGATACCAAGAGAATTGAGGAGGAAGTTCTGCCATCGCTGCTACAGGTTCTTAAGACCGGGGGTTAATTGCAGAGTCAGACTGGTTAAGAGGAGAGAGCCACATATAGCGATAACATGTCTTGAATGTGGTAATGTCATGAGACTAAACTTGGAGGGTCTGAAACGTGAAGGAGAGCGTTAAGAAGAAACTTAAAGAAAAGATGATGGAGAGAGCTGATGTAAACATAGGTAAGCAAGGCTTAGCGGGCTCTGTTTTAAAGGAGATTGATAGGAGACTTAAGGATGGCGAGGTGGTGAAGGTTAGAATACTTAAATCTGCATTAGTAGCTGAAGGGATTGAAGATAGAAAGAAGCTCGCAGAGAGCTTAGCTGAGAAGCTAAATGTTGATGCGATGGAGATTAGGGGGTATACGGTCGTTCTCTATAGAAAGTGTGGAAGGAGAACAGTTTAATAAGGCACCTCAGTAATCCTTTACGATTACAAGAGGAAGAGAAGAGTTGAGTGAGCATGTCTGAAGTGTTGAAGGTTCCTCCAGTGCTGCTAATAGAGGAGTTAGCAGCCTACTTAAGAGAGAATCTATCTGATGTCATAAAGCCCCCTCCATGGGCCTTCATAGTTAAAACCGGACCAGGCAAGGAGAGACCACCTACAAGGAAGGATTGGTGGTATGTTAGGAGTGCAGCGATACTTAGAAAGCTCTACTTGTATGGTCCCGTTGGCGTTGGCAGCTTAAGGACAGCATTCGGGTCAAGACAGAGACCAGGTGTGAGAGGTAGAGAACACTTTAGGAAGGCTGGTGGCGCGATAATAAGGAAGATACTTCAACAATTGGAGCAAGCAGGATTAGTGGAGAAGTCCGGTAATAGAGGGCGGGTCTTGACCCCTAAAGGTAAGTCCCTCCTCGATAGGATTGCTCACAAGACCTTTAGGGAACTTCAGAAAAATATGCCAGAGCTAAGAAAGTATGCTTAGGTGGTTCTAGTGTCAGCAATCGATGAAATCTCGGACAAAGAACTTGAGGAGATAAGGCAGAGAAAGCTTGCTGAGCTTCAGAAGAAGATAGCAATGGCTGAGGAGCAAGAGAGACTTAGGAGAGAGTATGAAGCGAGGAAGCAAGCAGTATTAAGAGCTATCCTGACGCCTGAGGCTAGAATGAGACTATCGAACATAAAGATGGTGAGACCGGACTTTGCAGAGCAGCTTGAAGCCCAATTAATCCAATTAGCTCAAAGTGGCAGGATACCAGTTCCAATAACTGATGAACAGCTAAAGAAGATACTTGAGAGCCTTCAACCTCCTCGAAGGGAGATAAAGATTAGGAGGGTTTAGTATGGCAAGGTACAAGCACGTAGCGAGAAAGAAGAGATTGGCGAAGGCCTTTAAGCAGAATAGTGCTGTCCCTGTCTGGGTTGTTGCTAAGACTAACAGGAAGTTTAGGTCTCATCCAAAGCTCAGGTACTGGAGGAGGGTTAAGCTTAAGGTATGATAGGTGAGCTTCGTGTCTGAAGAAGCATCTGAAGTAGAAATCGAGAGACAGTACACAATACCACTAAGGGTTGTTCTAGGAACTCCAAGGTGGAAGAGAGCTGCTAGAGCTATTAGATTTGTGAGAGCCTTCGTATCTAGACACATGAAGTCAGATAACGTGAAGCTTGACCCCAAGGTCTCTGAGTTCATATGGAGTAGGGGGGCTAAGAAGCCTCCTAAGAGAATTAAGGTTAAGGTAGTAAGGTATAAAGACGGTTTAGTTAAAGTGGAACTCGCATGAGGGAGCTTTGGATTGCCCATAGAGCTAGCGACGATATATGGAAGTGAGTATGTAGGGGCCTTCTCTCTTGCAACTGACAAATACGTGTTAATACCAAAGGATGCTGATGAAAAGTTTAGGAAGATTGTTGAGGATAATCTTAAGGTGCCAGCTTATAGAGTAAGTATAGGTGCATCACCACTAATAGGAATATTGGCTGTAGGAAACTCTCACGGTTTACTACTTCCATTCATAACTTTGACTGAAGAGTTCGACTTCTTAAAGAGGGAGCTTGGAGTTGAGATGTCCATCCTACCTTCAGTTAAGACAGCTCTTGGAAACATGATATTAGTGAACGATAAGGCAGCAATAGTTCATGAAGATTTCACAAAGAGTGAGATGAAGATTATTGAAGATGTACTTGATGTTGAGGTCGTTAAGGGAAGCCTGGGGGGAATAAAGCTAGTGGGCTCGGTTGCCGTCGCCAACAATAAGGGGGCACTTATACACCCCATGACATCCGATGAAGAGGCAAAGTGGGTGTCTGAGGTGCTAGGAGTTAGAGTCGACGTTGGAACGGTAATGATGGGCTCGTATCTATTGAGAGTAGCAATGGTTTTAAATTCTAAAGGTGCAATTATAGCACCTAGTACTACCGGTCCTGAGATTGCAAGGATTGAGCAGGTATTACTCTTATAGGTGATGTGCATGGCCGTCAAAACATTTGAACTAAGAGGTAGGATGAGGATAAAGAATCGATGGACAAAGTTCACCATGACAGTAAAGGCGTTGAAGCCGGAGCACGCTTTTGAGAAAGTTTACTCATTATTGGGTAGTAGGCATAAGCTTAAGAGGTTCGACATAAAAATTGAGGAGGTAAAGGAGTTGGTTGAAGTTGGAAAAGAGCAGTAGCACTAGATATTCACGAGAAGATGTAAGTAGAGTAGTTACAGAGTGGCAGTATCTCCAAAGCTTAGCTGAAGTACTTAAGCAGAGAATTGACTTAGCATTAGCAGCAATAAATGAAATGGAGGGCACGATACAGGCCATTGATGAGCTTAGCAAAGTAGTAGGAGAGACGGAGGTTCTCTTTATGCTTGGCGCGAACGCTTACGCTAAAGGTAGGATAGTCGATACCAAGAAGATACTCGTCAACGTAGGTGCGAATATTCTCGTCGAAAAAAGCCTAGAGGATGCCAAAAAGTTCTTCGAATCTAGAATAGATACTTTAAGGAGAGTGGTTGCTGAAACGCAGCAGCAACTAGCCAGTGTCACGGCTAGGATTTCAAAGCTTGAACCGGAGCTTAGGAAGATAGCTGAAAGTCAAGCCGGAGGTTAAAAACTAGTTGTTAACGTTCTTAAAGAATAAGTTAAAGTCTCTCTTTCAAGAAATAGCAACAAAAGAACTTGACGAAGAGAGCTTATCAAGTGTATCTGAAAGACTACGCTTAGCATTGATTGAAAGCGATGTAGCTCTTCCAGTTGCTTTTGAAATAGTCGACAATGTTGTATCATCACTCAAAGGAGTGAGGATAGGAAGAACTGAAGGTGTCTATCAAGTGGTATTGAGAAGTCTTCGAGAAACGTTGTACAAGATGCTATCGTCTATACAGCAAGTAGACTTAGTGTCAGAGGCCATGAAGAGGAGAAAAGAAGGGAGAATCTTCACCGTGATGTTCGTAGGACCTAATGGACATGGTAAGACCCTAACTGTAGCGAAGATCGCAAACCTGTTATTGAAGAATAACCTTTCAGTAGTGCTAGCTTGTAGTGATACTTTTAGAGCTGGTGCTGAAGAGCAGCTTGAAGTTCATGCAACCAGACTCGGCGTGAAGCTCATAAGGCACAGGTATGGTGCTGACCCAGCTGCTGTTGCTTATGATGCTGTTATACACGCTCTGGCTAGAGGTGTGACTTGTGTACTAATAGATACTGCGGGGCGTCTCCAAACTGATAAAGGCTTAATGGATGAGCTTAGGAAGATAGCACGTGTTGCCAAGCCCGACCTTAAAGTGCTAGTGGTTGATGCACTTACAGGTAATGACGCTTACGACATGGCCATAAAGTTTAATGAAGCCATAGGAATTGATGCTACAGTTCTTACTAAAGTTGATGCAGATGTCAAGGGGGGAGCTGCAATATCCATAAGTGTAGCTACGCGTAAGCCCATAATCTACTTTGGTACTGGGCAAGGATACGATGACTTAAAACCCTTTGATGCTCAATGGCTTTTAGACAGAATACTTCCACTCGACTAAGCGGTAAAGAACTTGTTTTTCAGTCCTATACCCTTGCACACTATAACCTTGGCTTTATCCTCCCTAATTTCAAACGATACTTCAGGCATGAGCTTCTTACTAAGCTCAATGCATGTTAGAGTGTGCATGGAGAGCTCTCTCACCTTAATTATGGATTCGCCCTCAGCTAAAGTCATGTACACTATCAATTGATCAGCCATGTGTCTATCAACAGTAGCTCTAACCTCTATCTCCTCTAAGAGCCTTACTGCTGCTTCCTCACCAACCTTCTCAGCTGGCTTCCCCACTTCTCCGAGACTATCTGAACCTAAAATGGCTCCTCCTGAAGTCTCAGCCCATAACACTATGCCACAACCAGGATTCAAAGCACACTTGGGATGTCCAGGCTGTAAGATTTCAAGTTCTATCTCAACTTCAAATCCAGCTTTCTTCAGAGCTCTTAAAGCACTATCAGCCATTCTCTTAGCTATGTGATCTGGCAACCTTGAGCTATAGGAGACCCCCCTGATGACCTTCACTTCCCCTATGTCCTCTAGCCTTATGGGCTTAAGCTTCGCAACCGGTGTTATTGAGACTCTTACTATTCCTCCACCTTTGGGGTAAAAACCCCTCCTCAATACATTTATATCAAAGTTATAGCCCATCTTGGCTATGGTAGGTCTTAGGACGTGGAGAACGTAGTCTACTGGTGGTGCTAGAGGGTTGTTGGTACCGCCAATTATCTCTGCATTGACTCTTGAAGGTGCAAAGGCTGCTGCTGGTAATAGGCTTTGAAGTACAAGGGTTGTGGATCCTGCCGTCCCTACGTCAAATCTAAAGCTTCCTCCTCTAATGCTTTTAGGCTTAAACGTCAGCTCTCTTGACCCTAGCGCTAGTCCCTTAACCTCTGCATCTACAAGAGCTGCAACAGCCTTTATAGCCGTCACATGCTGAGCTTTGAGTCCAGGTTCCTTCCTCTTAGCTCTTATATTGAAGACTCTTACGGGTATACCCGTTGCAGCTGAAAGAGCTACAGACATTCTAAGTATTTGACCTCCACCTTCTAGCATGCTACCATCAATTTCTACCACTCATTCTCACCAATCTTAACAACTCATCAACTATCTCTTTAACTCCAACGCACTCAAGCGTGTTGCATGTGAAGACTCTTTCGCCTTTAAGCTTATCTAGAGCTCTTTGAAGCTGCTCTTCCGTTGCTATATCAATTTTGGTCAACGCCACTACTATAGGTCTCTCCTTGAACATCTCCTTTACGCTCCTTAAAACATTAAGCTGATATTCAAGGCTATACCCACAAGCCTCGGTCGGATCTATTAGAAACACTAATCCTCCTTCAAGGTTTTTCAACGCAACTATCGCTTGCAGCTCTATTTTGTTCCTCTCTTCTAAAGGCCTATCGAGGAGACCGGGTGTATCAACGATTTGCGCTATGAAACCTCTGGGACTTATTATGTGCCCCACGCTCACGCTCTTGGTCGTAAATGGGTAATCAGCTATTTCAGGCTCAGCAGTTGATACGCACTTCACAAACGAAGACTTACCAACGTTTGGAGCCCCGCTTACGATGATTATGGGGATGTTGAAGTTGAATGAAGGTAGTCTCTTAAGCTTCTCAATATTTGATAAGACCTGGAGATCATCGTCCAGCTCCTTGATGATTGAAGCTACCCGACCATAAAACTCTCTGCGAAGCCTTAGAGTCTCAGTAGGAGTGAGCGAGGATCTAACTCTGGCTATGTATTCTTTAGCAAGTTTTTCAATGAGCTTCGAAGCTTTAGATATTCTAGCCATGGCTATCTTAAACCTATCTGAGTTGATCATTAAGTAGAACATATCTCTATAGAAAGGATGAAGATCTTCTATCATTGGAATGCAACCTCTTATATTCTTTAGTCTCCCAGTTATTAGCGATGAAGCAGTTTTAATCTTCGTTATCTCCTTTAACTTTGCAATTAATAGCCTGTCTCTCTTCGTTGGCATCCTCACGGTAGCCCTTGAAGCCCTTCTAAAGGCTACATCTATTAATTGATCAGGTGATGGTACCTTGGGGACTTTACGAAATGGCTGTTCTAATGCCATAACTTATTCCTCTCTTACGCCTTACCATCCTTATTAGCTGTCTTGCCGATCTCCAAAAGATTTAAGCATGACTCCCCCAAATAAGGGGTAGTGGGTGTCTTTCATGTACTATCTTAAAAGCAATCATAGAGATCAGATGAGTACTTATTGGGCAATTGGTGCTACCACAGTCGGGGTAAAGGTTGATAGTGGGGTAGTGCTGTCATCAGAGAAGAGGGTTAGTTATGGCTTTACTGTGACAAGCAAGTCGGCAAAGAAGATCTTCAAGATAACGGACTACTTAGGGATAGCTTGTGCAGGCTTAATAGGAGATATGCAGGCAATAGCTAGAAGCTTGAGAGCAGAGGTAAGGCTCTATGAGTTAGACTTAAACAGGAGAATGCCTATTAGGGCTGCAGCTAAGTTGCTGGCAAACATACTCTTCAGCCAGCGATACATGCCCTTGATGAGCGAGACGCTCGTCGGTGGCATGGACGATACTGGAGCTCACTTATACGTTTTAGATGCTATAGGCTCATTAATAGAGGACGATTATGCAGCTCTTGGTAGTGGTGCAACCATAGCTATAGGTATACTCGAAGCCAATTATAGGAAAGACATGACGATAGACGAGGCGAAAAACCTAGCTGCGAGAGCTGTTAGAGCTGCTATTGAGAGAGATGCTTTAAGCGGAGATGGCATAGACCTACTGGTTATAACAAAGGAGGGCGTGGAAGAAAAGTTCGAAGCAGTAAAGTAACTTTAAGGGTGCACTTTTACAGGCTCACTAATCCTAGAGAGTAGTGCAACTCTCGAAGCAAGGCTTTCAGCTACTAGATTATAACCACATACTTTACTCAATTTTTCTGCAAAGCTAAGGACGTCTCTGTGCTTAGGCATGTTGCTGAGTTCAAGTCTGAATCTTGAATACCCCAAGTACATGAAGCCCTTCACTTCGACATACCATGGCTCAGCAAGTGATATCAATTTAGCGAAACTCTCTATGTCGTTTTCATGATCGTTCACCCCCCTTATTACCGTGATCCTGATGACTGTTGGGCACTTGAACTCCCTAAGAAGTCTCAGACTTCTCATCAACCTCTGCCATCCATCAATTAAACTGCACCTCGATAAAGCCATGAACTTTTCATCTGACGAGGCGTTAACGGATATGTAGAGCTGTGAAGGCCTACCTTTATCTATTAAGCTTGCTAGCTTCTCAGGATACATGCCGTTAGTGACAAGGAACGTTGTGAAGCCCTTACTCCTGCATAGCTCTATAAACTCTCCGAGCCTATTGTACAATGTTGGCTCTCCTGCAAGGCTTATAGCAAAGTGCCTTGGATGTAATGCTTCAACATACCTCTCTTTTATCACCTTAGGATTGGACTTGTAGCCGCTCAAAATCCTAAATTGAGCTCTGATTGCTTGCTCAAATATTGCTTTCTCGTCATCATGGGTTATGAAGTCCTCCTCCTTCCAAGGAGAGGTATTTGGATCTCCTCTTTCAATCCTCCAACAGTGGAGACAGCTGTTTGGACATGCGAGCGTTGGTGTCATCTGTATGCATCTATGACTCTCAATTCCATACCAATTCTTGTAGCAAAACCTATTGCTTGTTAAGGCCATGTGAAGCCAGTAGCACTTCTTAACTGCAGCTGTCTTTCTACTACCAATCAGCTGATACTTCTGCTGCCTTAACAGGTCCATTATTGTTAATGCAGTCGATTGCGACAGCATTTTATGCTCTCCTAAATTTCTTATCATCTAAAACAATTGGGAAAAGAATAAATGTTGAGGTGCGCTTCGTTGAGCCTAATTTTTATAGGTATAGGGCTTACAGCCAAAGGCTTAACTATTGAGGGTCTTAGTGAAGCTCAAAAAGCAGAACATGTCTTCATAGATGCATATACAAACCTAATCCCCCGCAATGAACTTCATACGCTTCAAAACCTCATAGGCAAAGACATAAAGCCTCTCTACAGATCAGATGTAGAAGGTCGTGGAGTATACGAGCTATTGAAGTTAACTGAAAAAAGTACTGTCGCACTACTAGTTGTAGGAGATCCATTCATAGCTACCACCCACATAGCTCTTAGATTAGAGGCCATTAAGAGGGGGGTAAAGGTCAAGTATGTACCTTCAGCTTCTATTGCAAGTGTGATACCAGGCTTAACGGGTCTATCAAGCTACAAGTTTGGAAAATCTGCTACAATAGTTTTCCCGGATAAAGGGTCGAACAACGCTGCCTACGATGCTATAAAGGATAATTCATCTCGTGGTCTTCATACTTTGCTCTACTTGGATCTAGAAGTTGAAAATAAGAGGGCTATGACCATCAACGAGGCTCTAAAGTTGCTACTCGATGTTGAGGCTCAGAGAGCTGAAGGAGTAGTAAGAGAAGACATGTTAATCGTGGGGATAGCAAGAGCTTGCTGGAACAATGAAATCGTAAAGGCAGCAAAGCTCTCTAAGCTCATTAACTACGATTTTGGTCCCCCACCACACGTATTGGTTGTGCCAGGCTCACTACACTTTATGGAGTACGAGGCCCTGAAAGCCCTTGCAGGCATGGAGGATTGACTATGTCCTCTTGGAGAACTGATGAAGAGAGACTCTTAAAGTATTTCAACTACGTGGAGAAGATCATTAGGGGGATGAAGTTAAAAGCTCCTCAATACTTAAAAGCTCAAGTAGAGATGATAGTAGACAATGCAAAGCGCTATTATTATGATGCAAAGCACTATATGGGCTTAAAAGACTATCCTACAAGCTACATTTGTATTGCTTATTGCGAAGGCCTATTAGATACCCTCAAATTCCTTAACCTTATAGAAGTAACAGAGGAGGAGAGGGTCATGGTTGAAAAGAGAAGGAGGGTCATGGTTGCCGGCGTCTTCGACATAGTGCACCCAGGTCATATATACTTAATATCGAAGGCAGCGGAACTTGGTGACGTAATCGTTGTGGTTGCTCGTGATTCAACAGTTGAGCGGCTGAAGGGCAGGAGACCAGTAATACCAGAAGGGCAGAGACTTGAAGTGGTCAAGAATATTAAGGGTGTGAGCGAGGCAGTGCTTGGAAAAGAAGGAGAAGACATGCTCAAGATAGTTGAAGAGTTAAAGCCTAACGTCATACTGCTTGGTCCTAATCAAAACTTTAATGAAGAGAAGCTTAAGAGAGATCTAGAGCTTAGAGGTCTCAAAGTAGACGTCATAAGGCTAAGAGAGGTCTACGAGGCTTATGAGCTTTGTAGCACATCAAAAATAATAAAGGAGATATTGCGTAGAGAGGACTTGAGAAAACTCCTTAATTGTTAAGGAACCCAATACGTGGGATGTAAAATGAACATAGGATCTTCGAAGTTATTGATAACATTTGCGTGATTGAAATTCTCTTTTCATGTGGAGGAAGAGATACTCATAGGTGCGCGCTAACTCTTTGTCACTTTGTCATTATTACATTTTTGTAGTAGTCTATGAGTTTAGGGACTATCTCCTCAACTCTCCACTTAGCCTTGAACTTGAGCAGATCCTCAGCTTTCTTAGTATCAGCAAGCGTGCAATACACGTAATTTCTTATCGGATTCTCAACATAAATCGCCTTAACCTCTAAATTATGTCCTCTCAGAACGCTGAGCATGTCGTTAAACGAGTAAGCTCTGCCTGATCCGACGTTAAATACCTCAAACTTGCTATCTTCATATTCAAGAGCTCTAATGTTGGCTTCTACAACATCCTTGACGTATATCAAGTCCCTAGCTTGGCTTCCATCACCGTATACTACAAATTCCTCGTTTTTTAACCCACACCATATCATTTGCGTCAACACGTTAGCGTAGCTACCTTTGTGCTCCTCTCTCTCACCATAAACACTAAAGTACCTTAAAACAATGCACTCTACTCCATATAGATCTGAGTATAGCTTGCATAACCTCTCACAGTAGTATCGAGCTTCAGTGTAGTAGTCCGTTACTAATATCGGCATGTTTTCATGCCAAGGGATGGAATTCCCATTGTAAATTGAGCTAGTCGAAGCTAAAACTATCTTTGATCCATTCTTCTTGGAGTATTCCAAGATAGATATCATGTCTCTCAAGACCTTTGAAATGAGGTTAGGATCTCTCTTATACATGGGCGACGACGATGGGATTCCATTATGAAGTACTGCATCAAATTTTTCATTTAAGTATAAGACATCCCCTGAACTACCTACTATTAACTTGACGTCCATTCCATTTACGTTCTTCTTTGCTCCTAAAGACAAGTCATCTATGACATAGACTTCAAAGCCTCTTCTACAAAGCTCCTCAACTATGTGGCTCCCTATAAAGCCACATCCACCAGTTACAAGCACTCTCATGAATATGGTTCACCTCTTACATCCTCCTACGAGAGTTACAGGTACTTACTATGATCCTAGCCACCTCTCACAACATCTCCATCACTTCACAGAGTTTAAGAAAGATTGCTTCACGTAATAGTTGAAATCACTTCATCATAAACCCTCTTAACAAGGCTCAATCCTTCTCTGACCCTCACTATTCCTAAGATCAAGTAGTTCATTCCTGCCCTTTTGTAGTCTTCAACTTCTTTTATGAACTCCCTCATATCTTCAGGTGGAGTTATGATGCAAGCGAACGTAAAGTCTCCGGTCTTGTTTTGAACCTCTCTTATCTTCCTAACTCTCTCAACTATCTTACCGTAATCTTCACTAGTTACATGTGTTGGAAGCCATCTCGGACCTATGCAAATAAGTCCATTACCCAATTCAGCTGCAAGCTTAAGCATCTTCTTACCGATGCCTCCAAACCATAGAGGTGGATGTGGTTTCTGTATAGGTTTAGGTAGTAAAACTGCCTCCTTAGCCTTGTAATACTTTCCTTCAAAGTCCACCTTCTCTTCAATCCAAAGCTTAGTGATAAGGTTTAGAGCTTCTACGGTCTTCTCAAACCTCACATTATTAGGATCCCAAGTGCTATAAGCCTCGAACTCAGGAACGTACCATCCTAGACCAACCCCCAAGATGGCTCTTCCATTTGAGAGCACATCCAAGGTCGAAACCATCTTTGCAAGCACACCTGGCTGTCTAAAGGGTATGGGAGTAACAGCGGTTCCAAGCCTAATCCTAGAGGTCTTAGCTGAAAGATAGGATAAGTAGATCCATGATTCCAAAGTTTCATTGCTCCATGGGAGCATGTAGTGGTCAGTAACGAAGAAAGCATCATACTCAAGCTTTTCAGCTTCCAACACTATATCCTCCAAGATCTTAAGTCTATCTAGCAAGCTCCTCTGCGCGTTTGAGATAACTACCCCAATTTTCAAGTATACCACCAAATTAATTATTCAAGTTCTTAACAAGTTAATAAGGTTGAGGGTAGAAACATCTTATGATGTTGGAGGCTTGCATAGAAGAAGCTTATCACTTCAACCTTGTAATTACATAGCCTTGGTTTGTTAGACAATTTTAATGACCTTGTTAATGAATTATTCACAATACTAAGTGCTGATGCACATCTTCAACCCCTGATCTAATGAGATTTTTGCTTCAAATCCCAGTACTTCCTTAGCTCTCTTAACATCAGCGCACATGCGAATAATGTCACTGGCTCTGCGCCTCGTGAATATAGGCTTTACCTTTATGCCAAAGATCTTTATCAACTTTTCAGCTAATTCTCTTATGCTTACCTCAGTTCCTGAGCCTATGTTGAATGCCATTCCAGCACAACCCTTAGCTTTCATCGCAAGCATTAATGCCTCCACGGCATCGTTAACGTTTATGAAATCCCTAGTTTGAGCTCCATTACCGAAGATTATCGGTGGAAGCCCTTTCTTTAATCTATTAATAAAGCTACTTATAACTCCACCGTAAGGGCTCCTTTCCTGTCTAGGTCCATAAACATTAAAAAGCCTTAACACGACAGTCTCGAGTCCATAGACTCTATGATACATCATACAGTAATGCTCAGCTGCAAGCTTGCTTACACCATAGGGTGATAGAGGTCTAGTTGGGTGTTCCTCGTCAACAGGTATCTTTACTGGCTCTCCGTAGACTGCGCAAGAAGAAGTAAATAGAAACTTTTTAACATCAGCTCTACGGCTTTCTTCAAGCAAGCTTATCGTTCCAGCCACGTTGACTCTATTAGCCAGATCAGGTCTTCGCATAGAAAGATCAATGCTGGCCACAGCTGCTAAGTGGAAGACATACTTCACATCTCTGAGCACTCTTCTAACTAAATCTCTGACTCCTATATCTCCTCTAACGAACTGGAAGTTG
Source organism: Candidatus Nezhaarchaeota archaeon WYZ-LMO8 (assembly GCA_004347965.1). Classification (GTDB taxonomy): domain Archaea; phylum Thermoproteota; class Methanomethylicia; order Nezhaarchaeales; family WYZ-LMO8; genus WYZ-LMO8. Next base: position 25,968 of record QNVF01000001.1, read on the forward strand.
CGTTTCCCCATGTGAGCTCTTATGTTGTCTAGAGAACCAGTTGAAAGATTGTCTAACACGACAACTTCGAAATCTTCTTGAATGAGCCTATCCACTAAATGGCTTCCAATAAATCCAGCCCCACCAGTTACTAATACCCTGGACATCAGCAACACCAACCAACAACAGTAGCTTTCTAAGAAGAATTTGTTAACACAGTAGTAAATTTAAAGTTGCTTTGAGGAGTTCTCTTAAGCTAGATGACGTGGTCGTACGAGTTAAGGGTGATGGTGGTCTATTTACTACGCATCACTAATAGCTTAGACATGCTTAGTGCAGGCCCAACATCGCCATGAAGTTGTCGTAGTGAAGTTTTCGGGCATGAGTTTAAGGCTAGGCTTAAGGCTATATGCGAGGCAGAATTGAGTTTCACGTTAAATTTCTATGTTTTAGCTCTATAGCCTTACACCTGAGTTCTTTGTAAAGTCCTTAGTAGTCTTTCAGCCTGTAAGAAAAGTGTTTTATAAATAGCTGCACTACTTATGCCTGCAGGGGTGATTTGATTTGTCTGAAAGAATAAAGAAGGTAGCTGTTATAGGTGCAGGAGTTATGGGACACGGAATAGCGCAAGTCTTAGCGACTAGCGGTTATCAAGTAGCTCTAGTTGATATAAGCCAAGAGCTTCTTCAAAAAGCTATAGAGAAAATTAAGTGGAGCTTGAGCAAGTTCGTAGAGAAGAAACGTCTTAGACCTCAAGATGCAGACGACGCATTAGCAAGGATAAAGCCAACAACGAGCTATGAAGAGGCAGCCAAAGATATAGACCTAGCTATCGAGTGCGTTCCTGAGAATATGAACCTCAAGAAGAAGATATTTGCAGAGCTAGACAGGTTATCTCCTCCACACGCAATTCTATCATCCAATACATCTACTCTCAGCATAACTGAGATGGCGAAGGCTACGAATAGACCTGACAAAGTAGCTGGGCTACACTTCTTCAATCCACCGCAAATGATGCTATTGGTGGAAGTGATAAAGGGGCAGTTTACAAGCGATGAAGTAGTGAACGTGCTTATGGATCTATGCAGGAAAATCGGGAAGACGCCGATACTCGTGAAGAAAGACGTGCGAGGCTTTGTGGTGAATAGAGTTTTAGGTGCTGTTTTTCTTGAAGTTTTCTGGACGCTGGCTCGTAAGGAAGCGTCTATAGAGGCCATAGATGCCTCAGTAAAGTATGAGGGGGGCTTCCCAATGGGTTGGTTCGAGCTTGCTGACTTCGTGGGGCTAGACATAGTTGCTGCAACCGGGCAGGTGATGTATGAAGCTTACGGTGAGCGCTTTAAGCCATGTCCTGAGGTTATTGAGCCTCTAGTAACCTCGGGAAAGCTTGGTCAGAAGACTGGTGTTGGCTTCTACGATTGGTCTAAAGGAAGACCAAGGATACCCTTTAACTTAGCGGGAGAGTACGATGTAGATAGGTCCTGGGCTGTTGCTGTAAACGAAGCTGCATGGCTTGTGTACGACGACGTAGCTACACCAGTCGACATAGACACCGGGATGAAGCTTGGTACGGGCTGGCCTTCCGGTCCATGTGAGTATGCAGATAAGGTGGGCATCGATTCAATGCTCAATAAGCTGAAGGCCCTCTATGAGAAGTACAAGATGGAGCTCTACAGACCCTGTCCATTACTAGAAGACTACATTAAGAAAGGTTGGCTTGGTAAGAAGAGTGGAAGAGGTTTCTACACCTACACATAACTTAACTTACGTGAGGGACAACGATATGCCAAACTTTCAATTAAGTGAGGAACAACTTGAGATAAAGAGGGCTGTTAGAGAGTTTTGTGAGAAGGAGTTTAAACCTGAGCTTGCGCTAGAGCTTGATCGAAAAGAGGAGTATCCCATAGAGCTCTATAGGAAGGCAGCTCAATTAGGCTTCACAACAATACACTTCCCGCAAGAATACGGTGGACAGGGTTATGGCACTTTGGAGATGTGTCTTGTAGTGGAAGAGATGTGTAGAGCAGATCCTTCACTTGGAGTGGCGATATCGGCCGGGGTCTTCGGTAGCGATCTGATATTAGAGTATGGTACTCAAGAGCAGAAAGAGAAGTACTTGCCCAAGCTATGTAAGGGCGAGTACATATCTGCAGCAGCCTTTACTGAGCCGAATCATGGAAGCGACATAACTAAATTAGATACCGTAGCCACAAAGTATGGAAATGAATGGTGGATTAATGGAACCAAAACCTTCATCACCAATGCGCCGATAGCAGACTTCATCATAGTTCTAGCGCAAACAGACACGAGGGTTAGGCCAACATATCGAGGTCAGACCCTCTTCGTTATCGATAAAGGTACCCCCGGACTCGAAGTAACTAAACTTAGTAACAAAATGGGGATAAGATGCTCTGTGACGGGTGAGGTTAAACTCGATAACGTCAAGGTCACAGACTGGCATATAGTTGGTCAGCTAAATAGAGGCTTCTATCACACCATAGAGTTTCTTGATGCATCTCGTGTTGCAGTTGCTGCCCAAGCTGTAGGCATGGCTCAAGGCGCGTGGGAAATAGCTTTCAAGTATGCAAAACAGCGAGTGACCTTTGGAGTGCCCATAATACAACATCAACTCATAGGCTGCGGTCTAGCTGAGATAGCTACGAAGATCGAGGCTGCTAGACTCCTAACTTACAAAGCTGCTTGGCTCGTAGATCAGTACCGCGAGCAAGCTAAGAAGACAGGTGAGAAAAAGATGGATCCTACAATCCCAATGCTGACGTCAATGGCAAAACTGTATGCAAGCCGAATAGCAGTAGAGTCCACTGACTTTGCAATCCAAGTACTAGGCGGGTACGGTTATATGGCTGACTACCGCGTAGAGAAATATCATAGAGACGCAAAGATCACTGAGATATACGAGGGTACGAGCGAAATACAAAAACTCACAATACTACAATACCTCTTACGATTGTATTAAAGCTTTTAAATTCTCTCACTTCTTATACTTGCTTAACTATTTTGGTGAATATACATGAGTAAGGCTTATGAGACATTAAAGATAGAGAGGGTAGACAATATCCTGATAATAACTCTTAACCGTCCTCATAGACTTAATGCCTTTAACGACGTTATGATGGAAGAGCTCTACGATGCCTTAGTGAATGCTGAGAGAGACCCCTCAATAAGATGCGTTATAATTACCGGGGAAGGAGATAGAGCCTTTAGTGCCGGCGCCGACATAACCGCTTTTCCTAAGGCTACACCAGTCATGGCTGAGGAGTTTTCAAGGCTTGGACAGGAGGTTTTTGGCTTCATTGAGAGGATGTCCAAGCCTGTGATAGCAGCCATAAATGGCTTCGCACTAGGTGGAGGTCTCGAGTTGGTGGCAGCATGTGACTTTAGGATTGCAGCTGAGCACGCTGAATTAGGGCAACCAGAGATAAACTTGGGTCTCATACCCGGCTGGGGTGGTACTCAAAGACTTGTGAGACTTATAGGTATAGCTAAGGCTAAGGAGCTAGTTATGTTAGGGGGAAGAATCAGTGCTGAGGAGGCTTTAAAGATAGGCTTAGTTAACAAGGTCGTGCACTATGATAATTTAAGGGAAGAGGCGATAAAACTAGCTCAAAGATTATGCGAGCTCCCACCAATAGCATTAAGGTACGCTAAGTTGGCAATAAACTTTGGATCTCAAGCACCACTAGAGGCTGGGCTACGCATCGAATCTGCCTTCATGGGTTTAACGTTCTCAACGGAAGATCTTAAGGAAGGCGTGGAAGCCTTTATGAGTCGAAGGAAGCCGCAGTTCAAGGGAAGATGATCTTTGAGGTTGTGAAATGCGTGAAGAAGGTAGCTATCATAGGTGCTGGATGCTCAAAGTTCGGTGAAAGGAATGACGTAACGGTAGCAGAGCTGGCTTTTGAAGCTTTTAAGCCAGCAGTAGAGGATGCAGGGATAACACCAAAAGACATAGAATTCGTAGCTGTGGGTACTGCAGGGGCTGGAGCATGGTATGAAGAGAACCTTCCTGCCGTCATAGTATCCGAGTACTGTGGCTTAAGCGGCGCGGGTCTTATGCGTTGTGAGGCTGCATGCGCAAGTGGGAGTGCAGCTTTTGCCTCAGCCTACTGGGCTGTAGCATCTGGTCAAGTGGACGTAGCATTGGCTATAGGCGTCGAGAAGATGAGACAGATAGACACGTTAACCATGGTGGAGTTTATCGGTAGAGCCGGTTGCTACCTTTGGGAGTTCCACAACTTCGGTTTAACATTTCCAGGCTACTATGCCATGCATGCTACAGCTCACATGGCTAAGTATGGCACAACAGAGGAGGACTTAGCATTAGTCGCCGTTAAGAACCATAAGTATGCCTCTATGAACCCAATAGCGCACCTTAGAAATAGGGTGACAGTAGAGGAAGCTCTATCATCACCAGTAATAGCGTGGCCATTGAAGCTCTATGATTGCTGCCCCATAACTGATGGGGCTGCTGCTGTTATTCTCGCTTCAGAAGAAGCAGTTAAAAAGTTTAAAGTTGAAGACCCTATTTGGGTTGCAGGCTTAGGATCAGCTTGCGGGACGGCCAATCTCAGCAAGAGGAAAGACTATGTTGGGCTAGAGTCGACTGTCATAGCCGCACAGCAAGCCTATAAGATGGCTAGTATAACTCCTAACATTGTGGATGTTGCTTGCGTTCACGATTGCTTCACAATAGCTGAGATAATGGCCTATGAAGATCTTGGATTCTGTAAGAAGGGTGAGGGACCTAAACTGATTCGAGAAGGACAAACAGAAGTTGGTGGAAAGATTCCTGTAAATGTTGATGGGGGTTTGAAAGCGAAAGGTCATCCAATAGGTGCAACGGGTATCGCAATGCTATACGAGTTAACAAAGCAGTTAAGAGGAGAAGCTGTTGAAAGAAGCAGGCAAGTGCCCTTGAAGAACTACATTGCTCTAGCCCATAACGTTGGTGGGACGGGCCACTATTGCTATGTAACGATTTTGAAGAGGTGAATTAAATGTCATTATCTCCAACTATGTTGCCAACGTTGAAGGCTAGAGAGGTCAAGGTTGCACCTGAGATTCCTATAAGCAAGACACTTCCTTTCTGGGAAGGTCTTAAGCAAGGAAAGGTCATGACCACGAAGTGTAGGAAGTGTGGAAAAATATACTTTCCGCCAGTAGCAGACTGTGGAGAGTGCTTATCCTCTGACATGGAGTGGCTGGAGCTTAGTGGAGAAGCTGAGATAGAGGCTTTCACGCACATTGTTGTTAGACCGCTAACATTTATGAATGAGAGACCCTACACCGTAGCCATTGGCAGGCTTAAGGAAGGCATACGGGTGGTTGCATGGCTTACTGACTTCAAGAAATCCGAAGTTAAAGTGGGAGTGAAGGCTAAGCTTAAGGCCTTTGTTACTCCCGACGGAAACATCATGTACGTTTTCACAAGACCTGATTAACCTGTCTTTCATTACTCTCTTTTTTACATTTATAAGTTATTTTCATCCTCCTTTTTAATAGGGACCCATGTCCTCAGGAGAAAGGATTGTAGAGAAGGTACATGAAGAGAGGCCATGGTATAAGGTGTATGAGAAGTTCGGCATTAGAAAACATATAGACTATCCAGAGGTATCTCTCCCTGAACTTGCAGAGAAAGCTGCTCAGAAGTGGCCTAACAGAGCATCTCTCATATTTTACGGTAGAAAAATGTCTTTTAAAGAAGTGAATGTGCTTTTAAGTAAGTTTGCAACAGCCTTAGCTGATTTAGGTGTCAAGAAAGGAGACGTCGTTGCCCTATTCCTACCGAACTGTCCTCAGTTCGTGATAGCATACTATGGAGCCATGAAGATAGGTGCTATCATTACGGCTATAAGTCCACTGTATAGAGAGCGTGAAGTCGAGTACCAGCTAAACGATTCGGGTGCTGAGACCGTAGTTACTCTCGATATCTTCTACCCTGTGGTTGAGAACATTTGGAGCAAAACGAGACTTAAACGAGTTATTGTAACGAGCATGGCAGACTACATGCCGAGAGCTTTAGCCTTCCTCGGCAGGATGCTTAAGAAGATTCCAACGTGCGAGGTTAAGCCGAAACCAAATGTATACTTCTTTAAGGAGCTAATAGCAAAGTATCCACCCAACCCACCGAAGGTTGAGATAAACCCAAGAGAAGACATAGCAGTTCTTCAATATACTGGTGGAACTACTGGGCTTCCTAAAGCTGCCATGTTAACTCACATGAACCTCGTGGCAAACGCTTACCAGTGTTATGAATGGATGAGGGCCGCGGGACTTAAAGAAGGTGAGGAAGTAGGTTTAGCCTTACTTCCTTGGTTCCACAGCTATGGCATGACTGTCAGCTTAAACATAGGGCCTGTTGCAGGCATAGCTGGAGTAATACTACCACGTTTTGATCCAAAAGAAGTTTTAGAAACAATACAGAGATATGGTGTGACCCTGTTCCCAGGCGTACCGACCCTCTACGCTATGCTTCTAGCTCATCCTGACATAGGGAAGTATAACTTAAGGTCCGTGAAGTTCTGCATCTCTGGTGCCGCACCGCTTCCACCTGAAGTTCAAAGAAAGTTCATGGAGGTTACAGGTGGGGTCTTAGTTGAAGGCTACGGTCTCTCAGAAGCGTCTCCAGTTACTCATTCCAATCCACTCGATAGAAGCATGAAGCTCGTCAAGATAGGCTCAATAGGGATACCATTCCCAGACACTGACGCAAAGATAGTTGACCCGGAGACTGGCAAGGATCTTCCGCCAGGAGAGGTAGGTGAATTAGCAGTAAGAGGTCCTCAGGTGATGAAGGGGTACTGGAATAGACCTGAGGAGACGCGAGAAACACTCAGGGACGGGTGGCTCCTAACAGGCGACATTGCTAGAATGGATGAGGACGGCTACTTCTACATAGTGGATCGTAAGAAGGATATAATCAAATACAAGGGTCATAGCGTATATCCCAGAGAGCTTGAAGACGTGATCTATGAGCACCCAGCAGTAAAACTATGTGCAGTTGTCGGCAAGCCTGATCCACTTGCTGGTGAGATTCCTAAAGCCTTCGTCGTCTTGAAGGAAGGAATGACCGCTACTCCGGAGGAGATCATGAAGTTTGTCAATGAAAGAGTTGCATCCTATAAGGCAATAAGAGAGATAGAGATAGTGAAAGAGCTTCCAATGACCCTTGTCGGCAAGGTTCTTCGAAGAGTTCTTCGCGAGGAAGAGTTGAAGAAAATGAAAGCCGGGACCTCATGATCCTCCGCTAATACTTCTCTATTTTTACGATGTGACTACTAGGCTCAAACATTTCGTGGCAAAGGATTACGCATCAATTAATGTAGAAGTCTAAGGGATGCCTACCTTTATCCTTGCTGTTATGAGCTACTCTTCTTTCGATTATTTCATTCAAGTTCTCAGGTTTTAAGAAAAGTTAACTTTTGGTGTTAAACTTGTTTATCGTCAGGATTCCAATAATCTGGCCACCAAAACAGGTCAACGCATACATAGTGAAGGGAGTTAATGAGAGTTTAATAATAGATGCAGGTCCCGACCTCTTCTTGAGCAAAGTAGTGCTTCAGAGAGACTTAGAGAGGATAAAGGTGGACTTTAAGAGGAGCGTATTTCTCATGACACACTCACATATAGATCATTCTGGTTTAATAGAAAGATGTGCTGGGGGCTCTAAGGTCTATGTGGGCTACAAGGAAGTGGAGTCTCTCTTTAAGGATGAGAAGGAGGAGATAAAAAATGTTGTTGCCTTTGCGGTGGAAAACGGCTTTCCAGAGCATACGGCTGCACTAATCACCAGATTCATGTTCAGGCGCCATCCGAAGAAATATTTGGAGCCAATACCGTTAAGAGATGGAGACGTCATTGAGGTTGGCGACTATAAATTCAGGTGCATTGAAACTCCAGGTCATACACGAGGTCACATATGTCTCTACGACCAGGAGAGAAGAATGCTCGTTAGTGGGGATCACATCCTAAGCAACATAACTCCTAACATCTCTTCGTGGAGCTACGAAGAAGACTTGTTAAGCACGTATCTCTTTAGCTTAAAGAGAACTTACGAAATAAATGCCCACCTCATACTTCCCGGTCACGGAAGGCCGTTCATAGGTTTAAGAAGGAGAGTTCTTGAACTTATAGACCATTACAGGAGCAGGCTACTCGAAATATTAAATGTGATAGGCTATCGAAGCTGCGACGCCTACTGGATAACATCTAAAATGAAGTGGAATATGAAATCTTCTTTTTGGGATCACATGTTAGGTGTACAAGAGTGGCTGGCCTTTGGGGAAACGTTAGCGTGCTTAAACTTCTTAGTAAAACTTAGAGTTATAGAAAGGAGAACTCTGAGGGGCAGGGCTTTGTACAACATAACGGATGTTGATGCAATTGAGGTATTGAATGACTATTTTTCAAGGCTCTATAAAACGCTAACTTCTTGATGAGCTAACGAATGCTCCACTTAACATCGTGAACATGCGTCAAAATGTTTAATGATACCTCCTCACTTTAATCTTGCAAACTAGACCTGTGGAAAACTTGATTGAACTTTTTGATAATTAAGCTGAGTAATGAAGGCTTATAAAGTAGCTTTGTGCGAAACTCTATTGATTTAAAAATCTGTAGGAGTGAGTTAAAGATGAACATAGTAGTATGCGTTAAACATGTTCCAAAGTGCGCTGAAGCTGAGATAAGGATAGACCCTACTGGTAGAGATATAGAGAAGCATGGCCTGGTCTACGACATAAATGAATGGGATGACTATGCTGTTGAAGAGGCTGTACGAATAAAGGAGAAATTTGGAGGATCTGTGACCGTTGTAACCGTAGGTCCAGAAGAGGCTAACAGCACCTTACGAAAATGCCTAGCACGTGGTGCAGACAATGCTATAAGAGTCTACGATCCAAAGCTTGTTGGCTCAGATCCCTACGTCATAGCTAAGGTATTGTACAAAGTCATTAAGAACTTGCAGTTTGATCTCGTACTAACAGGCGTGATGGCAGAGGATGATGGAAGTGCCACCGTCGGTCCTATGCTCGCAGAGTTCCTCAAGATTCCGCACGCAACAATGGTCAAGAAGATTGAGCTTAAAGATCATAAAGCAGCTATTGTGCATCGAGAACTTGAAGGAGGTCTCATGGAGGTCGTGGAGGTGAAGTTGCCTGCGCTCTTCGCTATTCAGACCGGCATTAATGAACCAAGGTATGTTTCAATACTAGGTATTCGTAGAGCCATGCAGAAGGAGATAAAGGTTCTAGGCCTCAAAGACTTGAGTCTAGATGAAAGCGAAGTTGGTTACGCTGGATCTTGGACCTTGATAGACAAGCTCTTCGTACCACCTGCTGAGAAAGTATGTCAGTACCTTAAGGGCAGCCCTGAGGAGGTAGCAACACAAATTCTGGGAATATTGAAGTCTAGGGGGTTGTTCTGATGGGGGGGATCTTCGTTCTAGCTGAGCATAGACAGCAGCAGTTGAGAGACGTCACGTTCGAGATGTTAACTAAAAGTAGAGACTTAGCCGATAAGATGAACACCACGTTAACAGCAGTAATACTGGGCAAGAACGTAAAGGAGCTAGCAAAGCCGCTAACAGAGTATGCTGATAAAGTCCTAGTTGTAGAGCACGATTTGCTTGAAAACTTCGTCTCCGACTACTATCAAAGCGCTCTCGTTCATTTAATTGACCAGGAGAAGCCGTTGCTAACCATGATCGCGCACTCCTCAATAGGCATGGAGCTAGCTCCAAGACTCGCTGCGGCACTCAACATCCCCCTAGCAACAGATTGCATAGACCTAACATTTGAAGATGACAGGCTTGTGGTTACTCGCCAGATCTACGGTGGAAAGATCAATGCAAGGGTCATTGTTCGAAAGGCTGACAGATACATAGTGACTGCTCGTCAAGCTGCTTTTAAAGCTCAGAAGCCACCACGCCCAATAAACGGGCAGATGATCGAGGTACCATATCAACCTCCCAGCGAGGAGGTTAAGAAGCGCTTTCTAGAACTTGTAACTCCACCACCAGGTGCAGTCGACATATCAAGTGCAGCCCTAGTCGTAGGTATAGGTAGAGGAATAAAGGACAAGAGCAACATACCCATGGTCGAAGAGCTTGCTCAAATGTTAGGTGGAGTTGTGGGCTGCTCGCGCCCAATAGTTGACAAGGGTTGGATGCCTTCTGATAGGCAGATAGGGCAATCTGGCAAGTCCATTAAACCAAAGGTGTACTTAGCTCTTGGAATAAGTGGAGCTTTCCAACACCTCGTCGGGATGAAGGGTGCTGAGGTGGTGATAGCTGTAAATAAAGATCCGAATGCACCTATATTCGGCCACGCAGACTACGGAGTCATCGACGATCTTTTCAAGATAGTACCAGCGTTAAAGAAGAAGATAGCTGAAGCACGTGGAAGCTAGCCCTCAAGACTTTTCACTAACCTTTTCTCTTTTCTGTCCTAGTCAGCTAATAAGAACAGCATAAGCATTCATAAGATCGAAAAGTTATATAAATCACAATACTGATGCTAGTAGCTCGGCTATGTCCATAACTTGAATTCTTTCTTCGTTTCCAGTAGTCTTAACGGCATCCTCCATAGTAAGCATGCAGAATGGGCATGCTACTACTATTACGTCTGCTCCCACCTCAACAGCCTCCTTTACACGAAGCTCGGCTAAACGTGGCCCTGGAACGTCGAACCACATTCTCCCACCGCCGCCCTCGCAGCATAGACTTCTATATCTTGAACGGTCAAATTCTAGGAGGGTAATGCCTTTTATGCTTTCGATTATTTTCCTTGGATCTTCAAAGACGTTGTTTCGCTTACCAAGATAGCAGGGATCGTGATAAATAACTCTTTTGTCAATCCTCTTTGAGGGAGATAATTTTCCTTTATCAATTAATTTTGCGAGAAGCTGACTATGATGTAAAACTTCTAAACCACCTTCTTTAGGATATTTATTCTTAAAGACATCGAAACCATGAGGACAATTTGTCACTATTTGTCTTACGCCATAACTACTAAAGAGTTTCATGTTCTCTTCGACGAGAAATTCAAAAAGACCCTTCTCACCTATGTGGTAGACCTCGCTTCCACAGCAATTCTCTTCTTCACCTAGGATCCCGAAGCTTAGATTTGCTGTCTCTAAGCTCTTAACAAGGCTCCTTGCAATACTTTGAACTCTCGGATCGTAAGCAGTCGTGCAACCAACGTAGTAGAGCACATCAACCCCTTGAGAGACGTGCTTAATGTTTAGATCACGAGCCCACTCAACTCGCTTTCCACGACCTCTACCCCAAGGATTTCCATTTAAGTACACGCTTTCTAAAGCATCTCTAATTGTTGGAGCAACTTCTCCCTTCTCGACCACAATGCTTCTAACGTCCACCAAGAATTCGTAGGGCTTCAACTGCTTTGGACAGCGAGTACTACAATTGCCGCAGGTAGTACAACCCCAGACCTCGTTTTGAGAGTGAATTACAAGCTTCCTTAAGACTGCAGCTTCACGCATGTACCTCCTTATGTTTAAGTTACTCTTAATGGCTACCGGGCAGCTGCCGGTGCAAATACCGCATTGAATGCATTGCAAAAGGTTATTCTTCTGCACGACCTCTTGAACGTTCACATCAACTCACCTTGTGAACATTCAAGGAGCAAAATAGGAGGAATTGATGAATTTAAAACTTTCTCCCCTCATAACGTTAAACAAGGGTAACTAAAGCTTAAATGTTATCTCACACGGCATTCTCTAATGTGTTCGGCTAGTGCTGGAGGATGATGGTATTGGCTAAAATCGGCATTTTTATATGCGAATGTGGAGGCGGTATTAGTGACGTCTTAGATTCTAAGTTCATCATAGAATCAGTTGAAAACTGGAAGGACGTCGTCGTGGCTAAACAGTACAAGTACTTGTGCTCAAGAGAAGGTCAAGAGACTTTAACGGAGGACTTAAAGAAGTACAACCCTGATAGGGTCATCATAGCTTCATGTTCTCCCAGGCTTCATCTAGCAACATTTCAGGAGATTCTGAAGAAAGCAGGGTTAAATCCATTTATGCTGGAGGTTGTAAATGTACGTGAGCAAGCTTCTTGGGTTCATGGACCTAAGCAGAATAAGGAAGCCACACGGAAAGCCATAAACTTAATAAGAGGAGGATACGAGCGCAGTCTTCAATTAGAACCGCTTGAGGAGATTAAAGAGAAATGCGTACGAGAGGTTTTAGTGATTGGTGGTGGCATAGCCGGTATAACGTCAGCTCTCGAGCTAGCAAACCTGGGATTTAAAGTACATTTAGTGGAAAGAAGGCCTAGTATCGGCGGGAATATGGCTAAACTTACTAAAGTTTTCCCAACGCTTGACGATGCCCAAAGCATTTTAAGGTCCAAGATTGTTGGTGTGAGTAGCAACTCCAACATAGACTTACTGACGTGTGCTGAGGTGAAGGGTATTAGTGGACGTCCAGGGAACTACGTGGTTCAAGTACGCGTGAATCCAAGAGGGGTTGATGTTGAGAGGTGCATGACCTGTGGAATTTGTGCAGACGTGTGCCCAGTAACGGTACCAGATGAGTTTAACGAGGGTCTATCAACCAGGAAGGCTATATACATGGAGTACCCCGAAGCAGTCCCTTCAGCCTACGTCATAGACTTCAAGGCCTGCACTAAGTGTGGAGAATGCGAGAAGGTTTGTCCAACAAAAGCAATAAACTTAAAGGATGAGGGTAAAGAAATCAAGTTAAACGTCGGCGCAATAATATTAGCACCTGGCTACGAGCTTTACGATGCAAGAAGACTTGAATGCTATGGCTTCGGGATGTATAAGGACGTTATAACGATGATGGCGTTAGAGAGATTAGTGTCCAGAAGCGGCTCCATGGGGAGTACTTTGAAGAGAGCTGATGGAAGTGACGTGCAAAGGATAGCTATAGCTCTTTGTGCTGGATCTAGGGATAAAAATCACGTCCCCTATTGTAGCCGAATATGTTGCATGTACTCCATTAAGCAAGCCTACATACTGAGGAAGATGTTTGGGCTTGACGTAACAGTTTACTACATTGATATAAGAGCGGCTGGGAAGGGCTATGAGGATCTCTATTGGAAAGCTCAGGAAGAAGGCGTAGTTTTCATACGTGGAAGGGTAGCTGAGATCTATAAGGGGCGCAATGGAAAGCTCGTAGTTAGAGCAGAAGATTCTCTAACAGGAGAGGTCAGAGAAGACGAGTACGATATGGTAGCGTTGGCGGTGCCCATTGTTCCACCGCATAGTCTCAAAGAGCTTAGTGAGATAATTAAGGTGCCACTAGACGAGTACGGCTTCATCGTGGAGAAGCACTCGAAGATTGATCCAGTCAATTCGCAGCTCACCGGAATATTTGCCTGTGGCTGTGTCTTGGGTCCCAAGGATATTCGAGACACGACCTCAGAAGCTCTAGCTGCATCAGCAAAAGCTGCATCCTTCTTAAAGAGCGATTATGTGATAACAAGCCCAGAGAAAGCAGTAGTAATCTCAGAGTTGTGTAATGGCTGTGGGAACTGCGTAAAGACTTGTTTTGTGAATGCCATTACGTTACGTGAAGGGAAGGCCGAGGTCAATCCATTCTACTGCATTGGTTGTGGTGCATGCATTCCTTCGTGTCCTCAAGATGCTATAGAACTTAAGAACACAACAACTCAGCAGCTACTAGCCACACTGAGAGGTGTGTTAGCTGATAAACGAGCTGATGAGATTAGAATAGTAGCGTTTGTGGATAAAGTCTATGGTTATGCTGTAATAGACTACTTGGGATTAGACCGTGCAAGTTATCCAGAGAACGTGTACGTAATCCCCCTCCCTTCAACAGCAATGCTCAAGAACAAGACCATATTGGCATCCCTTGCCTATGGTGCAGACGGTGTACTGATATTAGAAGGGAGTGAGGAGGTCTACGAGAAATTCACTAAGAACAGAGTCGCTGAGATGATGAAGGAGCTAGAGAGGCTAGGGGTAGAGCCTGGTAGGGTTGAACATAGCCACATACCACTAATGGTCTACAAGAAAGCTAGAGAGCTCTTTATCTCTTTCACTGAAAAGGTGAAGAAGCTGGGACCAATACCACAAGATAAGCGCATAGAGCTAAAGCAAAAGATGAACCTGTAAGCCAAAGGATAAATCAATCACACATATTCTCAGTTATTACCATTGTTACGCAGGCACCCTCCCTAATATTTTGCTCAGAAGTATGTGGGCGAGGGCTTACCTTTACCCTTACGTTGTCTTATCCTTACATTGTTCATATATTCTCGTTATAAATGAACGTATCTCCTCAACAGATTTCTGATCGCCACGCTGCATAAGTTCAAGGAAGTGCTCAGTTTTCATATTTAAGCCGAGCTCGCCATCAATCCTTGATACCAAGAGTTCAATTAAGACTTTAGCACCAGCTCCTAAGAAGCTTTCTAGCTCACGGTAAAAGGTTTTAGGATTACTCCAAAATACTTCAAATGGATCGCGACCTAAGCTCTTATATAGGAAAAACAAGGTAGCTTTACAAGCTGGTTCGCCAATCAAAGAGTAAAGGGTTCGCTCACAATCTTCGCGGAAAGTTTCAATGATAGAATGTACAGGCATTGACATAGCTTCTCAATAATATAAAATATTGCTCTCAGTATATATCACTTTTACCGTATGTTATTGGTTGAGATCCTTACTATTTCTCATAATCCGAATGAGATCGATCACGAAGCTTCTTTAGCCAATGACGTCCGAAATGAATCCTTAACTAAAAAGTATTAAAAGTATTAATGGATGTATTCTTCAAGTCTTTTGTTAACTTCATCCCAGTTGACTATGTTCCAGAAGGCTTCGACGAAGTCCGCTCTCCTATTCTTATAGTCGATGTAGTAAGCATGCTCAAAGACATCCAGGACCATTAATATTGGGAAGGTTGGATAAACGTTGACGTTATGCTTCTCTATCTGCATTATCATTAGGCGCCCGGTTTGTCTACATATTGTCAGCGCAGCCCATCCTGAGCCCTCAACAGTGACGGCTGCTTGAGTAAATTCTCTCTTAAACCTCTCAAAGCTTCCAAACTCGCCATCGATGAGACTTGCCAATCTTCCACCGGGCTTGCCACCACCCTTACCCGGTGGAGCAAGGTTCTTCCAGAATAATGAGTGTAGTAAATGCCCCCCAACGTTCCATGAAAGCTCTTTTAAGACGGCCTTTACGTCTATGTCCGCGTTATCTTTACGAGCACTATCAAGTCTCTTAAGTATTGTGTTAGCTCCATTAACGTAAGCTTGATGATGTACTGTGTGATGTATACGCAGCTGCTCCTCAGACATGTATGGCACTAAATCCCCGTAACCATAAGGCAATTGAGGCAAAACATATAATTTAGCGGTCTCCAATAAGAAAACCTCCATAAACAATATGCTTTTTCACACGATATACTTATTCTATGGCATTGTATTAAAAAGGTTTTTCATGCTACTTTCTATAAAAGGATGGTTAAATAGCTAGTTAAGACGAGTGAGGACGTCCAAGCAATAGTAGTTTAGAGATCCTAAAAGATCCTATACAAATTAAGGCGCAAGATGAAGAAGCCATAACAAACGCAACTATGCTCACTTCTAAATCCCCCATAAAAGAGAATACGACAAGAACTGCGAAGGTTATGCGATATCTCTCCTCTAGGTTATAGAGATTATCCTGATTATTTATGCGGTAGGGCAACCCTCAACTATGAAAAGGTCAAAAGATTATATTTCAAACACTTATTAGAAATAACGAGGTTATACTTTTTCCAACAAGGCTTGAAATGTTGAGCTGTTATTGGCTAATACCCACCCAATACGTAAGCCTTGTTAAGGCACCAGAATCAGTAAATGCTTTTCACCTTATCTCTGAAAATTGGCGTGTGAAAGGCATCTTGAAAGCTAAACTCGAATGAGATTGAAAACATAGAAGTGAGGACACCCTTTGTATAAGGCTTAAGTCAGGTCAACGAATACCTGTCCTGTACCATAAGGAAAAAGAGACATTATTATCGTGAAAATTAATAAATGAATTTGCAAATACCATTGGCAGAGATAGGGAAAAGTCAAAAACTTCCATCGAGGGGGCATATCTAACGAAGATTAGGAGACTCCTTGATGCGAAGATGAGGGATGAGTTGAAGATTCTAAATCCCATTGCATGATAATTGTCTTAAAAATTAAGGGAACGGAGTTTCGTCAAGAACATGGAATTACTTAGCGGACTCTGGAATGGCTTTTCACAATAGAAATGTTTCCATGTATACTGGGACAAATAAAATAATGGCAGAAAGGTTATTATTAACAGAGGCGCTTGAGAAAGGCATAAAAATAGATTTAGCCAAGTAACCCTCATAAGAGGATTCCATTTAAATTAATTTTTGATTTATTGCAGTAACCTCACTTTAGGTTTAAAAACAGTCATATTTAAGGTTCATAAGTTTGCATATGCTATCAAGCCTCTATAGTTTGTATCCGTAATTTTTTGCGTTTTTAAGCCTATGTCTTCCATTAGTAAAATGACGCTCTAGCTACCTACTCAAGAACCGCTATTTAACCCTACACTAGATACTTATACTCTACGTTAATTAAGAAAGTGCAAAAAGTTGCCCTTTTATAATAACCGGGCATAACTAGATTCTACTTACACAAACTTACTAACGATTCTTTTAAATTCCTCATCTGTTAGAACGCGCTTTTTCTCTTCTGAGTAGGTTTTAACAGCTTCAAGTATCTGTTCAAGCTTGTCTTCAGGGACCTTTAACCCTAACTTCTCCATCTTGTATACAATGGAGTCTTTGCCACTCTTCTTTCCCAGAACAATTTTTACTGAGTCGTGCCCGACAAAACTTGGCAAGAATGGAAGCATTTCTAGTGGCATTCCCATCTTCTCGAGACGAGACCACCATCCAGCTATTATTCCAGACTCCACAGTAAATATATTATCGCCAACTATCGGCCTGTTCTGAGGCATCTTCACGCGAGTCATCTTCTCCACAACCTTTGATAGCTTGCGAAGTTTTTCGGTTTTCATTCCAGTTTTCACTCCATAGAGAAGCTCAAGAGCCATAACAACCTCTGCGAGAGAAGCGTTTCCAGCTCTCTCACCTATACCATTTACAGTTGTATGAACAATTTCAGCGCCAGCCGCCACAGCTGAAATCGTATTCGCGACAGCTAGTCCAAAATCGTTATGACAATGAATTTCTAATGGTTTCTTCACTCTTTCTTTGAGTTTCCTGACAAAATAATGTATTGCGTGCGGTGAGCAGACGCCAAAAGTATCAGCTACAACTAGTGAGTCCATATGGCCTTCTGTTGCAACAGCATTTATTAAACTCCAGCAAGTCTCAAATTTCGCCCTTGTTGAATCTATTGTGAAGAATGCCACATGCAATCCATGTTCATGGGCATATGAAGTGGCCTCAACAGCAAGTTTAATAGCCTTATCTTCAGACCATCCATAAGCATAAGATAACAGATGATCGCTTGAAGGGATCTCCATTACAACACCGTCAACCCCACATTTAAGTGCAAGATCAACATCACGTTTCATACATCTCGTAAATGCGAATATTTTGGCATTTAATCCATCACTGGCTATTGCTTTAACTGCTTCCATCTCTTCTTTTGAAACGGCTGGCATTCCAGCCTCAATTCTCTGCACGCCAGCCTCATCCAACAACCTTGCAACTTTAATCTTTTCTTGCTTTCTAAAGATCACGTTTGCTTGCTGTTCACCGTCTCTAAGAGTTACATCATGGATTAAAACTTTTTCTGGAAAATTAAGATTTTTTCTAATTTCTTCAACAAAATTGTAATGACTAACAAACCATTTATCTGTTTTCCACGGCTCGTTCAAAGTTAATCCCCCAGATCTTCCGCAATATTTTCCAACAAACTACATGTGTGAAATATATAAATTTTTGTGAATATTCTCTCAAAACTAAGACCTTTAGTAGAGTTAAAATTTGGGATAAAACGCCCTGAAAGACATTTCAATTGACTCTAACTATATGGTAAATAAAGTTCTATTAGCGAATTTTGGCATAAAAGTTGGAAGGTGTGAGCAAGACCATTTTCTCAACGTCTTAGGAGACGGTGGCTTTTTAAGCTGATTAAAATTTATTTAGATGCCTAAAAGATATTACATGGTTATGCATGGACGAAGGAAAGAATGACTTAATAAATGGAGCGCGAATGCGTATGCAGAAAATAAAGTTGACTATTAATGGAAAGCTTTACGAATTGATATTGGGTTATGAGGTTCAACCTTGGCATACTTTGGCTTTTACGTTAAGAGAAAAGTTGGGGTTGACTGGCACTAAAATAGGATGTGATAGAGGGGAATGTGGAGCATGCACGGTCCTCATGGATGGAAGACCGATTTTGAGCTGCCTAACTTTAACTGTTGAGTGTGATGGAAAGAACATTGAAACTATTGAAGGTCTTCTCAACTCTAAAACCGGAAAGCTCCACCCAATCCAAGAGGCTTTCATTGAAAGTGGGGCTTTTCAATGTGGTTTCTGTACTCCAGGGATGATCATGTCGGCAAAAGCCCTTCTTCAACGAAACCCAAATCCAACGCTAGAAGAGATCAGAGAAGCTATGTCAGGCAATCTCTGTAGGTGTACTGGTTACATACCCATATTTAACGCGATAATGAAAGCTGCAGAAAAAATGAGGGGTATGACATGAGCTTTAAGATTATAAAGAGCGAGAAGGCAGAACAGAAATACAAGGAATGGAAAGTTTTAGGTAAGCCAATACCCTGTGTGAATAGCTACCTTAAAGTTACTGGTAAAGCAGCATTTACTGAT
The DNA here is from genome assembly GCA_004347965.1 of Candidatus Nezhaarchaeota archaeon WYZ-LMO8. GTDB lineage: Archaea > Thermoproteota > Methanomethylicia > Nezhaarchaeales > WYZ-LMO8 > WYZ-LMO8. The sequence goes on from QNVF01000001.1 coordinate 44,793, forward strand.
GATATAATCCGGCCAAACATGCTTTACGGCAAAATCCTTCGTAGCCCGTTCGCACATGCAAAGATAGTGAAAATAGATGCAAGCGAGGCTGAAGCCCTACCAGGTGTATCTAGCGTGATAACTTATAAAGATGTGGAGACAATGGGGGTTTCTCAAAAACCACCAGCCTACATTCTAACTGACAGAGTATTTTATGTTGGTGATGTTGTAGCAGCAGTAGCAGCAGAGGATGAAGCTATAGCTGAAGAGGCTTTAGACCTTATTAAAGTAGAATATGAGCCCCTTCCATTTTGGCTTACCCCCGAGGAGGCATCATCCGCTCAACCAATGCACCCCGAAGTCACTAAAGACAATATCGTTGTTGGTATGTGGCCTCCTTACTACAGGAGTGTAGGCGATATAAAGGAGGGATTTAAGGGGTCTGATATAATAGTTGATGTGGAGTTTAGGAAGCCTAATATAAAGCATATGTTTTTGGAGAATTTTACGGCTGTAGCTGAGTGGAGAGGCGATGAACTACATGTTTGGTCCCATCCGCAAGTCGGTGCTGTGTCTTTTGCAATGATGCTTGCGTCAATTTTCAATGTACCGACAAATAAAGTCCATGTTTACCAATGCTTCATAGGTGGTGGCTTTGGAGGCAAGATGGGGGACGCTCCATTAAGGGTAGCGGCTCTGGCTGCAATGTTAGCCAAGAAATCTGGCAGACCTGTAAAAATTAGAACTAATATTCGTGAACATTTTGTTGAAGGTGCTGTACTGGATCCAGGGATATCTACTTTCAAGTATAAAATAGGGGCCGATAAATTGGGTAATCTTAAGGCCATTGATGCTACAGTATGGGCTGGTCAGGGCGAAAGGTCAATTAACCTTGGGATTGTATACTGCGGCGATACTATTTTCAACACTTATCGTATACCTAACAGATCTTTCAAGGCTTATCCATACTACACTAATACACCTATGTCGCAAGCTCTTCGCGCTTATGGCTCTCAGGCAGGTGTACCGCCTTTAGAAGAAGCTGTAAACGAAATTGCGGAAAAATTAGGTATGGATCCTGTAGACTTCATAATTAAGAATGGATTAAGGGATGGCGATATAGTTACCCAATACCTTCATAATGATTTTCAGCTTGCAGGGGGCAGCCTTCCTGAACTGGTGCAGAAAGCCGCGGAGATATTTAATTGGAAAGAGAAATGGAAAGGATGGAGTGTACCTACAGAAATTTCTGGTTCTAAGAGAAGGGGTATTGGGCTTGCTGTGGCAACGCACACGGCATGGGGGGTTCCTCAACCAGATAGGGTAAAGGATACGGTGATTATTAAAGTAAACGTGAATGATGGCACGGTTGAGTGGGTGACTGATGGCAGAGATATTGGATCAGGATTCGATACGGTTGTAAGCCAAGTTATTGCGGAAGTATTAGGAATCGACATTAAAGACATTATACACGCACCACCACAATCAGTTGGTCAACCAATTGGAGGTTGGACATTTGCAAGCAAGGCCCTTCAATCAACAGTTTTCGCAGCATATAATGCGGCTAATAACTTAAAGCGAAATATAATTACGGCAGCAGCTTCTATCCTAAACGTTGATCCCAATAGGCTAGTATTAGATTTAAAGGGTACTCGCATATATGTTGCAGGCGATCCAACACGCTATGTTAAGCTTTCAAAAATTGGAGAGATATATGGTGGCATATTGATAGGAATAGGTTCATGTCCCTCTCACTATGAGGGGCCGGAATCCTATATGGACCCAGTGACTGGCAGAAGACTTGGCATGAAAGGTATGTTCTGCTCATTTGCTGAGGTCGAAGTGGATATTGAAACCGGAAAAATAGATGTTATTAAGTTAATGGTCGCAACTCAGCCTGGCATGATATTAAATCCATTAATGGTTTATGGCCAACTTATTGGTTCAGCGGTGCATGGTATGGGTTGTATGTTGTGGGAAGGAATAATATATGACGAGAAGACGGGTACGCCATTAAATGCAAGCTTTATTGAGTATCCTATCCCAACAGCCCTTGATGTTACTGAAGATCAGTTTGTTTGCGTCACAATAGTTGACCCAGATGATGCAAAACTTACACCTTATAGAGCCAAAGGTATTGCGGAAGGAATATTTGCCGCAATGTGGCACTCAATCCACATGGCTGTTTATAATGCAATTGGTAGAAAAATAAGGGAATTTCCGCTACGACCTGAGAAGATATTGAGGGCTTTAGGAAAGGCTCCGTTCCCCCAGACGAAGGGGGTTGTGTGATGAAGAGGTTTGAGCACTTCAATGCAAAAACTATTGATGAGGCCATTCTGCTACTCGAAAAGTATGACGGGGAAGCAAAGGTTATTGCTGGTGGAACAGACTTGATCAGAGTCTTGAAAGATGATATCTTGCCTAAATATCCAAAGGCTATCATCAATTTGAAAACAATAGCGAACTTAGAATACATCAAAGAGGAGAACGGAGTTTTAAAGATCGGATCTCTCACAAGGTTGAGTGACGTAGCGTCTTCCTCTCTTATAAAGACTAAATATAATTTACTTTCTGAAGCATGTCGTTCTGTTGGAACGCCGCAGATTCGAAATATGGGAACTATCGGGGGGAACTTATGCCAAGACGTCCAATGCTGGTATTATAGGGCATCAAAATCGCTTGGAAAAGTTTTTCATTGTCTTCGAAAAGGCGGAAACGTCTGTTATGCAGTTTCAGGTGATAATCGCTTCCACTCCATCTTTGGGGGCAAAGGATGCGTAGCCGTATGCCCATCTGATGTCGCTATCGCTTTAACAGCTTTAGATGCATTAGTAAAAACTAAAGGCCCTTTAGGCGAGAGAGTTTTTCCAGTTAGTGAGCTCTATAAAGATGCTGCACTAAATCTTGGGAGAAGTGAAATAGTTACGGAGATTCAGGTTCCAGAACCTCCCCCAGAAGCTAGGCAAATATGGATCAAATTTAGACTACGTAATTCTCTCGATTTCGCTATAGTTAGTGTTGCGGTGATGTTAACGTTAGAGGAAGGTGTGTGTAAAGATGTAAGGATAGCGCTAGGTGGAGTGGCTCCAACACCTAAAAGGCTAAAGGAAGTAGAAGATTTTCTAAAAGGTAACTATATTAATAGTGAGACGGCAGAGAAGGCTGGTAAAATGGCCGTAGCTAAAGCATTTCCCCTTTCTCATAACGCGTACAAGATTCCTATAACAGAAAGTCTGGTGAAAAGGGTTATTTTGATGGCAAAAGATCATCGCACATTGACCTGAAACGCTAAAGGCTCTTTGGTGAAGAGAACGTGGTGACAGATGTAGAGACTTTAGAGATACTATTACGTCTTCTAAAGAGGGGGAAGAGAGTTGCTTTATCTACTATTATAGATAAAAAAGGCTCTGGGCCGAGAGAGCCTGGGGCAAAAATGATTGTATGTGAAGATGGCCAGACTTTTGGGACGATTGGTGGGGGAAATCTTGAAAGAGCTATAATTAATGAATCGTTAAATGCCTTGAAGCTAGATAAGCCAATGAAGGTTGTTCTCTCATTATCTAATAGAGATATCGAGGAAGGTATAAAAACTGGGTTAATATGCGGAGGTGAATTGACAGTGTTTATCGATATATTCAGACCAAACCCAAAAATAATTCTTATAGGCGCTGGCCATGTATCTCAGGCTATCGCAAGAATAGCGGAGATTATTGGTTTTGAGATAATTGTATTGGACGATGATGCCCAGCTTGCTAATAAGGAACGTTTTCCAATGGCTAAGGAAATACTTGTAGGCGACTTTAGTGAGATATTGGATAATTTGAAAATTGGCCCCTACGATTTTGTTGTCATAGCGCATGGAGAACCTGGACATGATTATTTGGCATTGGAGAGGGTTCTCAGAAAGAAGCCAGTATATGTGGGTTTGCTTGGAAGTAAAACAAAAGCATTAAGACTCATAGAAAGGCTCAGAGAGACAGGGCTAGAGGAGAAAGATCTAAAGCCATTGCACGCTCCAGTAGGATTAGATATTGGGGCTCAAACGCCTGAAGAAATAGCAATAAGCATTCTCGCCGAAATAATACTCAAGAGAAGGAAGGACCTACCACATCAGTAATTTCAAATTTGAAGGCGAAAACTTTGATTTCTCTTATTGTGTTAGCTGCAGGTTCATCAATAAGATTTGGTAGAAATAAATTGTTGGAGAAAATAGGTGGAATCTCCATAATTGAAAGGGTAGTTAAGAGCGCTGTCTCTTCAAAAGCTGATGAAGTTGTAGTCGTACTTGGATATGAGTCAGAAAAAATTAGAGCGGTTCTTAAGAATTTTAATTGTAAGTTTGTGTTTAATGAGAACTTTAGAGAAGGGCAAAGCTCCTCTGTTAAGGCTGGAGTTAGATCTGTTATGGGATACGCTGACGCGGTGATGATACTTCCAGGGGATTTGGCATTGATTACACCAGCATCTATTAACAAAGTTATTGAAGAATATGAGAAAAGCGGAGCCCCGGTAGTAGTTGCAAGTTATAGAGGATTTTTAGGACACCCAATACTCTTCGATAAATCACTTTTTAATGAAATAATGAAAATAAGTGAGGAGAAGGAGGGCTTAAAGGCTATTGTAAACCAATATAGGGATTTAATAAAGAAAGCGGAAGTAAACTCAGATGAGGTCTTAATTGATATTGATTATGAAGAGGATATTTTAAAAATTCTCCATCGTTTTCAATCATTTAATAAAGGCTTAATTGAAAATTAAAATCGATGATTTTTAGCAGTACAACTTGGCATGTAGCATTAGTTAAGGGCGGATAATATACTAATCCATTGCTTAAATAAAACTTGCCTAATTTTTTGAGATAAATTTTTAAAATTAACTATAAATATGTTCCTTCCTAAGGAGGGTCGTGCTTGGAAGATGGTGATTTATTCGGCTTAATTCAGGCGAAGGTTTGGAGAAGCAAGTTTTCACCTTCACCTGAGCTTCCGGAGGAAGAATATCAAAGAAAGCCCTTCATATTTGATATTGAAACACATGTGTGGGATGGAAGACATAGATCGAGGGTCCCGCTACTGGATGATTTTCTAAAAGGCGTCGAGTTAAGGGTTGCATGGTACCGAATGGAGAAGGAATGTGACCTCACGCACATAACTTTAGACCGATATATGCGTGAGTTATACGTGGAAAGTGAGTGCGACATGGCTTTTGTTTGCTCACTTCAGTCCTTTGGAGTAAGAAAGCCGGAGATAGAACGCTATATAGCTGAACCTGAAGATGTAGCAGCAGCTCAGAAAGCGTACCCCCATAGAAATATTGCTGCAGGATTGATCGCTCCTGTAATTGCGGGAGATGAAGGAATAGAGTATATCGAATACCAAGTGAGGAGACTTGGTATAAGAGTCTGGTCAGAGACTTATAACTATGTACGGAGACCCAATGCGCCTCGCGGGCAACGTGTGGTGAATTGGCGTTATGACGATGAAAAACGCGTATATCCTATCCTAGAAAAGCTTGTTGAACTAAATGCCCCCATTCTTTGTCTCTCGGGCCCCCGTCCTGGTGATGGAAGATGTGACTGGAGCGACGTTGATATTGCCGCTAAAAACTTTCCAGAGTTAACCTTCATAATTTACCACTTTGGAGGGATATATTACAAGTCCGCTGCGCATGCCGCTGCCAGCAATAAGAATGTTTTTATAGGATGGAATGTGAAACATGATCCACTTCGGAGCGTGCCAGAGCGATACATAGAACGCTTTGGCGAAATCTTCGCGATTACTGGTCCAGAAAAGATTGTATGGGGCACAGATTGGCCAGCAACTGGGTATATGCAATTTCAGATAGAGATGTGTAAGGCTTTTCAATTTCCAAAAGAGATAAGGTTGAAGTATGCATTGCCAGAACTTACTGAGAAAGATAAGAGAAGAATGTTTGGCTTAAACATGGCTGAGATTCTCAAGAAACACGGCTTTATAGAGAGCCTTGAGGAGCATCTTAAGAAGATAAGGGAAGACGAATTTAGTCGAGAAGCCGCCAGAATCTTACCCACGCTTAAGGCGAAATACAAGAAATTACTTATGGATTTGCATCCATGGTGGAGAGATCAGGAACACTGGTTAATTTGGAAATATGAAGAGAGCCCCTTTCAATAAGATAAGTCAATTTTACTTTGATCTGCAATAAGGAGGAGCAATAGGCTCCCTTTAATTTATCTCCAACTATGCCGAAAGAATTAAATATGTTACATATATTGCTTATGAGTATACGTATAATGGTTATCCCTCAAAAAGAGGGTTGGTCCATGATAATTGATATAGATATGCATTGGCTTCCAGAGAATCTGTTTTCTGATAAAAAATTGTTAAGGCAGCTGCTAGAGATTGTTCCACGGGCTTACGGTGAGTATGCCTCAGTTACCACGATACCTGGAACCGATAAAATGCAAATAATTATAGAGAAGCCAAAGGGATATGTAAACCTAAATTACACCGAACTTGATGTAAGTCCTAGCAAGAGATTGGAGGATATGAAAGAAGCTGGCGTTGATAAAGCAATTCTTAGGATAACCTGCTGGCAAGAATGGTTAACGTTAGACTTATGTAAAAAGTTTAATGATCTTTTAGCAGCCTACATAAATGAGCACGCTGATAAATTTCTAGGTCTTGCCGTTGTGCCTCCATGGGGGAATGAAGAATCCCTTGAGGAAATGGATAGGTGCATTAAGGATCTTGGGTTTTCAGGAATACAATGTGTTGCCCGTTATGGAACGCTTTACTTAGATGAAGAAGAGTTTAGACCGTTCTTCAAAAAGGTTAATCAGCTTGGCGTGCCACTAGTTGTTCATCATACCCCGCTACCGGTGGAATACAATAGCATTTATAAGTACACTAATCTCCGTCGGCAATATGGAAGATGTATGGTTCAAATGATATCCTTAAGCAGGATTCTTTTCAGCGGATTGCTTGATGATTTTCCTAACCTGGTATTGATTTTCACAATGTTGGGAGGAGGCTTCTTTGCCTATACTAAAATGCTTGCAGGGGAAAGATCAAAAACATGGGAGGAAATTGAGCGTTTCGACCCAGCAGCTGAGAAAGTCAGAAAATATTTGGATAAGAACATTTACTTTGAGCTTACCGCACCAACTATCTGGTCAAAACATCAACTAGAGTGTGCTGTGAAAGAATTGGGTGCAGATCATATCTTATTCGGAAGCGGTTATCCTGTTAGACGAGAATGGCTGCTTAAAGGCGTGGAGTATATTAGAAGTCTAGACGTAAGTGAAAAAGAGAAAGAACAAATTTTAGGTGAGAATGCCATCTCTCTTTTTAAAATAAAGGTTTAATCCCCCTATCTTTTATGCTGATAACATGAAGCGATGCTTATGTTAATTAGTGCTTGGAAGTTTTGCGAAAAATTTTTAGTAGTTGTAATGTAATTATAAAAAGCATCAATTGGGGGGGTTATGACGAATAACCTCATCTTAAAGACGGAGGGTTTAAGTAAATCCTTTGGTGGGATTAAAGCGTTAGATAACGTTTCTGTAGACGTCAATAAGGGCGAAGTTATTGGCATTATTGGACCTAATGGTTCAGGAAAAACAACGCTTTTTAGGCTCATAATGGGCATTTATAGGCCGGACTCCGGAAAGATTATTTTTGAAGGAGAAAATTTGACTGGTCTACCCTCCTATCGTGTATGTCAGAAAGGAATTGCACTTGCACATCAGATTCCAAAGCCCTTTTCAAGGCTAACAGTAATGGAGAACCTTTTAGTGGCAGCTCTTTCTGGTGGAAGAATGACTAGAAAAAGTGCAGAAGAATATTGTCAAACAGTGTTAAAACTTACCGGGTTATATAAAGTTAAAGATAAGCTTGCCGGAAGTTTATTGCCCCTTGAACTTAAAAGGCTTGAGATCGCTCGTGCACTTGCCTCAAAGCCTAAGCTTATACTTCTTGATGAACCTGCAGCCGGGATGCGTGAAAAAGATGTAGATGAGCTACTAGAGATTATTAAGTTAATAAATTCCGAAGGTGTGACGGTTATGCTAGTTGAGCACAGAATGGAGGTTGTTGTTAAAGCTGTAGAGCGTTTAATTGCTTTAAACCGGGGAACCATTGTAGCGCAGGGTCCTGTAAAGGAAGTTATGAACTCCAAAATTGTTTCAGAGATTTATCTTGGCAGAAGGTTTCGTGAGTATGTCGGAGCTTCTACTTGAATTAAAAGATATCAGCGTATCTTACGACGAAATACAGGTTATATGGGATGCCAATTTAAATATTAAAAGAGGTGAATGTGTCTCTCTCATTGGTGTAAATGGTTCTGGAAAGACTACTCTTCTTAAGACAATAGCAGGCGTTGTCCATCCATTCGAGGGTGAAATATGGTTTAAAGGAACCATTAGAATAGATAAACTTAGTGCACATCAAATAGCTGCTTTAGGAATAATTTATGTTCCAGAGGGTCGTAGAATTTTTACTAAAATGACTGTAAAAGAAAATCTATTGGTTGGAAATCATCTTAAAAAAAGTAAAAGAAAAGAGATGTTACAGAGAGTATACGAACTTTTTCCAGTTCTAAAAGAAAGGGAGAATCAGATGGCTGGCACGCTTAGCGGTGGTGAACAGCAGATGTTAGCTATTGCTAGAGGCTTAATGGCGGATCCAGAAATTTTGTTGCTAGATGAAATCTCATTGGGATTATCCCCCATAGTCGTAGAACAGCTTTACGAAAAGATAAAAGAAATAAACGAACAAGGGGTCAGTATTTTGGTTGTGGATGAGATCCCCTTACGTTGTCTACAAGTTAGCCATAGGGGCTATATCATTAGGTCAGGGCGGATAGTTTTTGAAGGGGATAGTAGTGATTTATTAAATAACAAAGACCTTAGGAAAATATACCTTGGTACTGATTAATTTGGAGAGGATGATATGGCTCCGCCTGAAGTAATATTGATGGGCACGTTTACTGGCGCGATTTATGGGCTGATAGGTATCGGTTTATCACTAATCTTTACCGGCATACGAAATATGATCAATCTTGCACACGGACACTTAGCTGTATTGGCAGCTTATTTAGCTTTAACTTTAAGCAGTAATTCTATGCTTGACCCTCTCATCTGTGCTTTGTTGGTTGTTCCTATAGTTTTTGCCTTAGGAGCTATCATACAGTATGGGGCTGTAAATAGGTTGATATATAGGTCGCCTACAATTCCGTTAATCCTCTTTGCAGGAATAGCTTCTATTATTGAGAATGTTGCGCTTTTAGTATGGCATCCTGATCCAAGAAGCCTAGCCCCTCTAGCACCTTACTCTCTCTTGACGGTATCTCTTCTTGGCGTACGATTGCCTTTGATTTACCTGGTTGGATTTTTAATAAGCCTTGGCAGTATGCTTATTCTTTATACGTTTCTTAAGCATACGGATATCGGGAGAGCTATAAGAGCAGCTTCAGAGGATCCCGAGTATGCTGAATGCTTAGGAGTAGATACCAAAAAAATTTATGCTTATACTTTTGGCATTGGTGGAGCTTTGGCAGCCATTGCAGGGATTATGGTGGGCTTAATTTACCTTTTCGTTCCATCTGATGGCTGGCCTTATACAATCCTTTCATTTGGTGTCATAGTGCTTGGTGGTGTAGGTAGTATGAGAGGAGCGTTTGTTGGGGGTGTGATTTTAGGCATCTCTCAACAACTTTCTGCCTATTACCTAGGTGTTGCATACCAATATTTCGTCGGTTATATCTTAATATTAGCTGTACTTGCTCTGAGACCTCAGGGAATATTTGGTATGAGGGTGTAGTGGTGTGGACAAGAAGAACAGATATATTATTGGAAGCTCCATAGTAGCGATAGCCCTACTTACTTTAGCACCATATTTCATCCCACTTTATTGGATGGCTTTCCTGTTCTTCTGCTTTATATATTTAGTTCTTACTGAGATGTGGGTTTTGGTTGCAGGTTTTACTGGAATGGTATTGTTAGGTATCGGGGGGTTTGTTGGTATCGGAGCCTATTCCTTCGTTATTTTCTCTACTTGCCTAAATTGGCCTCTTTGGCCAAGTCTGATACTTTCAGGGATTATTGGGGTTATCATCGCGTTGGCTGTGAGCTCTACGATCTTTAGAATGAGGGGAGCGTATTTTGCAATGAGCACCTTGGTGATCGCAAATGCCCTTTTTGCATGGTTTTCAACATGGTCCTATACGGGAGGCGGAGCTGGAATAGTTGTTAACGTTAAGCTTCCAATTGCAATAGTTTACCATATTGCGCTTATATTAGCATTTGCCTCAATAATTATCGTAACTTTTGTTGTGAGAAGTAATCTTGGTTTAATGCTCAAAGCTATAGGAAGTGACGAAGATGCCGCTTTAACGGTAGGCGTAAATACTTATACTTGCAAGTTGTATTGTTTTCTTATCGCAAGCTTTATGATTAGTTTAGCTGGAGCCATATATTTTCTCTATCCAGGATTCGTTACACCAGACGCAGCTTTTTCCCCCATATGGCTTATTAATACACTTACGGCGGCATCTGTTGGAGGCTGGACAAATATTGGAGGAGCTATAATTGGGGTCATATTTATTATCACGTTACAACAATTTTTCTATGTAAATTATCCTGGCTTATCAATGTTGATCAATGGTATAATAATAGTGGTCATCTTCTTGATATCTCCTAGGGGGTTATGGCCCGCAATTCGCAGTCTTATTGAAAAAAGATTAAAAAGGTTCTGAAAAGCTCTTTGAGAGTAAGGTCTGGCTAAAAGTTTTAGTAAGTTTTATAAAATAAGAGCATTTTAATACTAAAGCAATATGAAGGGTATAGCTAGAGGGAATGGTATGCCTTGTTGTAGGTCTGCGATAACCAAGGTTCAGGGTGCGGTCATCGCCATCATCGCCATCATTATTGTTGCAGCTTTGGTTTCAGGCATATATTACTATTATACGAGCATCCCGACACCAACGCCTCCTCCACCAGAGAAGATCAAAATTGGGATGATAGCCTCCCTCTCCGGCGGTCTAGCAACTGTTGGGCGTTTGCAGAAAATAACAATAGAAGAGGCGGTCAAGATGATAAACAGCGAGGGAGGAGTATTCCTAAAACAGTATCAGGCTAAGGTACCAATAGAACTAATCATATACGACGACGAAAGTAACCCGGCAAGGGCAACAGAACTCGCCGGACGCCTAGCAGCCGAAGGAGTCGTCGCAGTAATCTGCTGCAGCTACGCTCACATAGTTACCCCAGCAGCAAAAGTCACAGAACGATACGGCATTCCCTTACTAAACGGAGGAACTCCAATAGAATTTGTTGCGGCGGCAGGTCCATGGAACTATACATGGAGCTACGGCATGTCGTACAAAAAAATCATAGATGACTTCTTAGCCTTCTTAGAAGGCTATAAAAACAGAACAAACATGAAATTTGCCGTCATATTATCTGATGATATTATTGGGCGGACACAGAAAACACTGCTTGTTCCTGAACTTGAAAAGAGAGGGTACTCAGCCTTTGTTCCGGATCTCTATCCACCAGGAACAACTGATTTTACTGCATTAATAACGAAAATGAAGGAGGAGAAGTGCGAAATACTTTGGATGCATGGTACTGCACCTACATTTGCTACCTTCTGGCGTCAATGTCTCGCATTGGGATACAAGCCTAAGATAATTTATCAGTCTGGAGGTTTAGCGCGACTAGAAGAGGTACAAGCTTTAGGTGGGGATCTGGCATTGGGCGTAATAACATTCTTATGCTGGCATTATGATTATCCATTTCCAATGAGCAAAACATTTAGAGAGATATGGACAAAATACCTAGTTGAGAAGAACATAGACCTCTCACCGGTAGCAGCCTACTACTTTACAGTCCCATTCATACTAAAGGATGCGCTCGAGAGAGCCGGTAGCCTAGACAGAGAAGCACTCAACAAAGCTATAGGAGAAACAAAAATGATTGGAGCACCAGGACCAGTATCATTTGACTCAGTAACCCACGTAGGGACAGGCTACATGTGCTTAGGACAATGGATGAAAACAGAATACGGCACATGGATCCTCCAACCAATATGGTCAAAAGAAGTACCAGAAGTAAAAACAGTAGAACCAATATTCCCACTTCCATAAACACCCCCATTTTTACTTAACAAAGCTGCTCTAAAAAGAACAAGTTTATGTACATATCCGATGATTTTTTGCCTTCTATTAGAGGTTTAGGATTTGAGAAAACGTAACCTGATTTTTCTATTTTGTATGGTCATTATGCTTAGCTCTACATGGCCGGCAATGAAGGTTGCATTAATGTTTGTTAGTCCTCTTATTTTCCTTATGCAAAGATGTCTTCTGGCCTCAATGGTACTTCTACCTCTCATAGCTTTTTTGAATAAAAAATTTCCAACTGATGGAAGAACATGGCTTCATCTTTTTATATACAGCATAATTATAGCCATTGGCATGACCATGTCTACCATCGGTTTAGTGTATGAAACTACCGGGTTAAGCTCTCTTTTAACTTGTACCCACCCAATATTTGTTTTCTGTTTAGCTAAACTCTTTCTTAAAGAAAGAGTTACCCCAAATAAAATTTTTGGGATGTTGCTAGGCCTTTTAGGTATAATCATACTTTATGCCGAAAGAATTTCGTTTGCTACTAGATCTATCTCTCCAATTTTATTACTAACTTCAGGGGCTTTTCTTTGGGCGGTTTCCATGGTCTATTTTAAAAAGTTTTTAAAGAATATAGATCAATTACTCGTGACATGCATTCAGTTCTTCTTTGTATTCATTATTATTTTTGCGGTAACATTAATGTTCAATGAATTAACTTTTCCAATTAATCCACCTATACTATATATCCTCTCTCTCCTCTACACGTCAATTGTCGGAATGGCTTTAGCGATAGCTTTAATGCTGTCTATCTTAAAAGAAGAAGAGACAATAGTTGTGTCAGTTTCAAGCCTTATTGTCCCGGTACTTGCAACATTTTTCGGTTGGATCTTTCTACATGAAACTGTAAGTTTCTTCTCTTTCTTAAGTTTCATATTCATATTAGCTGGCATATACTTAGTTAATAAGGAACGATAACTTTTACAATCGCTCTTTATACTATTTAAAAATAAAATTATGGTTTAAAATAAAGATTCTTGTTGTAATTATAGTCCTATTGTCTTCTCATATCTTAATCTAACTTCTTCAGAGGGCAGGAACTTCTTCTCATATTCTTGTATCTTGTCATATCCTGTGAAGTCAAATAGTTTTTTCAGGCCAAATAGTGGGTGGTTTTTATACTTATTCTCAAAATCAATCTGTGCCTGTGTTCCTCTCTTCTTAAGATCTTGCAAATAATCCCAAACAGCGATTACCGCTGGCTCTAATGACGATCCTGGGAATACAACAATAGCTATTCCTAACTCTTGGCATTCCTCAAGTGATAACCTGGGATGAAGCCCGCTTGGATGGTACAGCATTGGCGCTCCAACCTCTTTAACGGCCCTCTCTATTTCTTCTTTACCTTTCTCTATGCCTAAGCCGTCAGCAAAGACTACATCAGCTCCCGCTTCGGCGTAAGCTTTCATTCTTTTTATGGCCTCATTTAATCCTCCACCCACAGCATTTCTCGCATCAGTCCGGGCAATTAAAACAAAATTAGGATCTTCATCCTCTATCACTTTTTTAGCAGCCTTAATTTTTCCTATCATCTCCTCCATTGGTATTACCATTTTTCCCTTCAACATTCCACATCTCTTGGGCATTACCTGGTCCTCTATATGGATTGCTGCCACTCCAGCCTTTATGTAATCTCTTACTGTGCGCATCACATTAATTGCATTGCCATATCCATTATCAGCATCAGCGATTACTGGAACACTCACAACATCCACTATGTACTTTGCATTTTGTATCATCTCTGTTGCGGTTATTAGATTAACATCACACCACCCTATTCTTTCCATCGATGTACAGCCTCCAGAAATATAAATTGCTTCAAAGCCTACAGCCTCAGCGATCCTTGCAAAAAGTGGGTTATGAGCGCCCGCAGCCACTATCATCTTCTCGCGATAATTATCCAACATCTTCCTAAATTTTGCTGTCATACTTGTCATTTTATTGCCCTCCTTCTCTTATGTAAAACTGTAATTACATTAGCTGAGCCCTTCATAAAGTTTTTGTTAGAACTTTGGGACCAATGATAAGCGACTATTGAACTATATTTAAGTGGGATAAATATTATTAAGCAGAACACGGGATCCTCAGTAGCATAGTTGCTAACAAAAAATGTTGCTAAAACAAAAGCTTACGTACAAAGATTTATATAAGACTATAAGTGACTTCAATTAAGTTTGAGGTGGGGGTATGAGTCTATTTGCGCGAAGAGAAGAAATTCCAGAAAAAATGAGGGGGCACGTAATTGTTACTGGAGAAACATTGATGATGCAGATTGTGACCATAGTGCCAGAACCAGGCAAAGAAGAGGTTCCACCTCATCGACATAACGAAGAGCAGCTAGGATACATATTAGAGGGAGAATGCGAGCTTGAAGTGGAAACAAATCATCCTCCCACAGCCAATTGGGGCTCTTGCCCAGACAAGTTTGCGGGACAACCTTCTGAAAAGCGTATACTCAAAGCGGGAGACTTCTTTAGAATACCTGCGGGGGCTCTTCATAGGCTAAAAATACTTGGGAACAAGCCTGTGTCTTGGATAGCCGCATACCATCCCGTTAGACCTGACTATCTGCCTAATGCAATCAAGCTTGAATCTAAACATAGACCACTGCCATTTAAATAACTAAGTAATTGTATGTCACTTTTGGAAAATGCTTCTCTTTTTATTTCCCTTTTTCTAACAACTTCATACCACAACTTTTATATTTAATCTATCTTTTGAAGGTGAAAGAAACTAACGAGGGGGGCTTAAATGGTTAAGGTTTTAGAAACTGATGTTTTAGTGATAGGAAGTGGTGCAGCGGGTCTTTGGTCAGCTATTAAAGTATTTGATTCTGGAATTGACGTGATGATAATAACAAAGGGAATGCTATCCCGAAGCGGGTGTTCACGTCTCTCTGGCTTTCATTGGGGACCCTACAACCCAGAAAATATCTCTTTAGCCGATATAGATCATTTAGGTACTCATATCAGATTATTTAACAGCAAGATACTGCGCTCCATACTTGAATATAGTCCAGTGGTTGTTAGAGAATTAGAGCGGCTTGGAATATACTGGAGACGAAGGTCTGATGGCAAAATTGCTGAACATAAGCCAGACATACCTTATCCACTAGCATGGAAAGCCGGTGAAACTGGTCAAAGAGTTATGGACATTTTATATAGTGAAACTTTACGCAGAGGAATTAACTTCATAGAAGATACTATGGCAACTTCATTATTGCTGTCTAATGGTCGATGTGTAGGCGCTACAGCTCTAAATTATATGAGAGGCGAATTTTTCGTGATAAAGGCAAAAGCCACGATCCTTGCAACCGGGCATCCAGGGGTATATCGCTATAGCACCCAGTCAAGAGAGAATACCGGAGACGGCATCGCTATGGCCTATAGATGCGGTGCCGAAATTGTTAACATGGAATTCCAGCACTGGCATCATAGTGACACGCAATATCCCGAGTCTGCTAGGCGACTTGTACATAACGTACCCTCATGGTCAGAATGCTTCTTTGGGAAGGAATTCTTGGCGAAATTTAAGGGTATCCCAGAGGGTACTGAAGTTTGCACTATTGTGGATAAGGAAGGAAGAGATGTTATGAAAGAATTGAAAAAACTTGCGGCAACTGTCGACACATTTCATTCTCCGAGTGTTCAACAAATAATAGCTCTACTCTATGGGAAGAGAGGAGGACTATTTATGCGCTACAACCAGGCAATATTAAAGACCGGCGTACTTGCCGACTCGTTTTATAATTATAGGCCACTCACCAACTTTTATCATCTAGAAAAGGAATTAGTGCCCCTTGGAACAACTGCACACACCCATGCTGGAGGGGTTAGGATAAACGAGAGATGTGAAACCACTATACCAGGTCTCTATGCCGTTGGTGGTGTAGCTGGTATTTATCCAACGGTTCTCACCTGTCTATGGGGTGGAGCTACGGCTGCTAAGTATGCTGCGGAAATAGTTAGAAAAACACCATCACCCGAATTAGATTGGAGTCAAGTGGAGGCTGAAAAAGAAAGAGTTGAATCCTTTTTAAGGTTAAAGCCGAGCGACGGCTTCACCCCACTTCAAATACAGAGGAAAATAAGAGATTTGATGTGGGATAAAATGTGGATAATAAAGACCGTTTCTGAAATGAAGGAGGCTCTTGTGGAGCTATCGAGAATTGAAAAGGAGCTTGTTCCAAAGATGGGCTTAGAGACTACTGTAAAGTCTGGCAACTTTGGTTGGGCGCATGCCTTAGAAGTAATTAATATGATCACCGTTTGCAGGCTCATGATATGGGCGAGCCTTACACGCAAGGAGACACGCCCCCCTCATATAGTTAAGGACTACCCCAGACAAGACGATGAAAATTGGCTAAAGATCGTAGTCTTGAAATATAAACCCGATAGACCTGATGAGCCGGAGATAAAAATTGAGCCTCTTTCTGATCCTGCCTATTTATATTTAAGCAGTAGAGGGGGACATTAGTATGAATAGTGGCTCCACGGTCAGAGTCAGGGTTTTCAGATACCATAAGGGTATGGACAAGCCTAGATATGAAACCTATGAAGTCCCGCGCCTTCCAAAAATGACTGTTTTAGATGCATTAGAGTACATAACGGAGGTTCTCGGAGTTGATTTAGCTTATCGGAGTAGCTGTGGAATAATGCGGTGCGGGCAGTGCGGTGTTTTAGTTAACGGTAAGGCTGTCCTAGCATGCCAACATAAGATAGAAACTGATGAGATAACAGTTGATCCATTGCCAAACTTCCCTATAATAAGGGATCTTGTTGTGGACTTCAGTCAAGCTCGAAACGATCTTCAAAGGATACTCCATTTTGTTAGAGGAAAAGCTGCAGAATTTCCGGAGCCCATTGATGATGAGAAGATGAAGAAGGTACGAGATTTCTCTCAGTGCATTGAATGTAGACTCTGTATGAGCGTTTGTCCAATAATCACAGGATATAAAGAGTGGCTTGGACCTACCTTTTTCGTATGGGTTTCAAGATTTAACATGGATGTACGTGATGCCGCCAAAAATATGCGCCTAGAAAAAATAAGGGACGAACTTTGGTACTGTGCTGCATGTGGTTCATGTGAGATTATTTGTCCGTGGGAAGTACCTGTCTGGGAGGGAATTAACGAGTTACGTAGTGAAGTTGTAGAGAGCGGCTTTATACCTAGGACGCTTAGGGTGGCTCTAACAAACGTAATTAACTATAAGAATCCATGGGGTCTTCGTGGAAAAAGAGATCAATGGGCTCAGGGTATGAAAATAAAGAGGCTGCCCGGTGAGAAGGCTGATGTACTCTTTTTTGTGGGATGTACAGCTTCATATGAAACAAGAGTTCAAAATGTCGCTCGAGCTGGAGTTATGGTTCTTGAGAAGGCTAATGTTGATTTTGGTATTCTCGGGGACTATGAATCCTGCTGTGGTGAACCGTTTCTGAGAATTGGTGAAAAGGGTCTTTTTGAATTGCTGGCTAATGAGAACATAGAGAACTTCAAAAGATGTGAGGTAAAGACAATCGTTACAATATGCCCGCATGCATACGACGTATTTACAAAGGAGTATCCCAAACTTGGCATTTCATTCACAGCTTTGCATCACACGCAATTTCTCTCTGATTTAATAGATAGAGGTAAACTGAGGATTGCTAGGAGGTTAGATAAAGTAGTTACATATCATGATCCATGCTTTCTCGGAAAACGTAACAAGATCTTCGAAGCACCTAGAAAGATCCTAGAGAGTATTCCAGGGATAAAACTTGAGGAAATGCCCAGAAATAAAGAAAACAGTTTTTGCTGTGGTGGAGGTGGTGGCAGAATGTGGTTTGAGGAAAGCTCGTTAAAGGTGAAGGAGAGTCCATGCGTTATCCGCGCTAAGGAGGCTGCTGAGCTTAAACCAGATATAATAGTGACTGCCTGTCCATTCTGCCTAACAAACCTTGAGTACGGCGTCAAAGTGATTGAAAGGGAAAACGAAATCCAAGTAATGGACATAATGGAGCTACTGACTAATGTGATTTAAATTAAAGCAATTAAGAAATTTTTCTTATTTTATCACTTATTTTTCAAAAGTTTTATATAGACTTAGAAAATTAGATTCTCGAGATGATGGAGCATGGTTTTTCATAAAGCAAGTGATATAATCATCGTGGGTGCTGGAACTGCTGGGCTTTCGGCAGCCGTTAGAGCTAAAGAAGTGGATCCAAATGTTCAGGTAGTTGTTTTAGAGGCAATGCCAACATATGCTAGCAGCCTTCTTATGAAGCCATATTTTGCCCTAGGTTTCCCAGATGAAGAGTGGTATCGTGAAGGCGTGAAAGCAGGTGGAGACCCTGAATTATGGAAGGTTTATACAGAACGCGGCCGCTGGCTTTATGAGTGGTTAAAAGAAAAAGGTATTCGACCAATAGATGACGAGAAATGGGAAACGTTGCGGAGAAAACATGAAGTTCCTGGAAGACAGATCATCGAAGTTTTTGATAAGATTGCTAGAGAAAAAAATGTGGAGATATTATTTAATCACAGGGCAACCAAGCTAATTACGCAACCTGAAACTAGAAGAGTTATAGGCGTTAGAGTCCAAACGAGGATAGGAGAAGTTAGATTTAAAGCTAAGAGAGCAGTGATCTTGGCAACCGGAGGGTTTGGGCGTAATGAGGAGCTGATAAAGGAGTTTGGCCCATGGTGGATTGGATGTATTCCGATTGTGCCTCCAGGGCACCAGGGAGACGGGTTAAAGATGGCTTTAGATATTGGAGCGGCAACTAAGTATATAGCTGGGGCGGTCGTGCCCTCACGAACTGTTTGCGTAGATAACAAGCAGATAACACATATGGATACAGCAGGATCCATTGCGGTTGATCCCCGCGGAAAAAGATTCGTCGATGAATCAGATCCATTCTATGGTACCATGACCAAAAAATGTTTAGAGATGATTCCAGAAAAATACTTCTACATAGTTTTTGATGAGAAGATAAGGCTAGATGCAAAGCTAGAATACGAAAAGCCAGTAATTTATAAGGGAAATACTATTGAGGAGCTCGCGATGAATGCGGGAATAGATCCGAAGGGACTTAGAGAGACTATAGAGAAGTACAATCATGATTTAGAAACTGTAGGATATGACACGGTATTTGGGAGAAAGTGTATATGGCAAGGAGCTGACCCAAGACCCCCGCCAAAGATAGATACTCCTCCATTCTATGCTATTAAGGTCACAGGATCTTTTACTTCATTTAAGGCAGGGATCCGAATTAACAGTAAAGCTCAAGTGTTAACTTGGTTCAATGAAGTCATACCTGGACTATATGCTGCAGGTGAGGTAACAGGTGGTCTCTTCTATAAGGGGTATTATCATCCAAATCCGTCTATGGTAACAAGTGCTATGATATTTGGATGCATCGCCGCTGAAAATGCTGTAAAAGAGTCACCCATTGACTGTTAATCCTAACATTCGCTAGCTAACTTTTATGGTTTTTAAAATTACAGCGGTTGGTGGTTAGGATGATAATCGATTCCGAAACTCATCCCATAGGCATTAATAATAGAGGTGAGGTTATGAATTTCTGCGCAAAGCTTCTAATGTACATGGATCAACGTGGTGTGGACGCTGCTTGTGTTCTTCCAGCACCTGTAATGGGCTGCAATGTAGCGGGAAGAATAATTGAGCAAGCCACTAAAATAGCTCCTAAGAGATTAATCCCATGGTGCCGACTTTTTTACAGAGAGCCAGTTTTACCGAACCCTTGGACCTTATCTCCATCTCTGGAAGAAGAGAAGGAAAGAGCTCTAGAGGAACTAGAGGAAATGTTGAAAAGTGGAGTATTTAAGGGTGTAGGCGAACTTGATTTTACTGAAACTGGTTGCGAGGACCCACGTGACTCAGTAAAAATGTTTTATCCATTTATGGACATAGTAGCTAAGTTCAAGGTTCCTGTTCACTTTCACACGGGTTTTGGGAAAGGACCTTGGATGTACTATGATCCTATGCTGTTTGACACTATAGCTGATAGATATCCTGAAATACCACTAATTATAGGTCACAGTGGAGGAATGTTGCCTCACTTTGGAGAGGTTTGCTTTGCATTAGCAGTGAGATATGATAATGTCTTTCTTCAGGTTGCAAACATTGACCTCATAATGTGTGAGTCCGGAAGAAGGCTCTTCAAAAAATTCATTAGAAAGGCCCTAAAGACCTTCAGAGTAGGCGCTGAAAAGCTGATTTTTGGATCTGATATTAGACCAAGCGAGTTAGTGGGAGATACACCAGAAGCGCGTAGGCGTGAAGGGGTAGCCAGCATGACAATCGAAGTCTTAAAAGAGGTTAAGATGAGTGAGCAAGAACTCTTACTTATTCTAGGCGACAACCTTAAGAAACTTCTGAAAATATGATCTCACTTAAGCATATGCTTTAAAGCACTTACTTCTTTTGATCATTTTGATTTTAAAATAACCAAAGCCTATGTTTGAAAATATAGCATTATACTAGTCTACTAGTTATACTCCTTAGAGCTTGATGAGATCATAGTAATACCAGGACTATGCTAGTAATATCTTATAATCGGTTATTTTGTGAAGGAGGTTAAAAGTTAAAAATCATGAGCCGATTCTATTTAGATCTCTATTTTGAACTAAATGCCAGCTTTAAGGGTCACTGATAGGGCTTTTAAGCTTTAAATACTGTTATAATTTGATAAACTTTTACAAAGTGAAGAGCTTCTGCAGGGCAATGGATGACGCATGCAGGAAGTAAACCTCTTTCCATTCTATGTATATATTGCGCACAAAGTATGCTCTCTTAGCGATGTCTTCTCATGGTTAAATGCTATTGCTGCAAAGGGGCATTTTTAATATAAGCTTTGCAACCGATGCATAGTTCCGGGTTTATGTACGATCCCATTATCACGTTTTATTACAGCATTTGTTGGACATACTTTAGCGTAGGATGGATTACCACAACGCTTACACATAACGGGGATATAATTAATGGTTAGTCGCTCACTGATATTGTAAGGTCTCTTCTCAATAACCTCAATTCATTTAGGGCCAACCAGTTTTCTAATAATCATCTTCAATCCATGCTTAGTCCACTCCCTACGAGCTACCTGTTAATCTAGGCGATAGCGCACTTAATACCATGCCTAGTTGCATTAGCCGGATCAAAAGTAGCGTGCCGGAGGATCTTGCATAGGTAGTTTGCGTGCTTCAGAACTCTCGCTGAAGATAGACTTAAACTCTCAAGGTGATTGATGAAGCCGAGTAGGAGCTGCTGTGAGACAGCTCTCTAAGCTTAATTCTAGGCTCTCTCAAGACTCTCAGCACATTATGGATATCCGCTTTTCACATTAAACCCTATACCTGAGACTTAAAAGGAAGAGACTATGTGTAGTACCCCCAGGACTAGGGGTACTGATGCCGGGGGCGGGATTTTCGGGGTTTAACCCATTCGAACCCGCGATAACCGGACTCCATCTCTGGCCTCCCCTTTAGAGATTATGAGTCCGGCGCCCTAGGCCCCTAGGCGACCCCGGCACCTATTTTGCTTAGTCTTCTCAACCCCTTTAAAGTTTATCTAGCAATCAACTATTAGTTAAGACCTCTAAGCCATCGGGTCTCCCAACGTAGACCACGTCAGCAATACCACAGAACAAGCCCACCTCAACTACACCAGGTATCCTTTTTATCTTTGATTCAAGCTCATGTGGATCATCTAGTGGCTTGAAGTGCACATCGATTATGAAGTTACCGTTGTCCGTTATGAGTGGCCCGTCCTTAAATCTTCCAGCTTCTCTAAGTTCAGGTTCTCCTCCAAGCTCCCTAAGCTTCTTCATTACGTAGTTGTAGGCGAAGGGTAGAACCTCGATTGGCACTGGCTTTGTTGAACAAAGTTTGTCGACGACCTTATCGTAACTAACTATGTAAACTCTTCTCAAAGCCATGTAGGCAACGACTTTTTCTCTAGCTAGAGCAGCTCCTCTTCCTTTAATCATGTTAAGTTTTCGATCAACCTCATCGGCTCCATCAACTACTAGATCCACCTTATCCACAGTCTCTATCGGTAGGACTTCGAAGCCATACTTTAGAGCCATCTGAATTGAGTGATACGACGTAGGGACTACCTTGATTCTCAAACCCTTTTTGATTTCGCTACTTAAAAGCTCTGCAAAGCGCTCCACGGTGGAGCCAGTCCCAAGTCCCAATACCATTTCATTTAACACTTCAGCCAAAGCGGCTCTAGCTGCTATTTCCTTACATTCCTCAATACTCAATTTTTTAACACCCAACCTTCTAGTAATCGATTAATGCCCTCATAGCCTTAAATCGTTAATGGTGTAGCATCCTCAATAAGCTATTTTTTCTATTGATAGTGTATAAAAAGTGAGGTTTATGAGCTTAACGTCACTAGATCCATTATTTAATCCGAGAACAATCGCTCTAATAGGAGCCTCAGAAGATAAACTGAAGTCTGGAGGAATGTTCTTAGAGAGCTTTATTCGATGTGGTTTAAAAAGCAAGCTCTTTCTGGTTAATCCGAAGGGCGGTGAGATACGAGGCTTAAAGGTTTACAAGAGCGTACTCGAGATACCTGAAGAAATAGACTTAGCGATATCAGCCGTACCTTCTCACGTTACATTGAGAGTTGTTGAAGACTGCTCTAAGAAGAGGGTTAAGTTCGTTATAGTTCACGCTGCTGGATTTAGAGAAGTAGGCGAAGAAGGTAGGCGCGTAGAGGAAGAGATCGTTAGGACAGCACGTAAGCAGGGTACACGCGTTGTGGGTCCAAACTGTATGGGCATTTATCGGCCAGCTCTAGGGCTAAACACGATACTACCTTACGTTAAAGATTTAACCGAGGAGAGTGGAGATGTCGCGGTCATCTCTCAAAGTGGATGGGTTTGCGAGTACATAATATTCGTAGGCTATCAACTAGGGTTGCGTTTCAGCAAAGTGCTAAGCATTGGAAATCAATCCGACTTGACATTCGTTGAGATCCTCGATTACCTAGCTTCAGACTCAGAGACTAAGATAATCTCCGCGTACATCGAGAGTACGAAGGATGGAAGGAGCTTCATGAAGGCGGCGAGAGAGGTTACTAGGAGCAAGCCAGTAATCATCTGGAAACCAGGTAAAACAGAGACTGCGATGAGAGCTATTCTATCTCATACCGGGTCGTTAGCTGGAAGCTACGCGATTTACGAAGCTGCATTCAAGCAGTGTGGAGTAATTCCTGCTTGCGGAGTTGAAGAGCTGCTTGACTTCACAGTAGCCTTCAAATCTCGCTACCTGCCTGAAGGAAATAGAGTCGGAATAATAGTTGGAGCTGGAGGAGCTGGCGTCGCAGCTTCAGATGCCTGTGAGTCTCTAGGCCTAAAAGTTGAGAAGTTACCAGAGGGGGTTACATCAGAAATAAGAGACTTGCTTAGAGGGCTGGTCCCACCAT
Organism: Candidatus Nezhaarchaeota archaeon WYZ-LMO8; assembly: GCA_004347965.1. Classification (GTDB taxonomy): domain Archaea; phylum Thermoproteota; class Methanomethylicia; order Nezhaarchaeales; family WYZ-LMO8; genus WYZ-LMO8. The sequence continues at coordinate 68,377 of QNVF01000001.1, forward strand.
CTTCTGGCTTATCTAATCCTATTGATCTAGTTTGGCCCCCTCTAGGACAAGCCTCCACAATTCACACGCAGATAATTGAAATAACATCAAAGTTCGTCGATGCCTACATAATAATGGATTACGAACCCTTCGCTGTGATATCACGAGAGGTATTTGGAGATCAATACCGCAAAGCCATACTCAAGACCATGGAGAAAGTTAGGAAGCCAATAATATTCATCCCGCCACATCCAACAAGGGACTTAGATGTTAGCTCTTGGATTAAGAGTGGATTACCAGTGTACCCAACACCGGAAAGAGCTGCAAAGGCCCTCTCAGTTCTACTTCAATATTCTAAACACATCAAATCTCAAACATCAAAGTCTCAATAAGCAGTTGACCCCAATAGCTCCTCACATCAATTGATAGCTCACATTACGTAATCGAGGATCTGAGAGAAAATAGCATGCTTAGAGCCAAAAGCACACTTTTACGTATGGATTCGCCCTCTTCTTCAATAAGGCATTTCTTCGTTGTGTTGTAGGGCAATAAGCCATCTTGACCCACGATAGAGATAATTGACGGATGATAATTAAAAGATTAAGGAACGCTAAAGGATTACTAGGGGCTGATTAACGCTTTTTAAGATCGCAAATTCATGAACGTTATCTACCGTTTCCACCTTAAATGACTATAGTATCGGTGTTATCTTAATTTCTGATCCCTCCTCATCCGTGTGTAGTTCGATGTTTAGTAGCGGCGTTCTTGGCTTTATTCCTTGTAGGATTATTGCACCGCATATCTCTCTAACGACTAGGTATATGTCGGCTAAGGCCCTCAGGTGCTCTGCTATGGCGCACCCAGGTCTGACGAGGTTAAGCCTTACATCACCGAAGTTCCTTGTCTTCGCTAGGTCCTCGCCAATAACTTTTAGCAGCTCATCCTTGCCGTATATGTATTCTAGTGTGTCGAAGCCGACGATTGAGAAGACTGGCTTATCTCTCTGTCGTCTGAGCTCTGAGATTGCATTCCAGAAACATATCATGTCCTCCCTTATGGACCTACCTTCAAACAGTACTACGTATGGCTCAACAAGCTCTACAGCAGTGGCCTTAAAATCAACAATCTTGAGGTTGTGCTTTAAAGCGTCTTCATAGACGTATGGCTCTAGAGACCTCCAAACGGTTAAGGCGCTTAAACCTTGAGGTGGGAGGATTATGACTTGTCCTCCCTGGTTCAGAACATTTGAAACGGTCACTCGAAAGAGACGCTCCGGTGTTAGCGATACATTCCTCTCAAACTCCAGTAGATTGTAGCACCCTCTCCTAAACACTGTGCCGATCATAGCGTCTAGGTCTCGGATACCTGAAGAATAATGCTCTTTGTTGTGTGGAACGAGCTTAAATCTCTTCGTTGGCTCTGGAAGCCCACCCATGATTAGCGGCCTGAAAACCTTGAAGCCACCCTTTAATGTGAAAGCCAATCGTGGCTGCCGTACCTCCGTTCCACGAGCCTTAAGTATGTTCAGGCATCTTAGGAGTGCCCCATCAACCTCAGTCTTAGAGAGGTGAATTATGTGGTCTGATAGGAATTCTGTTGGCTCATAGGTTTCCTCAGCCTTCATCTTCTCAATTATTATTACTGTTGTGCAGCCCATCTCCCTAACAATTTTGCTCAAGACGGTATGAACGAGTATGCGAGCGTCATACGATTTCTCTATAACCTGCAATATGGCTGAGAAAGAGTCTATAACGAGTATGTCTGCTCCCATATCAGCAATTTCACTCAGAATTTGCTCAATAATAGCTGGGATGCCTATCTCCTTAAGTGTAATCATTTCTAGAAATCTAAACTTTCCAGCGCGTTCAAGTTTCTCGAAATTCAAGCCTAAACCACGCATATTCTCAATAAAGTTCTTTCGTCCCTCAACGAAACTGACATACAAGCCTTTCAAACCAAGCTTCTCAATATTATTGTAAACCCAGTTTGCTGCAAAAATGGTCTTACCAGAACCTGGAGGACCAGTAACTGCTACTAGGCTGCCAGCTGGAAAGCCACCACCAACAACCTCATCTAAGACGCTTGCCCCCGTGGGAACCTTATTAATATTGTCCTTCACCGCGCCTACCCCTATACATCTCAACTATTTTCGTTATTAATGAACGTAGCTCTTCAATTGAGTGCTGATCGTCGGCACACATAAGCTCGAGGAAGCGTTCGGGGCTTATGTTTAATCCGAGCTCGCTATTTATTCTCGACACCAAAAGTTTAATTAGAATTTTAGCACCAACACCAAAGACCTTCTCTAGCTCGCGATAAAAGGATTTAGGGTCATCCCAAAGCACCTCAAACGAGTCTCGACCCAAACTCCTATGCATATAGAACAAGGTGGCTTCACAAGCAGAGTCGCCAAGCAAAGAATAGAGTATCAGCTTACAGACCTCGCGAAAAGCCTTGGTTGCAGCAGAATGATCTGGCATTGACATGATACTCTAACAAAAGATATGTAGTCCTAGCATATATATAGTCAACTAAAAATTATTGTCCTGTAGTTCACAACTCAAATCGAATGAGGTGCGTCTTTGGGGTTGTTCTATCTAACTAATAGTACCTAAAATAAAAAACGCTTGAATATGCAATACCATTATTCATTTAATAACTTAGTGGAGAATCCTCGTTTTGTCATCTAGCCTATACTCGAAAGTGTCAAAGTGATGTCATGATGAAGTCACGTATGTCGATCTAGACTTAAAATAGGAGGTATAAGAAGCTTGAACTCGAAGAGACTGGAGCCCCGGGCGGGATTTGAACCCGCGACCCCTGCCTATTTGTCCAGAATACCAAGGCAGTGCTCTAACCAGACTGAGCTACCGGGGCTTGGCTGACTTAAGCATAAAAGTCTAAACAAGTTTAAACTTTTCTCGAACAGATATTAGCTTAGACCTTGATGGTTAACTACTTAACCACGAGTTTCTTTTCATGTCGACGAGCTTCACAGATGGAGTTACCGTCTCACAAAAGCCTTCTTTTTAGTCCATTTGTCTTCGAGTCTACTTCAACCTCTTCAACTCTCTTATTAACCTCTTTAACCTATGAGACTGGTACAGTCCAATTACTACAAAAATTGATGTGAAGATTAAGCCTAGAGGCAATAACATTAAAGCTTGTGGGTACATCGCGATAAGAATGAGTAGAAACACTAAGTAAGCAATGGCACCCAAAAATCCTCTAGCAATGATTCTATTGCCAATCTTAGCGTAGTGTTTAAAGATGAAGTTTACGGCCTCAGCAATTAGTCTAGGTACGTAATACTTGTCGCCTTGTTTGTCCACTACGCCAAGTCTCCTTAGCTCTGTGAGACATCTATTTATTACAGCCTTATTGGAGAAGCCACTAAAGTATCTAATTTCCTCGATCGTGTACCCGCTAATCCTCTTGTTCAAGTAGAAGAAGAGTCTCAGCGCTTCTCCTCTAAGCTCTCTCCTTATCTTGACTAGGTCCAAGCCCTCCTTCATGACAAGCCCTCAAGCGCAGTAGACATATATCCTACAATTAACGCTTAGATGTCGAGAAGGGATTAAAGTTGTCTTTCATACCGGCACCAGATGATTTCGTCGAGCTTGCCATTAAAGTAAGAGATTTATTGAAAGAGGAAAGGATGAAGGTGGACGTTGGAAAATACGAATCTCATGGTTCTCTAGCTAAAATAAAGAGCGAAGTAAATAGGCTAATCATAGTTGGCGACATACATGGTGATTACGAGAGCTTAATCACCATACTTTCAAGCATAGACTTAAGCCAAGCTATCTTGGTTTTTCTCGGAGACTACATCGATAGAGGTGACCAATCACCTCACGTGGTCTACGAGGTCCTTAACGTTAAACTTAGAAATCCATCATCGGTAATCCTATTAATGGGCAATCATGAAGGTCCTCCTGAACTACCAGTGTATCCACACGACTTTCCAATGCACCTTAGTCTCCTCTACGGATCCTCATGGAAGAGAGTTTACCACCCAATCATGGATTGTCTCAGTCAATTTTATGCGTGCTCTCTTCTTGAGTACTCAATCTTCATGGTTCACGGAGGAGTTCCTACTCGCACAGTAACATTAGACTCACTAGCCAACGCGCACCAAGACATAGAGCTCTTAGAGGAGCTTTTATGGAATGACCCCATGCCATTTAAGGGCATAAAGGCATCACCAAGAGGGGCAGGAAACCTCTTTGGTCCTGACGTGACTGAGAGGTTTTTGAAGTCATTGAACGTCAAGGTGGTGATCAGGTCCCACGAACCCTGTGAAGAAGGCTACGAGGTACACCATAACGGTAAATTAATGACAATATTCTCTAGAAAGGGTCCTCCTTACTTTAATACTCTTGCAGCCTACTTGGATATAAGAGACCCTAAGAACATCACTAGCACACATCAATTAGCTAAAGAGTACGTGAGAACGTTTTAGCCATGATCCCATAATATTATGCACATGAAGTTGAATCTTAGAGAGTGACTTTAGTGAATCTAAAGAAGCCCCTGAAGTTGCTTTCTATGATAGCTTTCAACTCCTGAAGTTTAAGACCCCTAACATTAGCTAAGACTTCAAGAACCTTGGGTATGAGCTTTGGAGTCAAGTTGAGACCCCTATACTCATAGGGAGCGTCGCTCTCAATCAACACGCGCCTTAAGTCTACCTCCATTGCCACTACCATGTGTTTTTTCTGAACCTTCAGGGCAGGGTTTATCGATATGAAGTACCCCTTACCTGTCAACTCCTCTAGTAGATCAATTGGTCCCGTGTACCAGTGGAGCATTGCTCTCTCCACATCTCTCTTTACAAGCTCCTCGTAGACCTCACGCCAGGCACCTGCTGCATGTAAATTCATTGGAACGTCGTGCTCCACTGCAATCCTTACAAACTCCTTAAAGAACTTCAGCTGCCTATCAAAGGTTTGAGGTACAAACTTCCTATCAAGACCTACCTCTCCTAGAGCGCATAGATTAGTTGTGGACACTAGCTTCTCCACCTCGTTAATGCAGCTCATTGCAATCTTATCAACGATCCAAGGGTGTACTCCGATGCATGGCACTATGTTATCCAGTTTTTCTGCGATCCTCAAAGTCTTCTTGGAGGTTTCTAGGTCATCTGATACTGCTGCTATCACGTAATCCTTAAACTCCCCAATCTCTCTCTCACTAAACTCATGAAGATGACAATGAGCATCAAAGTACATGAGTACGAACCTCTATATGCACTATGAGAGTATAGCTTGGACCTCTTTATTATTCCCAGGTCTACAACCAACTACACTATGTTCCCCTGAACGAAATAAACTTTTTAAAGCTTTGGTCTAAGTTTTCAAGATTGAGACTTTGATAGGGTGACCCTCTATGTCACATGTATGCGATATATGTGGTAAAAAGTTTGGAAGCAAGAGAGGTTTATCCGTCCACAGAGCTAGGTCTCATAAGGCTGGAAGTAGGCCTTAAGGACCCGATTGCTTACATGAGGTGAAACAGTATGAGGTGCTACATATGCAAGTACTATAGCATGGGGAGGTGTAAATTAGGGCTAGAGATGAGACCTAACTGTGCTTTCTACAAGCCTAGTAAGATGAAGGCTATAGCCGTAAAGATGAAGAGTCAATAGATTTCATCAAACTTCTCTCCTTAATATTCCGTTACCAATAGAAACTCAGTTTTAGAGCTAATGCATTAATATTAAGAAGGGAAGTAATTGAAAGCCGTATAGGATGAGCGTTACCAAGCTCGATTTCTCGATGTCCTTTAACGCTAAACCTTAGTAACTCTGCCTAGAGAAGGTGGGATAAGTATTGACTAATTGCAGCATGACTTTGTAGGTCAAGCATCATTAAGCTTCTCAACGTCCTTCTTTTGCAAGTATTCACGCACCTTCTCTGCTACCTTCATGGCTAAAGACATTATCAAAAGTAATGGCGGCTTACCTAATGGAGGTGGTATTAGGCTGGCATCAGCCACGAACACTCCATCACAACCATTTATGGTCAAGTCTCGAGAAACTACATAACCTATTGCTGCTGTTCCGCCTGGATGAGCCCCCCTCACGTGGGTTGCAACGATTTCTTCATCTTTAACACCCAACTCTAAAAGCAGTTTCTTAGCTTCTCCAATACCATTCTCCAAGATCTTTAAGTCCTTCTTGGTCATGCGGGTTTCTATGATACCGTTAGGCCATACGATTCCCTTACCCTCATCAGCAACCTTGATCATTATGGAAGCTATTCCTCTGTCCTTATGGTCTACACCTTTTGCTGCTAGCTGAAACTGTAAGAGACCTGAATAATGAGGTGAAAGCATGAAGTCATCGTAATCAATGTAAGCGGCCATCTGAATACCGTAGGCAGCAGAAGGTCCATTATAGGGACCGCCTAACGTAATAAAAGGATCTACAAATAGATTTCTCCCTATTTTCTCATCATCATGAATTTGAGTTAAAAGCTTAGGAGTTTCAAGAGCGCCAGCAGCCAAGACCAAAGCCTTGCACTTAGCTCTAATCTTGCTTCCATCCATGACCCCCTCGATAATGACCCCATCGTGCTGACGATGAAGCCTTTTCACTACGAACCTGCTCAACAATACTAATCCTCGTTGCAAGCACATTCTAATGAGGTTTAGAGCTGTATACTTGGCATTTTTAGGACAACCATAAGCACACTTACCGCAACCAATACACTGGCTGAAGTCAATAGACTTGGGCATAATTTCTACTCTCAACGAACTTTCCTTGGCAACCTCTATGAACCTCTTAGCGAACGGTGGAAGTTTGTCCTGTGGAACCTTAGTTACTCGCATAAGTTTACAAACCTCATCCACCTCATTCTCCAAACCTATGCCAAGTGCTCTGATCCTCTCAATAATCGCATTGGTTATAAGCATGTTTCCGAGAGAAACGAGCGTTGTTCCTCCTACGCACATACATCTTAGCACTTCAATTGATGATAGTGCTGGGTGAAAACTTTCTCTAGCTCTCTCTGACCCTACATCTCCACCAGCATCAACTAGTACTACTTTAAACCCTTGATTAACAAGATTATATGATACAACGCTACCTCCAGCACCACTACCTACAACAATTACATCAGCACTTATCATGGTGTGTTACCCATTGCACTCAATTCTAACGTCACAAATCAATAATCAGCCTGCATATTTACTCTTAAATTTTAGCCATAGAATTCATTTAATGAATGACGTCTTTCATAAGCTCATGTAATGTATTTATGAATGAGACTTAAGGGTCTCATTCATAAATATATTACACTCCGAGATATTATTCACTATACTTAGGAAGGAAAATGGGTGAAGTACGATATCCTTGGCGCCGGGAGCGGGATTCGAACCCGCGCGGCCCAGAGGGCCACAGGCTTAGTGGGGTATACATCCTCTCCAGGCCTGCCCCCTACCACTAGGGTATCCCGGCTCCGAGTATATTGATGGAGGAGCCCCCTTTAATTACCCTTTCCCCACAAACTTAGAGCTCTTCCAATGTCTCGGGTAGGTCCCTGGCTTCATGATGACTCTAACAGGTTTTGCTACTATGCCTTGTGATGCCTCGACCATGTCATGTGCCCTCATTAATGCTCTAGCTATAGCAACGAGCTCACCCTTTAACGTCATTATCGCAACAAGCCCGCCTTTCATAACGTCATCTGTAAGGTGAAGCACACCTGGTGCTGCCAAAGGCGCTCCATGACATATAGAGTCTACAGCTGAATCTCTTATGTATATCTTAGGCAAGTTCCTTACAGCATACTCTACCGGCAATATAACTTTCCTTAAGAGTTTCTCATCTCCATACTCCCTCAATGCAATTACAGCTTCATGGAGCTCATGCATCGTAACCAAGTTCTCATCCTCAGTGAAGGGTCCAGTATGTATTCTTCGAAGCTCAGCCATATGAGCTCCAACTCCCAAGACCTCACCTATATCGTGACACAACTTCCGAATATAGGTCCCAGCTTCGCAGTGAATGACCATCAACACAAGCCTACCAATAATTTCTTGGACCTCTATGGAAAAAATTCTCCTAACCCTTAATCTCCTCTCAACTGAGGCCTTAAGTGGGGGTTTCTGATATATGTCTCCCACAAATTCTCGACAAACCTCCCTTATCTTGTCCTCTGGGACAGCTTCGTGGAGTGCCATTACGCAGACGTAAGTCTTATCAGAGTGAATTATGTGCTGGAGAACATTCCGTGCCCTACCCAAAGCTATGGGTAAGACCCCTGTAACTTTAGGGTCTCCCCGCCCTTCAATTGAGCTCTAGGGTGCCACCATGACCAGCTTTTTCAACACCAAGAAGCTTTTTAACCCACGACGTTACCTCATGGCTTGTGGGGCCGGGAGGCTTGTCCAAGTTTATCACACCTAAGTCTATGTGCTGTTCTATGGGTCTCTGATCTGGAGGGCATCCGTAACTATAATCTGTCGTGTCTTCAGCCTTTATTAGTATGCCCAAAATTCCCCACCAGAAAACAATTATTTAAGTGGGGTTTATGGAGCTATCGGAGCGACTTTCTCTTTCATGAACTCTAGCTTACCAGCCTTCTCTAGAGCATCCTTTACTTCTTCGTCACTAGCCCCCCTACGAATATCTATCTTTTCAGGTGTCGGAATTAGGTGCTTGATGTTAGACCTCTTCCTCTTAACTCCCGTCACATCCTTTGGTCCGGTCACCAAAACGAAGTTCTCATCTATTATGTCTACTATAACGCACTTTCTTCCAGCAAGTCTACCAGAATTCTTTACACATATCCTACCTATCTCGATGGCTGGCATCTCTACCACCTGTGGTTCGGTGTTCTATGAACTTTGAGATGAGGGTTTTTAATGTTTCGGCTATAACCTCTTTGGTGAGCCTATTCGTATTAAACACTACGTCAAAGGTTGAAAGATCGTCTAGATCAAAGCCGTACACGATCTTTGCCCTAAGCTTATTACTCTCCTCCCTGAACCGTATTTCTTTAAGCGCTTCCTCATATGGTATGCCGTCCCTCGCAGCAACTCTCACTGCCCTAACTTCAAGCGGAGCAGTAAAGAAGATTTTGATGTCGGCTACGTCACGTAGAATCCAACCGGCAAGATGACCCTCAATTACAACGTTCCCCCTCTTCGCTTCTTCAAGAGCTTTAAAATCAACAACCTTATCTATTTCATAATCCCTCTCTGCGAGCTTATGAAGTTCTAGTAAGCTAACTCCTTTTTCACTAGCTATTTGCCTAAACAGCATTCCAGAAGACACATACCTCAAATTAAATGAGTTAGCAACCTCTCGAGCAAAGGTAGTTTTACCAGCACCTGGTTTGCCACTTATAGCTATGATAAGCCCCATAACGATTACATCAATCTAAGATGCTTATAAATCTATTGAACTACAAACCTTAGCATTGTAATTGCTAACTCCTATCCCATTAAAGCCTCCTTAATTGCAGCTCTGATAAGCCCCATTTTTAGGCACTTTGGGCATACATAGCCCCCATAAGGCCTCTCAGGCCTCCTACTACTCTTAGCTAGTCTCCTTATCTTAGCTCTAGGTAGGGCTGGTGTTCCATGAAGTTCTTGGTGACACCATGCACACTTAGCTTTAGCTTTCTTGAACTTTACAGGCCTCCACACAAGCCTTCCGCTGGGAGTCCTCACGAGTTTATGGGCCTTCCCCCTCAGTCCAGGTCTTACCATAGCCCCTCCCCTTAGTCTGAGGATTGGAAATCAACATTTAGAACTCTTTGCAGTATAGGGGAAACTCCTAAATAAGTTATAAGGTACCAAGCCCAAAAGGGTATTGGTACTCCTATTAATGGTAAGTAGGCGACGGGGCCATGAAAGACCCCCATAAAGAGCCAGTATAGGAAGAGGAGTGGAATGAAGTACACGATCATAGGCTTCATAGTTTGAGCCATGTACATCGCTTGCAACTTATCCATGTACGGCTTCTTTCTCATCAGCTTCTCGATAGCCTTTAAATCCCTAGCTCTATGAGCTTCAAGCAGCTCATTTCTCCATCTTCTAAGCTCCTGAGCTTGTTGCCTAATTATCTTCACGTCAAGCATGAGCCTTTGGGCTCCCGTGGCTATTAAACTAGCGGCAAGGGCGAGAATAAGCACAAATGCTGCACTAAGCGGAGGCACTATGAAAAGCCCTAGAGCATCTCTAAGCCACTCCGTTAACCCTTCAAACCAGCTCATTCATTATCACCTCTCAACCCCTAAGAACTGCTTTAGTGCAGGATACATCTCTAATGCCCTCTCCCTAGCCATTATCTGGTAGTACTGATATAAGATGCCAATTAATAGGAGGATCCCTATACCTCCACCGAGAACCCCAAAAATGTCACCTAGAGCAGCTATCATACCCACTATCACACCACTAACCCAAGTCAAAGTCTGAATGTATCTAGCCAAGTATCGCTCAATAACTGAAGGTGAGCTCCTAAATCCTGGTATCTGAAGTCCAGATTTCACGATATTCTCAGCTTGTGTTCTAGCAGACATGCCTGAAGCCTCGACCCAAGCAAGGGCCAAGAGCCCACTCATGGAGCATATTAGCAGTGTGTAAGCCAATGCGTGTAGGGGTCTTTGAACAGTATCTATAAAGCCCAGCGGCGCCGAAAAGGCGTGGCTCATGCCTATTATGAATGGATTGTGGGTCAAGTTAGCGAGCAAATGAAAGTTTGCTCCTACAACACCAAAGAATATGACCGGGATGTTGGATACGTAAAGAAGCTTTAACGGAATTTTTGCCTTAAGCCCTCCATACTTCGAGTAAGCTATTGGGATCTCAACCCTCATGCTCTCTAAGTATATTATCGCAATCAACATTGCCACCATAGTTGCGAACCCTATAAGTGTTGGTAGTTGGGGGGCCTTAGGAGAACCCACAATAACACTCCATATATCTCCTCCGTTAATGGCGTATGATATTAAAGCTGGGAATACGCCTAGAGGTCCACCACCCTCCCTAACTGGTGCTGGACTGAAGCAGAACCAGAAGATGTGTTGAGCTACGCCAGCGGCAATGAATAAGCTTATGCCGCTACCTATACCCCATCCCTTGTCAATGAGTTCGTCTAGGAGCATGAGTATTAGAGTTGCAACAAATAGCTGAGCAAAGACCAATACTATTGTTAGCGTAGTTCCTACAAACCTATACGCTAAGGCAGCAGCTGCTGCCTCCACCATCGTTACGATCACTGTCAAAATCTTTTGAGAACTTGTGAATAAAGCTCGATCACTAGGATTAGTTAAATCAAGCCTTATGATCCTGGTCCCAACCAGGATCTGCATGATCAATCCAGCAGTTACTATTGGACCTATACCAAGCTCAAGCAGCGTACCTCTTCTAGCAGCAAAAACTATATTGTATATTGTTAGCTCTTGAAAAGATTGACTTTCTCTAGGTATACCATAAAGGGGTACTTGCCCCATTACTAAGAAGATTGTGAGGACTATAGCAGTCCATACGATTCTCTCTCCAAATCCTACCTTCCTAATTGGCTTTTGAACTCTCGGAACGAAACTTGCAGCTTTCTCTATTACGCTGCGAACATCAACCATCTTCCTCTACCTTTTTTCAAGAGTCTCTACTACAACTTTACCTCCAGCTTCCTCGATCTTCCTCTTTGCTTTCTCAGTTATTATAGGTGCTATCACTTGGAGAGGCTTGGTAACCCTACCTTCGCCTAGGACTTTGTTGTAGCCTAGTTCTCGCACGTTAATTACGTAAACTCCACCATCAATTCTCGCTAAGCCAGTCTCAACGAGCTTATCAGCCACTTCGCAAAGCTGACCAACATTTACGGCCCTAGAGATCTTAACTAGACACCTGGGCCTCGTAAAGCCTCTCTTACCAAAGTAGTCTGGAGCGTACTTGATTATGTAGGTCCACTTATGCTTATGTAATCCTGACCCTCTTCTACCTCCTTTACCACCATGCTTCCTATGCTGCCCAGTTCTACCCCATCCACAAACTCTTGATCCCCTCATCTTCCTACTCTTCTTGCCTTTACGCTTCGTAATCATTGTGGACCCAGCCTAGCGCTTGAGCTTAGGATAGCGCTCTACTCCACTGTTATACTTTTCCCCTTCTTCTCAACCTTCTCTAATACTACTTCGAGCACACCATTCCTATAGGTAGCCTTAGTCTTCTCCGGGTCAACTTTTGCAGGCAGCTCTACTTCTTTGTAGTACTTCCTCTGTGGAGTGTCAACAGATATTATCAATCTATTGTCATCGGTCAGCCTAACTTTAATGTCCTCTTTATCCACGCCGGGTATCTCAGCACACACCTTAATGAAGTCTTTCTCCTCAAATACATCAACTAGAGGCTCAAGTTCCTCCTTAACGACTGGGCCACGAGGTGAAGGCTTAACGTTACCAAACTCTCTAATAATTGGCTTACCATCGGGACCCATGGTTACACTAAAACCATAAACATATGACTTTACGCCACCCTCTCTTGACAATCTCTCAAAGTCCTTCATAAAGTCCTCAAACATACGGTCAAGTTCCTCAAAGTCGCTAAAAAACGCATCCCAGAAGCTCTTACGTCTCCTCCTTCCAAACCATCCACTTTCAAACCAGTCTTCACTCATTTTTCGCAGCACCCGAGACAACACACAAAGCTGCAAAGATAAAAACCTAGCTAAACAATCATCAAAGCAAAACTTAAACCACACCTAACCTAAACTTAAAGAGCAGGAGCGGCCGTCGTCTAGCCTGGACTAGGACACAGGCCTCCCGAGCCTGCGACCCGGGTTCAAATCCCGGCGGCCGCACTTTAACCTCTTAAAACAGTAATCTGTACTTTCTACTTCAAAGAACTGGAGATAGACGTAAAGGACTATGTTTGTTTCTTCCACGAAAACTAACCAGCTCCTATTCTAAGCCTTTTCTTATTAAACATTGTTAGTACATCTTGGATCTTTTGTCTTACTTGGATTCAACTCTTTCTCATGAAACGTCAACGTAATCACTCGTCTCACCAATTTACGTATCTCATTAAGGACAAATAGTGTATGGTAAATGCATCAACTTCATGGCATTTTGTCGTACATAAACTGTGTCACATCACGATACGTTCCTCAACTGGATGATCTAAAAGCTGAGGGCCTTTAAATATTTTTATTAAGAACAAATAATTCTTCACAAATTCTATGGCTACAAAGGTTGAGGGAGGGAAAAGGACTTCTAGGATAAAGCCGAGGTCTTGAGTTCTAAACACATAAAATTTATTACACCTCTCAACCCCTTCTCGGGGGGCTAAGCTTGTCTTCGCGCCAAGTGATATGTTCTGGAAAGTGTATTCTCGGCTTGACTAAGTGTTTTAAAGACTTAATGTCTAAGCTAGCTTTAAGTAAAGAGGCAAAGATATCGTTCTTCGGCACACCATCCGTATGTTTACCTTTTGTAGAGCTATTGGCCTACGCTATAAGAGATTTAACTAATAATATGCTGTACATCCCTAACACATCCATCGATATGGCCGTCAAGCTTAGGTACATTGAAGGTTACGGTTTCCAAATAGGTGAAAGAGCTGACCCACGAAATTCTGATGTAGCAGTACTACTAGGAGGACTAGCAATGCCTAAATCAAAGATTACAGCCGAGGACGCTATGAGAGCTGCGACAGCAATACTGAAGAAAGAGGGCACTATAATAGGGGTAGACTTCATGGGAATCTTTGATCAGAACGAATGGACCAACAAAATACCATTCAGCTACGTTCTAGATTGCTATTGCGAGTCAAAGGTCGAATCGTTGAAATAAATGAAGCTCTTACATATCTCCTCTTCATACTTAAACTATGGTCTCTCTTAGAGTCTTAATCATTTTGTCTTCGAAATAAGAGTCTCAAAACTACTGAGAGGGTATTATAATTCAAATTAAATCACCCCAATCATGGCTCTAATTCCGTTTACAACTAGCTCAACTGCTGTTGCAGTTATTAGGAGACCCATAACTCTCGATATTATGTCGATCGTACTCCTTCCCAAGACTCTCTCCATAAAGCTTGAAGCTCTAAGTACTAACCAACTTAAAACTAGAGATGCTATACCAGCACAGACCGTCACTAGATAACCTTGCTCTTGCGTAAGTATCATGGTCATAGTTATGACTCCAGGTCCTGTAAGCATAGGGGTTCCTATCAAAGTAAGAGCTGGAGGAGCTCTCTCATCCGCTTCTCTCTCTACAAGACGTAGACCTAATACGAGCCTTAAGCCCAGGATTCCAAGTATCAGTCCACCAGCAACTCTTAAAGAATTAAGAGTTATGCGAAAGGCCATGAGGAGTGAAGGGCCAAAGAATAGGAACACAAAAAGTACTACACCAGCTACAAGCACAGCTTGAGTTGCAGCACTCGCCTTCTTTTCCCCAGCAACCTTTAAAAATATTGGGATGCTGGCAAAAGGATTCATAATCACAAAAAGTGATACGAAAGCTCTAGCAACATCGTTCACATCGATCAACTTAACTCACCCCACACTTACAATCATAGTTAAAGAGTACCTTGCCTAGGCTATGCACAGCACGCTATTTTAGTCTATGTATATTTAAAGTATTTTTCCTGAAAATATACATGCGTTGAAAGCATGTTAAAGACATGCTTTTTTAAGAGCTGAGCAACACAACTCTAATAGCAGGCAAGTTAAGCTACGAAGCGTACTTAGAATGGTTTGAGTCCAACAAATTGACGCAAGGTACTTCGAAATTGTAGTAGGATGACAAGGCTCAAAGGTTGAGCATGAAAGATCTAATGCCCCCGCCGGGATTTGAACCCGGGCCGCAGGCTCGAGAGGCCTGCATACTTGACCGGGCTATACTACGGGGGCTCTTTTTCCTATTTAGCCTAGACAGGTATAAAGGTAACCCATGTATTCTCTAATCAAATAAATTTAGATGACCTCTTCCTTCAGAGCACATCAACTTTTTCTTTCCTCATTTAAATTTCTCGAATATTAAGTTTTCCTCCTATGACCATTTACTCAAGGCACGTGACCTTTTACCAACAGTTTCACGTTTTAACACAAAATTTTAGAGTATTGCTATTAGCTATTATTGATAGAATTATTATGAGCATACGAGAGAAGATGCTTACTATGGACTTTGAGGACGTGTGGTCCTTAATGTCAGCTCTCTTCGCTAAGCCCGTTGAGCTCTCTTCGCCAAGTGGTAGGTCTAAGTTTACTGTATGGATTGACGGCGACGCCATCTTCGTAAAGCTAGGATCTAGTGGTAGTGTGCGGGTCATAACGAAGAAGGTCTTAGAGAAGTGCTGGAAAATGGCTATTGACGTGGCCAGTAAGGGTGAGGATCCATTTCAACCAGCATGGTACTATAAGACCACTAATGGCACATATATTGCTAGAATTCTAAGATACGTAGTCGAAGGAGTCTAGCATCCAATATCTTAGCTCTTAGAAGCTACCCCTCCCTCCACCTGGCTCTGAATATCAATAGGAGCACGAATAACGTCATGTAGCCTATCAGCGATGCTATTGACGTCATAATGGCTGAGGTCTCAAGTTCTATCAAGCCTGAGACTTGATGAAGGATCATGGCAGCAGCTCCCGTGGGGGCCAATGCACCAATCCACTGATATCCTTGTGGGAGAATGGTGGCTGGATAATACACTGGTGGTAGTATTGCAAGCACAAGAGAGAGTATTGATGCGACTGGCCATACATGTCTTAGTCTATTAAACAGCGTTGATACAATAAAACCCATGAACGATGACGAAGCCCAGACCATTATTAAACAGATAGCTAAGATCAGTGTAAAGGATGGAGTCATCATACTTAGAAGCCACGCCAACACCAGAAAGAGCATTAATCCTGGACTAGCGAAGACGAGCATGGACAGCGACAACCCGAGTATGTAGCTAATGGGTCTTAGAGGGGTTGCAATTAGGAGATCTTGATATTTAACGTAGATCCTGTAGAACGCAGCGTCTCCGAGTATTGATATGCCGTTGCTCATAGCTATCATTATGATCCCTCCTATGATCGATATCTTCATCATGATAGGATTCCCGTAAATTGAGAAGAAGAATAATAGAGCTAGGGGCATCAATAGATAGGAGACAACCCACAGTGGAGCTCTTCTTAGAGATAGGACGCCGTCTATCCAAGATATTGTGAGAATCGCAATAAGTTGTCTGCTAAACCCCTTCCTCAATCTTCTCACCAGTTAGCTTAATGAACAGATCCTCGAGACTAGTGGTCTTTACAGTAGCATCATAGCCTTTAGCTATGGCCATCTTGAGGATATCCTCCGTCTCATCTTCGCCAACATAGAAGATGGTCATCCCCTTAAGCTTTATGCGATCGTAGCCATCGATTTCCAAATCACCATAGACTTCAACCCTAAACCTATGGTTGGTGGCCTTTCGAGCTTCCTCCAAAGATCCTGAGAACATGACTTTACCTTGATGAACTATTATGACCTCATCGGCTAAGCTCTCAGCCTCATCCATGTAATGAGTTGTTAAGAGCATTGTTCCACTCATCTTCTTAGCTTCTCTCAATGCTCTCCAAACGCTTCTTCGAGCTAAGGGGTCAAGTCCTAAAGTTGGCTCATCGAGGAACAGAACCTCAGCTCCCGAAGCTAATACTGTTGCAACTAGCACTCTCCTCTTTAACCCTCCTGAAAGCTCACCAATAGTGGTCTTTATGTAAGGTTCGAGCTCCAAGAGGGCTAGGGCTTCACGAGCTCTCTTCTTAGCTTCACTTCTACCGTAACCTCTAATGAGCAAATAGGAGTAAACGAATTCGAAGGGAGTTAAAATATCTAGAGGAGCTCCTTCTTGAGGAATCATAGCGATAAGCTCCCTCACACTCCAAGGATCAGAGACCACATCAAACCCCAAGACTTCAACCGTACCCTTAGTCGGTAAGAGTTGCGTTGAAGCTATCCTTATCCAAGTGGTCTTACCAGCACCATTCCTGCCCAAAAGAGCGACAAGCCTGCCCCTCTCAACACTAAAAGACACC
This sequence comes from Candidatus Nezhaarchaeota archaeon WYZ-LMO8, assembly GCA_004347965.1. GTDB lineage: Archaea > Thermoproteota > Methanomethylicia > Nezhaarchaeales > WYZ-LMO8 > WYZ-LMO8. The sequence goes on from QNVF01000001.1 coordinate 85,382, forward strand.
CCTCTAAGAGCTACCACTCCATTCCCATACCTCTTCCAAACATCCCTCGAAGCTATGGCACTCACAACTACTACGTCTCCTCACAGCTTAAAAACAAAAATAAATATCAACTGCTGTACAAACAACAAGAGAAAAGCGGGGGTGGCCGAGTCAGGTCAAAGGCGCAGGGCTTAGGACCCTGTGGCGTAGGCCTGCGTGGGTTCAAATCCCACCCCCCGCACCAATACCCTAGTTCTGGTGCCTTCATTTTATGAGCAGTTTCACTATTTATATCTAGGCGTCTCAAATAACATTTTGTTATCTTTCTGATAATTAAAGGTTAGGAAAGAGTTTGAAAACCGCATCTGTGGAATCAAAAATTTAATAGTGGTTGATGGCTAGGTCTTTTATGTGAAAGGTCTTATTCAGTTTTATTTGTAGGGTTAAGATGCACTCTCTTCAATTTCTTCTAGTATTTTGAAATCTGCTCTTTGAGTCTTAGTAGATCTCTCTTTACGGTCTCCCAAACTAAGTTTAGGTTTACGCCAAAATACTGGTGGATTAATTTATCCCTATTCCAACATTCTCTTTTCATGGAACCTCTGAATATCTTAATTAGTTTCTCCGTTAATGTTCTTTGCTGCCTCTCCAAACATTTCGAGCTCTCTTAAGACCGCGTACTGCCTCTTAACGTTGGCAAGAAAATCCTCTATTGGAGCGTTTACCTTTTCCACTTTCAACAAATTCCTCCAAGCTTTTACAAAGAAGATTGAGGAGTGCTCATAGCAGGAACTTTAAACGCATAGTAACTATGATTATTAAGAATAGAAGAAAGATGTGAACTTAACACCATAAAGATAAGTTGATTGGTCGCATTTTCGTTTACAATTTTAAACAAGTTTGTATCTACAGCAAGTATTGAAGTGAAGAATCGAATTCCCTCTCACGTCTACTTCCTTCTCTTACGAAGCGCTACTAGTATAGGGTTCAATCTCTCAACGAGAATTTTTAAATTTCCTTAGAGAGAATTTTCGGCTGGAACAATAGAAGGCGAAACTTTTATGTCCGAGATAAGTAGAAATAGGGGTTCGAGGAGAAGGCTTTGGCACTATGTGTCCGGTGGGGTCTTCCTGATAGGGCTTGCTGTACTCTTTTACGTTGGCTTCTGGCCTTGGCTACTCGCACTATTGGGTTTAATAGCAATAATTGAAGGTATCGGCGAATATTATTCCAGGGAAGTGGAGAAGAAAGATTAATTCTTGGATACTAGCGCTATGTTAGGCCTTAAGTAGCTATGGAATATTTGCTACCCCTCTATTATCTCATTAAAGTTTTCTTAATCACTTCCTTCTCGTCTATTGTTTCAACTTAGGTTCAGTACATTTGCTTCGATTTTTACAGCTTCTATAGTCCTGTTTGTTGTTTCAGCTTCCTCTAATAGACGCTCACTGTCCAAGTATACGATCCATGCAAAGGAGAAGTTGTGTAGGGGCTAGCTATAGCTCCTTTAATTATGGTCAAAGTGTATGGCTATGGGGACTAAAAAGCGCTAAGAGGAGACTTTCGTTCCTCAACTGTGAGGGTTTCGAAGTATGCAAATCACATCTGCATATGAATGAGGAAGCATCTTTTCGACTTAAAAAGCCACTAAAAGAGATGTTGAGGAATTTATTGCTGGATAAACAGCCAGTCCTACAAGTCCTCGACGTAGGAGGATTTGAAGGTCGCTGCGAGGAAGCTTGTCTAAACACTAGATACAGCAGTTGTGGACTGTTTTGGATACATTAATGTTTAGGATGAGCCTCATAATCTGCAGATAAGCTTCCAGTGACACCTAACATTTATGAGAGACTGATCATAGCATCGGTCATAATATGAGTAACTCAAAATCATCTTGTATTTAGTAACACTTTTAACAGGAAGATGACGAAAGAAAAGGGAACTTTAATTAGGTAATTAAGCGACCAAGTTAGGTTAACTAAATCTTTTAAAATTTCAAGAGAAGCTATTTTGTTATAACACTACATTATTTTAAGCTAAAACGTTAATGGAGGACCCCCGTATTAAAACTCAGCTTCTTCAAGGACTCATAAGATGTAATTCAAATCGCATATTGCATCGCGATTTAATTAAGCGTCAAAATTGTAAATAAAAGTAGGTCAATTAAAGGTTAAAGCTCCTCTAAGAGTGATGTGAAGAAATCATGGTGCTCCTCTTCGTCCTTTAATATTCCTTCGAAAATAGTCGCTGTTGTTACATCGTTCTCTTTTCGAGCTTTCTCTATTATCTCCTTGTACAGCTTTATTGCATTCTCCTCGTCCTTTGCATCCTGTTCAATCATCTCTCTCAACGTTTTACCAACAACTATCTCTTTAGGCTTAGTCGTGGGAGTACCGCCAAGATAGAAGATTCTCTCAGCAATAGCTTCTGCATGCTTCATCTCCTCTATAGCTATCTTCCTCAACTCCCCTTGTACCGCGAAGCCCTTAACCCCCCTCCATTGAACATGCTGCCACATGTACTGAATTGATACTTGTATCTCTCGTGCAAGAGCATCATTTAACAAGTCCAGCAGCTCTTTGGAAGCCATATTTCTCAATACTATTTTTCAACCTTTACTTTTAAATATGTACCTCGCTTTTTAATTCAAACTTAAAAGCAATCATCACGAAATGAATCTAGGTTTTTAATGCATCCTAAACTCAGTCTTGAAAAGTCATTGCTGCGATCATAGCGGGCACCATCAGCAGTTATGCATATTTTAGTTCAAGAAAGATTTAAATATAACTTAAATGAACAGTTTTCTACATTAACATTCAGGAGTGTACACAATATGAGAAAAGTTATTCTAAGTGAAGATGATGTGCCGAGGCAATGGTACAACATCTTACCAGATCTTCCGAAACCCCTACCTCCACCAATAAATCCAGTAACAAGGGAGCCCGTAAAGCCAAAGGAATTGATGGCGCTCTTCCCTAAGGAGTGCATTGTTCAGGAGCTTAGCCAAGAGAGGTGGATAAACATTCCAGAGGAAGTTCGTGAAACTTACATGCTTTGGAGACCAACACCTCTATACAGAGCTATCGGCTTAGAGAGGGCACTCAAGACCCCTGCAAAGATATACTATAAGTACGAGGGTCTTAGTCCACCCGGTAGCCATAAGCCCAACACTGCTGTGGCGCAAGCTTACTACGCAATGAAGGAGGGAATTAAGAGGTTAACGACTGAGACTGGCGCTGGACAATGGGGCTCAGCCCTCGCCTTTGGTTGTATGCTGTTTGGGCTTAAAGCAACAGTATACATGGTTAAAGTTAGTTACAACCAGAAGCCGTATAGACGCATCCTAATGGAGTTGTGGGGTGCTGACGTCCATCCAAGTCCAAGTACAAATACTGAGAGTGGAAGAAGGGCTCTTGAAGACGATCCAAATAACCCAGGTAGCCTAGGTATAGCTATTAGCGAAGCAATAGAGGACGCCTTAGCACACGAAGATGCTAAATACTCTCTTGGAAGCGTCTTAAACTTCGTACTGCTACATCAGACAGTTGTTGGGTTAGAAGCTAAAAAACAGATGGAGCTTATCGATGACTACCCAGACCTAATTATTGGATGTATTGGTGGTGGAAGCAGCTTCTCTGGGCTTTTCTGGCCATTCTATTACGATAAAGTTTCAGGTAAAGCTCCAAAGGACATTAAGTTCATAGCTGTTGAGCCCACAGCGTGTCCAAGCATAACTAAGGGCTTCTACACATACGATCATGGTGATACAGCTCGATTAACACCAATGCTAAAGATGTATACCCTTGGACACATGTTTATCCCGCCACCAATACATGCAGGAGGCTTAAGGTACCATGGAAAAGCCCCAACATTATGCTTACTGAGTAAGGAAGGAATGGTTGATGTAGTAGCATACAATCAAGTCGAGGTTTTTCAAGCAGCCCACTTATTCGCTAAAACTGAAGGTTTCATACCAGCTCCCGAGCCTAGCCACGCAATAAAGGCTGTTATAGATGAAGCATTAAAGTGCAGAGAAACTGGAGAGGTGAAGACCATACTGTTCTTATTATGTGGACACGGTCACTTTGATATGCAAGCCTTTAGCGACTACTTAGCTGAAAAGTTACCACCTTACGAGTACCCCGAAGAAAAGATAGAAGAAGCTATGAAAAAACTAAAAGAGCTTTATCCATGGCTTGAAGTAGAGCACTAAACCTCAATAAATCAATTTAAACCTCTCACGTCCACTAGCTCTACATTTAAATCGTGCAGCATTCCTCTACCTCTCAAGTCATCACTTATCAAGCTTCATTACCAGAGAAAGTGATAATAGAGCCTCCTTTGAAATACGATGTGGCAGAGGAATGTGTTCTAAGATGAGCTCAATGAGTGGTCGACCTTGAGGTAATAGACTTGCAAAATGTTGAGTTACTGGCCTTTGGCCCGATTCCTTCAAGGCGCTTAGGGAGAAGCTTGGGTGTAAACAATGTTCCATTGAAGATGTGCACTTACTCTTGCGTCTATTGTCAGTTGGGAAGGACTAGCTGCATGATTGTTGAAAGGACTGTCTTCTATGAACCGAAGTACATCCTAATGCAAGTTGAGAAGAAAATTAAGGAGGCCAAATTAAGGGGCGAAAGAATAGACTACATAACTTTTGCACCTAGTGGAGAACCCACTTTAGATGTTAATCTAGGTAAAGAGATATCACTCTTAAAATCTCAAGGATACCCCATAGCAGTCATAACGAATGCTTCTCTGCTATGGCGAAGAGATGTAAGGGAAGATTTGTTGGACGCTGACTACATTTCATTCAAAGTGGACGCAGTCAGCCAAGATGTGTGGAGACACGTAAATAGACCTCATAGAGACTTGAAGCTGAGTGACATTTTAGATGGTATAAGGGAGTTTTCAAAAACTTTTAGGGGAACACTCGTTAGCGAGACCATGCTTATTGACTCCCTAAACTACGAAGGCGAATTATTAGGAATAGCGAACTTTCTCAGAAGCTTAAGTAAACTTGATAAAGCATACATCGCCATACCTACAAGACCTCCTGCTGAAAGATGGGTTAAGCCAGCTAAGGAGACGGTTATAAACAAAACACTTCAAACGTTCGCTGAAAATCTTGGAGGAAGCAAAGTAAAGTGCTTAACAAGTTATGAGGAGGGCACATTCGCCTTTACCGGAGATATTGAGCATGATTTACTAAGTATAACAGCGGTTCATCCCATGCGGAGAGAAGCATTGGTAGAACTTTTAAAGAAGGCAAACGTTGATTGGAAGGTTGTGGAGAGACTTTTAAAGGAGGGCAAGCTCGTAGAACTTGTGTATGAAGGAATAAGGTACTACGTGAAGAAGTCTCGTAGCTAACATGATCAAGCTGACGAAGCGCGATGTGTTCTAAGTATATGTAACTTAGCTTCGCATAGACCATAAGCTTAGCTTCTTAATTCTTCCTGGAACTTGAGATGTAAACGATCCTCTATTTGCTGAGATCTACCATTAATCTTTTAATCTTTAGAGCATTTCGATGGGCTTTTCACATCGTATAGTTGTTGAACTTCATGCATAAGCTCATGGTTTCAAGCCCTAACATTAATGCTGAAAGCATACATGTATTGCTTTGACTGATATTCAAAAAACTGTTTAAGACGATTAAAGCTCTTCTTAAAGCCTTCCTTAGTTATGAACGTCTACAGAAGTACCTCTAAGTTCTTTATGCGCTCACCCTTCGAAGTACTCTAAGACATGTCCATCACGATAACGTTGAAGCTAGAAAGAGCAAGTAGAGAGGAAGTTTGACGTCGTAATTCAAGCATCAATAACTGCCACATGATTAACCATCATTAATGGCGATGAATAATATCGTTGGCTTCTTACGTTTCACACTTTAATTTAAGTCACAAGATAAGTGTTCATGACAGCTTAATTAAGTGCTCTTAAACTTATAGACTCAAAATTATTCACAATCTAATGAGAGTGATAGAATGAACTTCCTAGACCTTGATGAATTGAGTGAAGAAGATAGGTTGCTTAGAGAGGAGGTTCATAGATTCGCCGCCGAGGTTATACGCCCTGCATCAATAGAGCTCGACAGGATGCCTGCTACGGAGAGGATCAAACCAGACTCACCCTTTTTCAAAGTTATGAAAGAGATGAAGAAGCTCGGCTTCCATAAGATCATGCTTCCTCCAGATAAGGGGGGAATAAAGATGACCCCACTGCAAAGGTACATAGTCCTTGAGGAAATTGCTTGGGGTAGTGTTGGCTTCGCAACTGCACTAGGAGTAGACATTATTCCATTTTCATGTGCAACCCTTTTCGGCGGTAAAGAAGTATACGAAGAGCTTGTAGTTCCCTGGCTTGAGAGAGATGACTGGTACGGTTGTTGGGGAGTTACTGAGCCTCAGCATGGGAGCGACTACCTCATATTCCTTAGAGAGGAGAAGGAGCTTGTTGAGAAGATGGGGGCTGGCAATGTCATCGCTGAAAAGGATGGTGGTAAATGGGTCATAAGAGGGCAGAAGTCTGGATGGGTCTCTTCAGCACCAATTGCAACTCACTGCGGCCTTCATGCTCAGGTCAAGGGTGGAAGAACGCTTGCTGATGGGCTTTTCGCGATAGTTCCTCTAGACCTAGAAGGGGTTGAGAAGGGAAAACCTGTAGAAATGCTTGGGATGCGCGATAATCCCCAAGGAGAGCTATTCTTCAATGACGTTAGAATCCCGGAACACTATGTGATCGTAGCCCCCGGACCCTTCTACGCAATATTCTGCGATCAGCTATTATGTCTCACAAGCTGTGGAATGGGAGCGTTTGCTGTTGGACTTGCAAGAGCTTGCTTTGAACTTGCACTCGACTATGCGAAACAAAGAGTACAAGGGGGGGCTTCTCTCGTGAAGCATAAGAACATAAAGCTCAAGCTTTATGAAATGTTCGAGAAGATTGAGACAGCACGCTACTACGTTAGGAAAGTCATGGAGTACACGTGTAGGAGAATACTTGAGCTTAGAACGAATGATGCATCTCCGAGGCATGCTAGGGCTGCACAAATTTACGCAAAGAAAATAGCATTCGAGGTTGCGAACAACGCCTTACAGATATTCGGCGCTTATGGATTAAGCAAGGACTTCATAATTGAGAAGTTCTTTAGAGACTCTAGAGCAATGCTAATAGAGGATGGGACAGTTGAAGTCTTAAGTTTAGATGCAAGCGACGACGTTATCGAAAACTATAATAAGGATTATTACGATGTGAGCTTCTTGAAGAAGTTCTATGAGGTGGTTTGATGATAAGAGGAATACCATTTGATTCTCCTCTTTACGAAATCGATGAAGAGAGAGGGATCGAATATGTGAACTGCAGGGCCATCACTACCTTCTTCACCATTAAGAGTGACGTCAGAGACTTAATTCCAGAAGGCTTAAAACCCCTAAACAGTGGTGGGATATGGATTGCTCACTATGGCTTCAGTACACTTGGAACTTACAACGAGTACATTACGGCCATTCAAGTCGAGGATGAGGTTGGAGACATTGGATACTACATCCCGTACATCTACGTAACGAATGATGCTGCCCTTGCAGCTGGAAGAGAAGTTGTTGGAGCACCTAAGAAGCTTGCTAAAATAGAGTTAGATCAATATCTTGACTTAATTCAGGGAATACTTGAGAGACCACACGGTAAGAGATTAGCAACGCTCACTATGAAGCCGAGCTATAGAGCTAAGGAGCTAATAGATCAAATACTCCCAAAGCCCACATACTTGTACTCTGTAAGGCATCTTCCACCGTTGAAGGGTAAGGGAGGTGCTACGCAGTTAATAAAGTGGTATGCAGAAATAGACTTTCACGTCGATTCAAGAGGGGAGAGGATAATTTTTGTAGGACCGGCTAATGTGACCTATGACTCGCCATCATTAAATGATCCAGTGCATAAGGTGGAGATAGACAAAATCATCTTCGCAGCCTACTTCGAGTTCGACATGAGGCTCGGGTTCGTTGACATAGTTAAGAGTCTTTAAGCAACCATTAAAGGGCATTAACCGATGGATAAGCCTCATCACTTCATCGATCGCTTAACTCGTATACAGAGTATGAGGGCATGACTGGGTAGGCAGTGCTGGCGTCTACTAATGTATTTATAGGCTTTGTCTAAAGCTTCGCTTAAACTCCTAGCAACTCAAACACCATTTTCTCCGGAACTCTAGGGTTTGAGAAAGCAACGAGCAACGTTTATGATCACCAGGCTTTGCTCCGAAGTTGGTCTTATAGCGTGTCAGAGGAAGAATGAATGAGCTCTATGATGAGCATAACCATACCTGTACTTCTTGACATATCCCTTACTTTTTGTGAACTTTCTCTCGTTCTCTCTAAAAGCCTGTAGAAAGCGAATTTTAGCGTAAAAGGATTAACAGATAACCTTTGGGCAAGCATATAGAGTAAGAACATAATCTCTCAGGATATTCAAAATTCTCTCTAAATTAATGTATGGTCGTTTAGGAAGATTTATATTTACAAAGAACATAACTATTGCTGAATATCAGCGTTGAAGGTAATTGCATGAGGGCATCTGCGAAATCCAAGAAGATAAGTTATGGCTTAAGCGCGCTTTTCGTCATCATTACTTCTCTAGGCGTAGCTGCAATAGTTTATGGTGAAGGTCTCCTAGTATTCAACCCATTGAACCTAGTAGCATTTGTCATAGGCCCCTTTGGAGTCTACACCATCATCTACGCTTTAATATCACGAAGAGACCGTCTCTATTACCTTAGCTGGGGGTTGATAATGTCTATTACGGGTCTGTCCTTCGCCCTCTACGAGCTTGTGAACGTAATAGTACTGGTTGGCTTGCTTCTCATCCTTCTTTCATCCTTAGGTTTACTTGAATATTGGAGGAGGAAGGAATGAATGAACGAGAGGAGGAAACAGATACCAGAAAAGGTTCGTGAAGAGTTAGGGTTGTTGGAGAGAATAATTAGTTACGTCCCCGGTTACCGAGGATACAAGGAGAAAGAGCTGCGTAGAGAAAGTGATAGGCTTGTTAGGAGCGAGATTGCCAACAAGCTTAGGGCGGCTAAAGACGCTATGAGGAGGAGCCTAGCTAACCCAATTATAATGCAGAAAATTTCTAGTGAAGACGCTTGGAGGATTAATACTCTCATGTCTCGCCTTGATAGGGTGATACAGCGTATAGATAGAGCCGCTGCTGGATACGCTGGCATGTTCGATGCAGTCAAGGTTAGGGAGAATATGCTCGACAAGGTCATTCAACACGACTTGAGCTTGATAGAAAATGCTGAGGCAGTTAAGGCAAGCGTCGAATCCTTAGTTAAGGTGGAGCCTGGAAAAGAAGAGTGGAAGAGGCTCATGGACGATTTGATGCTTAAGATCGATGAACTGGATTCGCTAATTGATAGAAGGATTGAAATTCTTAGGGGGTTAGTTGACTAAATGCCTAAAGTTATTGAATGGGTTGGTGCAAGGGAAGGCGACATAGTCTGGAGATACCCTAATGAGGAGATTGCTTGGGGAGATAACTTAATAGTTCACGAGTATGAGGCAGCCGTCTTCCTCAGGGACGGTAAAGCATACGACGTCTTTAGGGCTGGAAGGCACGTCCTGACAACAGCAAACTTACCGTTGCTCACAAAAATTTTGTCTCTTATAGCAGGATTTGACAAAGTTCCTTTCCGAGCAACGGTGATATTCGTTTCACTGAAGCAGTTCCAAGGGAGGTTCGGGGCTCAAGGCCAGACTAAAGAGCTTGCTCCTCTGAAGTTTTATGGTAGCTTCTGGTTTAGAATTGAGGATCCTAACCTCTTCGTGAACGAGGTAGTTGGCGGGCAGGAAATATATACTACAAGTAGTCTCCAAGACTTTCTTAGAGGATACTTCAATGAGAGATTAATCGACGTATTGAGCCAGTACTCGTTAGCCGAGGTTTATGGGAAGCTTGACGAAACTAGCTTCTTGGCTAAAAACGTCCTATACGACGCCTTTAAGAGGATAGGACTAGAGCTAATCGATGTGAAGTTTGAAGGAATTGATACGACACCTGAGTGGAGAGACAGAATATTCTTCCTGAGAACAGGAGTTTCAGCAAACGAGGTTTTAAGGATGCAGACAGTTCAAAAGGCTGCTGAAAGCTTATCGAAGAGCCCTGGTGCAGCTGTGGGTGCAGGTGTAGTGATGATACCGCCATTATTCCAACCGCCACCAGCCCCAGCTACACAAGCACAACGATTTACATTATGTCCAAAATGTGGCTTCCAAAACCTGTCGACAGCAAGGTTCTGCAGCAATTGTGGTACATCTCTACAGGCAGCCACGACTACTCTAACATGCCTGAAATGCGGAATGGCAAACCCAGCAGGAGCAAAATTCTGCATAAATTGCGGTTCACCAATACAACCATCAGTTAAATGCCCCAAGTGTGGAAGCGAAGTTCAGCTAGGAGCAAAGTTCTGCTCAAACTGTGGGGAAAAACTAACTTAATATATCTAAAACATGATAACGAAGCTAACCCAGAGAATAACATGAGTGCTAGCACGATCTCACATATTTCATCTTACAAAGTTTAGGGAAGACAGCCTAAATTGTTCTTCTAGCACCGCAATGAGGACATATGGTCTCTGTTTGTGGAAATAGTGTTCCACAGTATTTGCATGGAACCATAACTACTTCACGGATAACCTCCCTCTCCTTTACAACTGGAGTGGTTACTGGCTGGGCAACTTGTATCTCAAGTGTCGGACTCACAGCATCTGGCCTACCTTTAATTGCCACGACACCCTTAATCGTCCACGTAACCCTTCTATCTAATCCCTTCGAGGTTGGCTTCATGGTTACTGGAATTGGAATACTGAAGGGAAAAGTGCTTGAAAAACCTTGTGAAATATGTATAGGCCCACTAAGACTTGGGTTCGCGGAGTATAGTGTGGTAGATTCCCAAACCTCCCTGAAAACCTCCCTCTTTAGGGCATGGTCATAGAACCGCTTTTGAACCTTAGCGGACTCAACACAACGTATCTCGCATCTAACGTCTTCTGCGTCAAAGTCTTCATAAGAAATTACAGTGAGCTCTCCTTTAATATCATCACCGAGATAAAAAACACTTCCACTAAGATTTAACTTTAAACTGACTTTTGGAGGTGTAACCTTCTCAGCCAGCTTCTTCAGAAACGACAATATCGATCCTCCAACATCCTCTACTGTAAAGAATTTAAACTTAAAATATTTTACGACTCGAAAAAGAGTCAATAAACATCTCTCTTCTTAGATGCTTAATCTTCTGAGTAAACATAACGTTAACTTCATCTAAAACCATCTCTAAACTAAGTTATGGAATTTTCCCGCATAACTTCATATGAAGGCAATCATCTTGACGGTGGAGGTGAAGGTGATGGAGGTGATGGCGGAGGAGACCTTAACGATATGTAGAAGTATGTTGCTGAAGCCGTGAAGACGGCGTTCAGCAACCAGCTCACCAATGTCCCTACGTATGGTCCGACTATTGGAATCAATGAAAAACCATAGGAGAACGCCATGCCTATAACTATCACGAGGACTATGAAGACTATGACTTCACTTAAATTTTTTGACACGAAAGTGAAGGCTCTCTTTATGCTTTCAATAACGTCGACGGTCTCAATTATGGCTATAACAACTATGAATATAGCTATTGGAAGCAGTATCACCGTTATGCTTAGTAAAGCTGCAACTATAGCTGTAACAATTAATGTGCTAATTCTACTAACCACGAAGTTTAAGCTCTTGCTAAGACTTATTGACTGGTTATTTAAGACGTCGTTAACCATATCTATAAGCATGCAGGCAGCTATGAAGCCCAAAATTGCAGCGATAAATGAGCCGAACATGAGTATAAGCGTATTCGGTTCTTCGATAAAGTAGTATCTTATGGGGAACAATTGAGCAAGCATGGAGAAAACCCATTGAACAACGACTGGGGCAATGAAAGGAACTAGCAGTATCGGTCTCTTAATCGAAATATTTAAACCCTTAGAAATGGATTCTAATGATTTTGGCATGCTTCTTCTGTGATCTCCTAGCTTTATTAATTTTTTGCCATTTAAAAATAGGGCTTGGATCAATCACATGTCCAAAAGCTCAAGGCTAATGTGTAGCTTGGTGATGAGAGTGAAAGATTGTAGGGTCTAATTAGATTATTGTGAGAAGTCGTCATAAAAGGAGCTCTTAATTTTGTGAAAAGCTTGAAGCTTGAGAAGAGGATTTTATGTAGTGATCGTAGCTAAGCCTTACTTCACGAATTCACGAAGCTGATCCTCCCAGCATTAGCACTAAAGAGATCAATATTACAAGCATGACTAGAGCAGCTGTCATTAATCCGCCATAATTCCTCCTCTTAGCCTCCTCCATAGCTATGAAGACGACGCTCGCGAGAGGTGTAAGCGCCAATACAAGCGTCGCGAAGAGCGCCGCTAAGTCCTTCAATAACCTATTCTCGAGGAGACTTAGCACGAAGCTTAAGGCGAAAGCAATTAAGCTGATCGCTAACCCTATGGTGAATAATTTCTTTAATGCATTGTAAACCATCAAGCCAAATCCTCCTAGCCACTAAGGATTATTTGAACCCCCTTGCTCAGGGCTGTGTAGGCCAAGTAGATCAATAAGATGGCGAAGGCGAATAACAGCCTTGAGCTCCTAACCCTACCCATGATCCTTGAGCCTAGAGTGGAGCCGATCATCGTCCCTACAACCATTAACGGTAGGATCTCAAAGTTCAGTAGCCCAAAGGAGAGGTAAGCCATCACGCCTATCGAGCTTGTAAGCCCAATCATGAATGCGCTAGTGGCCATTGAGACCTTTATTGGTACCTTCATGATCCTATTCATTATGGGAACCTTAATGGCACCTCCGCCAATACCAACAACACTTGACAAAGTGCCAGCTAATAGTACTGTAGCTAACCCCCAGTAGCTATTGGTTACTTGATACTCTATGGTTCTATGAAGGTTAAAGTCGTAGTAGTTAGAGGAGAGCTTTAAGGCTTTAGCTAAAAAGTCTTCATTACTCTGAGATTTGCTCATGCTTACCATGTCATCCTCTGCTTGCACATTTTTCAGTTGAACTACGGCTATAGCTATCAATGTCAAGCCCAAGACTATGTGTAGCACACCTTGTGATGCAATAATCGCCAAGAAGGCCCCTAAAATAGCTCCTATAGTCGCGTTTGTCTCTAAGAATAGTGCTAAACGTAGGTTTACAAGCTTTTGTGCTATGTAGCTTCGACTACTAGCAATACTAGTAGCTACGACGCACACAAGACTTGCTGCAACAGCTTCTTTAATTGGTATCCCTATGATTGTGGATAAAATAGGGACTATTATCGCTCCTCCACCAATACCAAACATAGCTCCTAAAAAGCCCGCAGAGAAAGTCGTTAAGAAGAGTGCTAAAGGTAATAAAGCTAAGATTAGAATCACCTCACACATTAGTTGGAGGAGCTTAGCTCCTACCGATTAAGATTAAGCTTAAATTTTAAGTTTATGGCAAGCTCGACATAATTTTTTAAGCATCGCTGAGCAGCACAAAATACTTCACTGACAATCAGCGTTCAACTCAAAGTGTTAGGAAGTAAAGTTTAAACCTTAGATACTCAGACTAAGCAAGACGGTAATGGTGGAGGTAAGTCTATCTAAGTGCCCTAAGAAGTACTTCGTGGGTACTCATCGAGCTCTTGAACCGGAAGATACCCTGAGGCTCATAGAGCCGAAGATCAAGACTATAGGTGTAACTCGAATCTCCGACATAACTGGATTGGATAGAGTAGGAATTCCGATATACTCGTGTGTAAGGCCGAGAGCGGCTGAAGGAGCTGTCTCTGTGTATTCAGGTAAGGGTATCACGGATACGTTAGCGAAGATCTCTGCGATTATGGAGGCAATTGAAAGGTACTCAGCTGAAGTGAGCCCTCAGGACGAAAGTGTGATGGTAAAGGGATCGTACAGAGAACTGTCATCGAAATACTCTGTTTTAGACCCTACAACCCTAATACTCCCAAACTTATCGTCATACGATAGATCCTCGATACTGAGGTGGATTAGGGGGCATGACCTAGTTCAAAGAGAAGATGTTTTAGTGCCAGTTAGCGCAGTCTTTCATCCTTATAGCCCTAAAGATGATCTACACTTATTTAGAACCAGCACAAACGGTCTTGCATCGGGCAATACTATTGAAGAGGCAGTGCTTCACGGATTGATGGAGGTAATAGAGAGAGATGCGTGGAGCATAGCTGAGCTGTCTAGAAATGGTGGCAAGATAATTGAGACCCCGATGAAGTACAAGCTGGTTCGAGAGTTAATGGAGAAGTTTGAGAAAGCATCAATCGAAGTATACCTACGAGATATAACGTCAGATATAGGGATACCGACCATTGCTGCTGTCTCAGATGATACTCTATTAAGGGATCCAGCCCTCCTAACAATAGGGTTCGGCACCCACTTAGACCCAGAGATAGCAGCTATAAGAGCACTACTTGAAGTTGCTCAAAGCAGGCTTGTTCAAATTCAAGGAGCAAGAGAGGATACTCATAGAGCTAGCCTAATGAGAATGATGGGTTACGATAGAATAAAGCGTATCAATAAACATTGGTTCTCCAAGTCTGATGAGATCGTGAAGTTGAGTGAATTACCCTACTTAGCTAAGGACGACATACTCGATGAAATATTGTTCGTTATAGATGTCTTGAGGAGAAGGGGCTTTGATAGGGTTGTAGTGGTTAATTTAACAAGACCTGAGGTTTCAATTCCGACGGTTAAGGTTGTGGTTCCAGGACTTGAAGTCTATGCTATAGATCAAGATAGGGTAGGTCCGAGGGGTAGAGCATGCTTGAGAAGCAGAAGATAGTGGTTTTTACGGGGCCTAGCTTAAGACATAAAGAAGCACGCATTATATTTGAGCATGCAATCTACATGCCTCCAATAAAGCGTGGAGATGCAACAAAAGCTTTTGAGAGCGGGGCCAAGATCATAGGCGTAATAGACGGAGTCTTTTTTCAAGACGTTGCCGTCTCACCCAAAGAACTGCTAAACCTCCTTGATAGGGGAGCGATAATAGTTGGAGGTGGAAGCATTGGAGCTCTTAGAGCCGCTGAATTAGACGAGTTTGGCATGATAGGTGTGGGTGAGGTATACCGTATGTACAAAAGGGGGGAAGTATTCTCTGATGACGAGGTCGCGTTAATATTTGACCCATACACCTTTGAGCCTCTATCGGAGCCATTGATCAACATACGCTACAACGTGAAGAGACTTGCAAATGATGGCCTCATAGATTACGTGATAGCAGAGAAGCTAATTCAAATAGCTAAAAGCCTCCATTACTCTGAAAGAAGTTACGAGAAGGTTTTAGCAGAAGCTCTGAGACAAGGTATTTTGAGCCTCATGGAACATGATCGCCTAGTTCGCCTAATCCTAGAGCGAAGAATCGACTTAAAGAGACTTGACGCTATAGAAGTGCTAAAGAAAATAGCAGAACTAGCGTATGTTCACATAAAATCTCCACCTTAACGTGCATCTTCCCGATAACGTTAATGAACAAGACGCATTAATTCACGTCTTGCAGCACCTTATCGTAACCTTAAATTTTAGGTGTCTACGTATCCTCTTTGCACCTACAGGTTCTTTAAGTGAAGCTCATGAGTCTTAATGAAACTGTTAGGGAGAGGATTATCAAGGTCTTAAGAGATAGCTTAGAGCCACTAACTGTAGAAGATATAGTTGCAATACTAGGCTTAACTGATCTCAAACCAAGAGATATGTATGAACACTTAAAACACATAGCCAAGAGCGTGCGAGCTAAAGGGCATGAGGTCTTAGTGATGATTCCACCGTCATGTCGATCATGCGGCTTTACGTTCACTAACCTCGATAAGCCTAAGAAGCCGAGCAAATGCCCTAAGTGCAAGAGTGAGAGAATAGCTCCTCCAGCATTCAAGATAATTTCAAGAGATCAAGTTTAATAGCTCTAGGAGCTCTATTAGATTCTTTACATGAGGGTAAGTCGTGGTGCCATCCCTCCTCACTAAAACAGCATTCATTCCTACTCTAACCGGATTCTCATAATCCCTTTCGTAATCATCCCCTACATGGAGCACCTTCTTCGAATGAACCCCCAATCTTTCCACAACAAATCTATAGAACTCCGGAGTCTTGCTTGTGAGACCTAGATCAGATACGCAAGAGAAGATAGCTTTGAACCCTTGAAAGCCTACGACTTCTAAAGCGACATCTATAAATTCTCTGCTTAAGTTACTTGAAATCACTAGATCGTACTTGGTTGATAATCTCCTTAAAGCTTCCCTGACATCGTTATAAACCTCAACTTCGCTTCGAATTAGCTTAAGTGCTTCACTAACCTCAATCTTCAAATCAAAGAGCTTAAACCAGTAGCTCGGGATGTACCACCTTATGTCGTTTCTACTAATTCTGTCATAGCTTAAGTAGACAATTCTCTTAGCCTCGTCAACACTTATGTCATGTCTCTCTGCAAAGAGCTTCGGTATAAGCTCAAGCCAAAAAGAGTCTACAAACTTTTCACTAACAAGAGTTCCTGTAACGTCAAGCGAAATGACTTTGATGTCTTTAACTCTCAGCATTACCATAGAAGTATAGCGTAAGAGAAAAAGGCGTTTTCCTAACTAGCGCTCTCAAAAAAGCGAAAGGTGAAAGTATGATAGCTTAAATTAAACATTCATTCAATAAATACCAATATCTATTGAACATTCATTCTTAAAGAGTAATTTTTAACCTGAAATTAGTTTAAAGAGATTGAGAGAATTCTCTCCAAATGTTTGGATCGACAAAGCTTATAAGACCATTCTCTACGAGAGTAAGAGTGTTTGGTGAAAGATCATGCCATATCGGAGGAAGCCTGATGGCTCCTTTGAGCCTATCACGAGAAGTCTTTCTGAGATCTTAGAGTCATTAGATAAGGATGAAGTGAGCTTCTTAACTTTTCAGTTTACAGGCTTAAACGGTAGGTTTCATCAAGTCACGGTACCAAGGAGGGTTCTAGAAAAGGAGAAGATAAACGAAGGAGCGGCTTATTTTGACGGCTCTTCGATAAAAGGCTTTGCTGAAGTTCAAGATTCAGACATGGTGTTAAAGCCTGATCTCAACACTTACGCCGTAATACCATGGTCCAACAAGGGATCAAGAGTCGCTCGCTTCATATGTGACGTTTACTGGGGCTTTGGCCGTGGGAGACTCGAGAAAGACCCAAGGCACATTGCTCAAAAAGCTGAAAAGTACTTGATGGAGGAAGGCTTCAAAGCCTCATATTGGGGCCCTGAAGTAGAGTTCTTTGTTTTTGAGAAAGCAGGATGGGATGTACTTGACACTTACAAGGGCCAGTCCTACTACATTGTATCTAGAGAAGCCTCTTGGAATGCTGAAGCGCAAGCTGGTTATCCGATAAGGTTCAAGGAGGGCTACTTTTCAATTCCACCACAAGACACTCTGATAGACTTCAGGTGCGAGGTTGTAAGGATACTTGAGGAGAACTTTGGGATTTTAGTGGAGGCCCACCACCACGAAGTTGCAACGGCGGGACAGTGCGAAATAATCATGTATAGAGATACCTTAACCAACATGGCTGACAACGTCATGACCTACAAGTTTGTGGTGAAGAATGTAGCTAAATCGATGAACCTCGTGGCAACCTTCATGCCAAAGCCTATATTCGGTGATAACGCATCGGGAATGCATGTGCATGTAAGTCTTTGGGGAAACGATAAGAATGCATTCTACGATCCTAACGACAGCTACGCTGAGCTTAGTCAAATAGGCAGGTACTTCATTGGGGGGCTGATGGAGCATGCAAGATCACTGGCAGCAATCACCAATCCAACAACGAACTCCTATAAGAGGCTTGTACCAGGCTATGAGGCTCCGGTGTACATAGCTTGGAGTAGGTCCAATAGATCGGCATGCATAAGAGTTCCTGTTTATCATAGGGGAAGTGCTAAGGCCATTGCTGGTAAGAGAGTAGAATACAGACCTCCAGATCCATCAGCAAACCCGTATCTATGTTTTGCAGCCATATTGGCTGCAGGCTTGGATGGAATAAAGAAGAAGATAGATCCAGGAGACCCAATAGATGAGAACATATATCAGTTGACTCCTGAAAGGAGGAGGGCGTTGGGGATAAAGGAGCTACCAGGCAGCCTTAAAGAAGCCGTTGAGGAATTACAGTCGGATAGGGACTTTTTAAAACCGATTTTCACTGATGAGACTATCGACAAGTATATTGAGATAATAATGAAGGGTTACGTTGAAGTGGCAATAAGACCACACCCCTACGAGTTCTTCCTGTACTTTGATGTCTAGTGCACCTTAATTAAGTCTTAACTCTGCTAAGTACTACTTTCACCATCTTTCTTCCATTACAATTCACGCTCTCTTTCTCAACCTTTAGAACCTTGTACTTCGTCCCATCCTTTACGTATGGACTCTGACATGTGCTCCAAAACTTGCAGCTTGTTTTCTCACAAGCCTTTCGCTTGAATGTTATTATGGCGTCTTCAATAGCTACTTTCGCGTCGAGCACGGCTTCAACCTCAGCTTCTACTACCCTAGCTACTACAACCCAACCTTCTCTTAGGGGGCATTTGTGTTTCTTTCTTAATACTTCGACAACCTTGTACATCGTGTTCTGTTCTAACTTCATTACGCAAGCTTCTCTCAGCTTACATTGGCTACAAACATCCGCACCTCCTTTGAACACAAACTTAAATCCAGGTTTTGCCTGCAGTTCGCCAATGAGGGTTGTTATGAGCTCTTGGTTCATCCAATCGCCTCTTGGCTCTGCATTTTAGAGACAATCAATCACCCCTGTAATCCTAGCAACGCTCTCAGCTGCTTCCCACGTTAAGCCAGTATCACCTAGAATCGTATACCTATCCCTGATTTTATGAGCTTCAACTAATGCTCTCACTACATATTCGTCTTCTATGCCGAGCTCCTTAGCTGTGGTCGGAGCCCCTATGATCTTAAGTGCCTTTCTGATCTTCCTCCAATTTATCCCGTGAAGGTAGGCCATCATTATCGTTCCAATACCGCATTGTTCACCATGAAGGGCAGGTCTTGGAGCTATCATGTCCAAAGCATGCGAAAACATGTGTTCTGAACCTGAGCAAGGTCTTGAAGAGCCCGCTATACACATAGCAACTCCACATGATACCAAAGCTTCGATAACTGTTCTCACCCCCTCCTCCTTATGAGCTCCTATGAGCCTAGCGCACTTCATGACAAGCCTTGCAGACATCTCAGCAAGCGATGCTGCATACTCACCGTAATACTCATTCTTCAGCTTATGCGCAAGTCTCCAATCTCTGACAGCAGTGAGCTTAGCTAATACGTCTCCACATCCACTAGCCAAAAGCTTATGCGGAGCGCTCATTATTACGTTTACGTCAGCTATGATTGCTACTGGTGGTCTTGCTTTAATCGAGTATGGAGATCCAAGGCTCTTTAGAGATACCATCGGTGAAGCTATGCCATCGTGAGAAGCAGCTGTTGGAACGCTTATGAATGGGGCATTCAGCTTAAAAGCAACGTACTTGCCTAGATCTATGGTTGTACCACCGCCAATTGAAATCACTAAGTCAGGCCTCCTTTTAAGCATCTCTCTAAGCATCTCCTCCTCTGCGTTGTAATCAACGACATCGTAGTTGCAAGCTGTAAGAGAGTTTAGCACATTTTTTGCTGCGAGATTGCGTCCAGTTTTTCCGAGTAGGACATAAGCTTTCCCTGAAAGGCCAAGGGACTTGGCTATATCTCCAACATTGTTTATAACGTTCTTACCGATCAGAATCTTCTTTGGAAGCTCTATGTCATGAGGATCGAGCAAGATCGATACCCCACTCGCTCTCCGTAAAACTTTTAAATATGCATACTTTTCTCTTGTTCGCACACAGTCTTTTAGCTACTCAATCATCTCTTCGTAAGGGCCGCTTGTTTGTGGTGTGTTATCAAATGGTGATGATGAAAGATATGGGAAAGCCAGTATTCAAGGGGACCACGACTATTGGAATTAGATGCGTTGATGGAATAGTACTGACAACGGATAGACGGGTTACCGCAGGATTTTACGTAGCTAACAAGAGGGGTAGGAAGATACTCCAAATAGACGACAATGTATATGCAACGATAGCTGGTGTTGTAGCTGATGCGCAAATGTTAATTGATAGCATTAGAGCACAAGTCAAGTATCTAAAAGTCGCTACAAAACAACCGCCATCGGTCAAGGCCATAGCAAGCTTATTATCCAACCTTCTCTTCTCTTCAAGGTTCTTTCCATACATAGTTCAAGTAATAGTTGCAGGGATAGACCGAGAGGGCCCTAGAATGTTTAATATCGACTTCTTCGGGACACTAACTGAGGAGAAGTACATAGCAACAGGCTCAGGCTCTCCTTTAGCCTTAGCCATACTCGAAACTAGGTATAAGGATGATCTTACAGTTAAGGATGCCATCCCAATAGCTATTGATGCCGTCAAAGCAGCTATGAAGTGGGATCCAGGTTCTGGAGAAGGGTTTGACATAGTAGTCATAACTAAGGAGGGTGTTGAAGAGATTCCTCAAGAGAGGTATGAGAAGGCATTGTACAAGCCATAACTCTATGCACCCTAAATGTTAATGGAAGGTAAGAGGCTTGGCGCAACAAAACTACTTAACGACTTTGAGGGAAGGGATACTGAAGAGCATACCAGCAGAGGCAGGTGTAACTAAGATAGAGTTTGAAGGACCTGAGATAGCAGTGTACGTTAAAAATCCATCAGTCCTCTTATCTAGTGGAGATATAGTTAAAGCCGTAGCGAAAACTTTGAGGAAAAGAATTGTTCTAAGACCTGACCCAGAGGTTAGAAAGGACAAAGAAGAAGCTAAGAAGTTGGTCTACGAGCTTGTTCCACCTGAGGCTGGCATATCTAACGTATACTTCGACAACGTCATGGGGGAAATGATAATAGAGGCTAAGAAGCCAGGGCTTGTTATAGGGAAAAACAGCTCTCTCCTTAAACAGCTTCTAGTCTCTACCTTGTGGAGACCGGTAGCCCTCAGGACCTCGCCCTTAAAATCTAGGTTTATCGAATCTGTCTCAGCCCTCTTCTACAAGAATAGTAGCTATAGACTTAGGATGCTAAAGGAAGTTGGAAGAAGGATCCATAGACCCCTGCTTTACAAGGTCGATAACATAAGGATAACATCTCTGGGAGGGTTTAAAGAGGTTGGGCGCTCAGCCGTATTGGTAGATGTGGGTGAGGACAAGATACTGCTTGATTGCGGGGCTAAACCTGGTGTTAGGGATTACATGAATGAGTTCCCAGCATTTTGGATCGACGAATTCGACGTGGACTCGCTAAGTGCTGTCGTAATAACGCATGCTCACCTAGATCACTGTGGAGCTCTACCATTACTCTTCAAGTACGGTTACCGTGGACCAGTTTACTGCAGTGAACCAACTAAAATGCTCATGGCATTAATATTGAAGGACTATCTAGACGTAGCTGAGAAGGAAGGAAGAACACCAATATACGGTATAAGAGAGGTTAAGATGGCCCTCCTACACACTATATCCTTAAATCACGGGGAGGTCACTGACATAGCTCCAGGAGTGAAATTAACGCTGCACAATTCTGGTCACATACTCGGCT
Source organism: Candidatus Nezhaarchaeota archaeon WYZ-LMO8 (assembly GCA_004347965.1). Taxonomy (GTDB): domain Archaea; phylum Thermoproteota; class Methanomethylicia; order Nezhaarchaeales; family WYZ-LMO8; genus WYZ-LMO8. Next base: position 107,060 of record QNVF01000001.1, read on the forward strand.
CATCCATGGTCCACTTACACATAGGTGAAGGCCTGCACAACATAGTGTACACGAGTGACTTCAAGTATGGTAGAACAAGACTACTGGAACCGGCAACGTATGTGTTTCCTAGGCTTGAAACACTAATAATGGAGTCGACTTACGGTGGACCAAACGATGTGATGCCGTCAAGGGAGGAAACTGAAGCAAAGCTCATAGAGATCGTGAACAGGACTCTTGAACGGGGAGGTAAGGTGCTAATCCCAGTACTAGCTGTAGGTCGAGCTCAAGAGATAATGTTGGTACTAGCCAACGCTGTTGAAAAGAAGCTCATACCCTCAATTCCAATATACATAGAAGGTATGATTCAAGAGTCGACAGCAATACATACAGCTTACCCAGAGAGCTTGGCTAAAGAGATTAGAGATAAGATATTCTACGAAGATGTGAATCCCTTCTTAGCTGAGAACTTTGTTACCTTATCTAGAGGGCACGAGCGTCTCGACATAGTTGAGGGCGAGCCCTGCATTATACTGGCAACATCAGGTATGCTGAATGCAGGGCCAGCATTAGAGTACTTTAAGCTAATGTCGGAGGACGAGAGGAACTCCTTAATCTTCGTTTCATACCAAGTTGAAGGAACTCTCGGTAGGATAGTCCAAGAGGGGGCTAAGGAGGTAATTGTCGATTACGTGGACGGTAAGCCCATAGCAGCCAAGGTCAAGATGGAAGTACACACGTGTGAGGGATTTAGTGGTCATAGTGATAGAAAGCAACTACTAAGATTTGTGGAGAGAGTAGCGCCGAAGCCTCATAAGATAATACTATGTCATGGAGAAAGCGAGAAAATAGCAAGCCTAGCTTCAAGCATAGAGAGGTACTACAAGATTCCTACACTAACACCCGACTTTCTGGACTCCGTCAGGATCAGATGACGGAGATCCGTCATTAAAACTACATGAGACCTAAATCTTTTAGCTTACTCCATATCTTATCGCCTACATGATGTAGATTCTTCACAACTTTACCTCTAGACATAGATGCTACTTCTGAACTGGAGACTATGGCTACGCCAATGCATAGAGGCTTTCCGTGCTTCTCATCGATTACTACGACCAAGTCATCTCTCGCAAATTCTCCCTGAACTTTAACGATGCCGGGAGCCATTACGTCAGCTCCGTTGACTATGTGCTTAACAGCTCCCAAGTCAACTACGATCTTGGGCAGCTCTATTAAGCCATTACTCAATGCCTTTAAAGATGGGATAAGCTTACCCGATATCTTCATGATTATCGGCTCACCATCGATGACATACACGCACTCGTCCTTACCCACTTGAACTACTTCCCACCTGGATTTACGGTCTAATGTAGCTTTAAGCTTAAACTTTTCTTCGATAGCCGATACTATCTCTTTACTCTCGCTCTTACTCAAGAAGCGTCTATGCGCTTTTGACATAACCAACCATTTTGAGCATTTTACTGCTAAGCTTAAAAAAGTATATATTTTTAACAATAGAACGAAAGTTAGGTTTGGCAGGGTCCAACTATGTCAGAGACAACATTAGCGATATTGGCATCCTCGATAGGTAGCCAAATACTTGTTAGACTTAAAGGCGGTAGGGAGTTGCGAGGCAAGTTAAAGAGCTACGATCAACATCTAAACATAGTCCTTGAGGATGCTGAAGAATTAAAGCAGAATGGTGAGCCAAAGAAGCATGGGCTAATACTAATTAGGGGAGATAGCATAGTCTTAATAAGCCCAGTATCCAAGTAGCGGAGGACTACGTCATGGTTAAGGGGACAACTTCTTTTGGAAAAATGAACAAAGGAGCGACGCACATCAAGTGTAGAAGATGTGGTAGAAGATCTTACAATAAGAAGAAGCACTACTGTGCTGCATGCGGCTTTGGTAAATCAAGCAGATTAAGGAGGTACTCTTGGCAAAACAAGCCGTTAAATAGAGCTTATCGTCTTGTTTAAAATCATTCATCGATGGAAACGTTAATACCCAACCTCGCCATAATTATGGCAGGGCCGGTAGATCAGCCTGGTGGATCGCCCGCTTGGCATGCGGGAGGTCGCGGGTTCAAGTCCCGCCCGGTCCACTAAATTTTAAGCGAATCCTTAAGTAAAGAGAACGTTCTTCTCCTTTAATCAATGAGAGTTTAGCATTAAATACAAGGATTTGATTGAGCCTGTGTTTTGCGAGAAATAGATTTTACAATTTTATTTTACATATACGCCCTCCCGACCCCCTCAATAGTAATTGTATTTTCGGCAAAAAGGAAACTATGAATACTAACTCTAAGCACCATTATGTCTTCTCTCGAATTTATTTTCCCCCTAAAGCTCGTAAAAGGTTAAGAAGCGTGAACAATGGACATTTCTCATGGAGCAGCTTGAACGACCCTTTGTCATAGCTCATGATTAAGTAATGCCTGAGGATCATGGGAAGCAGTAGAACTTGTATCGGTTCTACGGTATTTAAGCCTAAAGACTTAATAACTCAGTCAAAGCCTTCCTTGAGATTCCAAGAATATGACGATCTGAGACATCAATAAAATGCTTCATCTCTGCCGATACAAACTCGGATAATTTATTAAAAGATGCTCAAAACATAGATACAAGTATTTACTACAATTAAAAGAATTGGTTTACAGGTTTTTCCAGAAGTTTTCTGTTATGCCTTTTACCTCCAGTCTTCCTTTAAGCTTTTCTATGATTGGTTTGGCGTCTTCCCATTCCTCTTCTGTGAGCGGTGAAGCTCCTGTCTTCTCTACTATTGTCTTGATTATCTGTTTTGCGTTTAATTCTCCTATATCAGTTTTTGGCACGATGAGCCATATGTCGTAGAAAAGTGTTGGCCTGAACACCCTTGGTATTTCTGCTAGGAACTCCAGTATTATGCTGTCTTCGGTTTCAACTCCAGACCTGTAAAACACCTTTTTCATTGTTGCAATAAACACTCCTGTGGGGAGGAAGAAGGCAAGCGCTAAGCTCTTTATAAGCTGACTAGCCGTGACTGTTATGCCTCTAGTCTCAGCAATTCTGTCCAGGGCCGCCTTGGCCTCATCCCTATCAAGCTCTTTAAACTTTACATTCATTTTTCTGAGAATCTCCACTAAAGGCTTTCTAACTATGAGGCCCAAACCAAAAGTTTTAGAGGCCTTATCAATAAACCTCTTGCTCACATACAACACAAATGGTTCAAACAAAAATTATACCCAAGGGTAAATGCTTTTTTAACCTAATAAATGTTGTGTAACAGACATTAAATGTTTCTCTTGCCGAGTGCATTGAGCTTTTGCGATCATAGCGCATGCACCTTCTCAAGATTTTTCAAGTCATTCAAATTCTTGCTCAATTATCTTCTACTCTCCCATTCTCCTTCCTTAGCTTCATAGCTGGTTCTCCACCCTTAGATATATAC
>QNVF01000010.1 GCA_004347965.1 Candidatus Nezhaarchaeota archaeon WYZ-LMO8
GGCAAGACCTAAAAGAGCAAACATTAAGCCCATTGTAAGTAGCTTCCTCATAGCACATACCCCTATCGCGGAATTCCATGTTACTAGCTTTATATCAATTTCTACCTCTACGTGACCAATAATTCATCGATGTGGAAGATCAGCTAATCTTTTACCTCATTAGCTCTAGGTCGAAGATCTAAGCGAATCCTTTCTAGTAACCTTAAGGTAATAATAGTTCCAGCTCCAAAACCTGCTAAGCCAAATAATGTCATTAGCAGAGCTCTTACGAATACATGTAGAGTTTTAAATAAGAAGAGGGCTAGGACCGTCAAGGAAATAGTGAATAAAGGAACTATAAGACCTATAGCTAAGGCCTTGATCATAGCCGCTATAATGCGCTTTCTTACCTCGTTCTCTACCATAAGCCTAGCTTGGGATCTCGCTGAGATAAGCTTTTACCTATTTCTTAGAAACTCTGTTCAGAGAGAATGAAGGTAAGTGGTGAGGATTTAAGGAAGGCTCTTATAGCACTAAGCTTCGGACTGGAGCCTGTAATCTTCGCGATAGTTGGATGGTATGCTGGACCTTACTTGAAGCTTACTAACGTGATGGGGGCCTTAATAGGGGTTATTGTGGGCTTCGGGATAATGTTTTGGCGTATTTGGAAGTTTAGTTTGACGTTAGGGCTCAAAGTTAAGTATGACCCTGAGAGAGAGAATTTAAGATCTCTAATATCGCTTGTAGAGGTGGAACGCTATAAGATAATGAATAGGTATGATATTGCAAGGATAATGGGTGCAAGAGGTTCGCTACAATTGCTAAATGTACTGAAGAATTTATCGCTTATAGAACTTGATTTTTACGATTTAATCAAGCTAAATGACGTTTTAGACGAGATAACAGATTTTTCGAAGGTACTTATCGATATTCGAATACGATCACCCATAGAGCTTCTAAAAGTAATGGACGACTTTAACGATTTCATAGTAACCTTATGTGCTAACTTCGCTTTTCGATACGAAGTTTATGGTGATGAAGTAGCTAGAGGCTATGTGGTTACGCCATTTAAATTGAGAAGAGAGACTCAGAGTCTCTTACGAGAAGACTTGAAAGATTACTTGGCTAGTGATGATATTAGGGGACTATATCCCAAAGCTCTAGAGGAAGCTCTTACTATTGGCTCAAGAGGTCCCTTGCTTGCGCTCGCTGCCTACTCCCTCTTAAAGATCGGAAAAGACCTTGAGGTTACTAAGTATGCCTACGTGTACTCCAACGAGATAAGAGAGCTTGCTTACAAGCTGTTCTCAATAGCTATTGATGATTTGAGGAGAGAAGATAAGAAGTCTATGGTAGTAGAAGTTGTGAAACAAAAGATTGAGGAAAACAAAGTTCTCCTTAAAAGAGAGGAAGGTGTTGCTGAAAAAGAGGAGGAAGTGCTAAGAAACTTCATAAACAACGCTTACAGGTCTTTAAGAGAACCAAGTAGAGTACCCCTTACTGCTAAAGCTGTGCTCTCTTACCTATTTGTTAAATGGAGCGAAAAAGTTAGTTTAAAGCTGGCTTTCATGGTTGTAAATAATGAAGTCACCCCTCAAAAAGCCTACGAATCGCTAGTCATTCCCTACTAAAGCTTGATAGGCTTAAACTTATGGTGAATGGTTGGAATGGAGTACCATCAGCTATGAGGAACTTTGTTCCATGCTCAACCCAGTGAAGCCTCAGAGCTTGGAAGAAGACGAATATTATCTCGAAGAAGACGAAGAATATAGTTCCGGCTATTGCACCTATGAAGGGCACTCCAATCATTGCGTAAAGGCCTTCATCAATCGACAAGAAGACGTGAGAAAGGACCGCGTGTACTAGCGCAAAAGCGAAGAGCCTAGCATACGATATTGTGTTTGATAGTGATGCTATGAAGTTATCAAGGCTTTCACTAATACCGTCTAATAATCCCATGAAAATGATTCTAATAATCATCATCGCTATAAAGGGCATCCATATGAAGATTATGGTGTCTAAGTATCCTTCAAGAACCGCGCTAACCAGCCTTCCACGATAAATAATGAAGGCAGTGGCAACACTCGCATAAAGCCAAAGCCAAAGGCCTGGCCCCATTATTGTCTCCTTGTATTCTCTAAGTCTCACCCTATTTATCACCGAAAATACTAGGCCTAACGTTATATGAAATATCGCTATGTATATTGATAACTTTATGAGGGCTTTCGCCCCCTCAGCCTCTAACATGTCAAATCCTTGAGGTAAGCCTAGAGCTGAAAGTATGGTTGCTCTAAGAGTAGCTAATGGATCGCTGTTGAGGGGATCGAAGTTAAAGAGCTTGAGTGGGTGGTAGTGTTCAGGATGTGGATCAAGTTTTCCGAAGAATTCGCCAAACGCTATGCCGAAGATTATTGAAGTTATGGCGCAAGCTATTATTACAGGTGCTCCTTGAACAATGTAATTTGTTAGCTCGCCTCCTCTATAGCCTTTTTTCTTAAGATAGTAGAGAGGTATGGAAAGAATTAAGAGAACCAGTCCATGTCCTACGTCAGGGAACATCAAACCGAAGAATATCGGAAACGTGAAGAACCATATGATTGTGGGGTCTATTTCTTTGTAATTGAGTGTGCCTAGGCCCTTTACGAGTCCTTCATAAACTCTAGCCCACTTGGGGTTTCTCATCAATGATGGAATTTTAATTTCATGAACAGCTTTAATGGCTGTCTCCTTCTTCACCTTAACTTTTATGGGGCGGCTCACCTCTATGCAAGCGAAGTTGTTACTGGATGCCTCTTTGACCAATAATTTCGCTTTTTCAACATCTTCCTTAGCTACAGATATTTGAATTATTGCCATGTTATCCGTGGCAACCATTTTCAACCTCTTCTCTTCAACCATTCGAGCTCCTTCAATCAACCTTTTAAACTCTATTAATTGATCTCCCTTCTCCCTCTTTATCTCATCTAGGAGGGCATGTATTTTTGCACTTTCATCCGACAGTTGAAGCACCATGCTTCTTATGGTTCCTTTGATGTCCTGGGCTATCACCTCAGCTAACTGTATTTGTGGCGTGACCAAAGCTGAAACATCGCTTTCAAGCCTTGAAGCCGTATCCATAGACTTCTTTATGCTTTCAAGCCTTGAGGAGAGGGAGAAGACTTCCTTCTCAATCGATGAAACAATAGAATCTATTTCGTTTATCCTCTCATCAAGTAATGGTTCACTAATTGGTTTCACATCTTGAGGTGGACGTAGTCCGAGCATAGACAGTAGCACGTCAAGTCTCGAAGATAGAGAGGAAAGCCTGAAGAGGTTGGGTGAAGGCTCAAGAGGTTTAACTTTATCTTCAAACTCTGCATAGGATAAGCTTCTAAGGTCGATAACGGAGTGCTCAAGCTTTGATAAGGCGTAAAGAATATTTTCTACATACTCTTTAGGTACGTAAAATCTAAGGTTCACTACCTCGTGCTTTTCTTCCTCAGGTTTCTCGAATAAGTGCGTTTTCTCGTGAAATTCAGGTTCCTCGTACTTAACTACGTGACAACCATAGCTCGCTTTCTCAACTACCTTGACAAAAGACTTTAAGAGGGTCTTTGGCAACCAACCTGTGAAAACCGCAACTGCAGCAGTCTCTGCAGCCTTTGCTTTAGCTGACTCTATGGTCTCTAAGACCTTCAACGATGTGATAAGTTTTGAGATCTTTTCTCCATGTTCCTTTTTTACCCTCTCTGCAATTAGCTCATCACCTGTAACCAGTGACCTCTCTAAGGCATCAACGTAGGCTTCAGAGTCTAGGAGGGAGATCGAGAATATCTCCTCTTCAGCTAAGCTTTCAAGGGAGTATGAGGGTAGCTTTATGGTTGATACTAGCTTCTCAAGTTTAGAGATTAATGAGGATATTCTATAGAGGATTGATGAAACGTCAAAAGGTCTTAAGATGCCCTTAGCCACTTCTTCAGGGAAATCTTCTTTTACATCCGTTAAGTGAAGAAAGCCTTCTTTGCCTACATGAAAGAGGACCTTGGCCAGATGATCTTTGAGGACATAAACCTTGACCTTGATCAGTGGCGTCATTGTAAGCACTTGAGGTCCCCCTTATAGTGCTCATGCGCTACTTCCCTTAGAAGAAAAGAATTTATAAACTTTGCTAAGCGGAGAAGTAGCTGCCGGATCACCGTGGAGGTTCTCGGCATGGACGAAGTCCTAGGTCGTATAATTGAGGCTGAAAGAGAGGCAAGAAGAATAATCGATAGTGCTTATGAGGAAGCAAAGAGGTTAGAGGCTGAGGCGAGAGTAAGAGCTGAAGAACAAGCAAAAATTGTTTACAATGAGGTCATTCAGCGAGCAATGAGAGAAGCTGAAGAAGAAGTCAGGAGGATAGAAGAAGACACTAAACGCGAGATCGAAAGAATAGAAGAAGGGCTGCTTACGGAGATCAGAAAGTTGGAAAGGTTGGTCTCTAAAAATTTCGAGAAGGCTGTAAATTTGCTGTTGATTGAGGTGTTAAGGCCATAATTCCTCAGGAGGGGACATAATGTCCCTTGTTGGAGACTTAGAAAAACTTACAAGTACTATCATAGAGAGAGCCAAAGATGAGGCAAGGAACATAATAGCTAAGGCTAGAGAAGAAGCCGAGGAAGTCGTAAAGAAGGCTGTGGAAGAAGCTAGAAGAAAAGCAGAGATTGAAGCCTCAGAAATGATGAGAAGGAGAAGGGAAGAAGCTCTTAGTCGAAGGAGGAGTGAGGTAGCTAAAGCACGTGCGGATGCATATAGAAGGCTTCTAGATCACAAAGAGAAGCTTATAGAAAAAGTCGTTGAAGAAGCTAAGAAGAGACTTCAAAACATCGTTGAGTCTAAGGATTATGAAAGGGCACTCGTAGGAATGCTTAAAGAAGCTGTAAAGGTTCTTGGAGGAGGGATGATCGAGGTAAAGCTTAACAAAAGGGATGCAAGGCTAGGATTGAGCTTAGCCGATATAGCTAAGGAGATAGCGCGAGAACTTGGAGAACCTGTAGAATTAAGATTATCAAGTGAGCTAGGGGATTTCATGGGCGGTCTCATGGCCAAGTCCCTCAAAGTCGAAATAGAAGTCGACTACACAATAGAAGGCATTCTTGAAAGGAAGTGGAGGAAGCTTAGAAGCGAAGTCGCAAAGCTGCTATTCTCTGAAGAAGATTAGTCATGGACAGTAGCACTGTTCACTTCACAATGAGAGACCCCGAATAAGGATTGAGCTCGTAAAGATAACATAGGCGGTTACTTTATTACACAGATCGTAAAAACGGTTTACAATGCACACAAAACTTGATGAAATAGATAAGGCGATATTAAGAGAACTGGTAAACGATGCTAGAATATCGTTTAGGGAGATAGCTAAAAGAATAGGCGTCTCCACGGCCACTGTAGCTAGTAGGGTAAAGAGGATGGAGGAGGAGGGCGTAATAAAGGGCTATACAACCGTGGTTGATGCAGAGAAATTAGGTTATGACGTTGCTGCTTTAATAGAAGTTGTGATCTCCAAGGGGAAGGTTGTAGACATCGAAGACGAAATCGCAAAAATACCTAACGTGCAGGCCGTCTACGACGTTACTGGACAAAGCGATGCCATTATAATAGCTAGGTTCAAGTCGAGAGCTGAGCTCAGCAAGTTTGTAAAGAAGCTGTTGTCTATGGAGCATGTTGAGAGAACGATAACTCACGTAGTCTTAGGTGTGAGAAAAGAGAATTTCTCCATGAAGTTGCTAATCGACTGATCAACGTTACATGCGTCTTCATTACAGTATCCATTAATCTTCCTTTTAAAAATTTAAGTAAACTTTCAATTACAACAAATAGAACGTTTGCTAAAGCTATCCACATGAGACTTGCAAGCACCTTATAGACTCAGCTGGTTGACCCTTCCTCACCATTCGGCCAAGGCTGAACTCTTCATAACCACAGTAAGTAGATAGAAAATAATCATAATCTAATATAAGTAGAAAACCTAAATCCGTCTTTCTCCTTTACAACTTAGGCGTTGTCAATTAAGACCACACAGGAATTAAATGGTAGCCCGGGGGAGATTCGAACTCCCGTCGACGGGGCCAAAGCCCGCCATGCTTGGCCGCTACACCACCGGGCTTCATTATTTACGTGAAGGGTGAAGGGTAATTTAAAGTTTAACATTGTGAGGAAAGAAGAGGGTTATGGTTTCTTCGAGCCATCAGTTTCTTACTCGATTATCTGTATCGCTTGGTTGGGACATTGTGCTTCGCATGCCCTACATGCAAGACATGCATCCTTATTGACTATTTCAACCTTTCCTTCCTTCATCTCGTAGACGCCTACTGGACATACTGAAACGCATGTACCACAATTCGTGCACTTCCCTCGGTCTATCACTATCTCCACCATGATACAACCCCACACTTATTTTTGCAGCTTAGATTTTAAGCTATTGTTCTGCTGTTCTTTTAAGTTCAAGTTGTGCACTATTCTTCAGCACGCAATACTTCACAAAATCTCATGCTCGTCGAACTGGTCTCAGTGTAACCTGTCTCTTCTAAACGGGGGAAAGGACATTCTAAAAGAGTCTACCAGGAGACGTCGTCTAAAATAAGTTTCATGAGTTGTCGGCATTATACGTACGCTATGTAGAAGTTAGCCTCATTACGTCATCCTAATCCATCTAATATCTCCTCGAAAACGCTATCTTCAATTCCTTTGACAGGTCATCTAACTTAAGCTTTTTAAGGTCGCCAGCAAGCTATCTCTTTGCTGACCAAACAACGATGGAGGGTATGATTTATTGAGCGAGCTTAAGAGGAAAGTTAGAGAAACTTTAGAGAAGGTGATAGATCCCGAGACTGGAATGAATGTCGTAGAAATGGGCTGTATTAGAAGCATAAATGAGGAGAATGGTGAAGTAACCATTGAGTTTACACCTACATCCCCCTTCTGTCCAATAGCCTTCCACCTAGCCTACTCAATTAAAGAAGCTGCTGAGAAGGTTGAAGGAGTCAAGAGGGTGAAGGTTTTTAGTCGAGGACACGTGATGGATGAGCAAATTAATGAGTATGTCAATAAGTTGGGGAGCAATCCATGAAAGTCAAGGTGAAGTTCTTCGCTTTAATAAGAGAGGTAACAGGGGTCAAGGAGGTAGAAGAAGAAGTAGAGGACGGTGTAACTGTTAGGAAATTGTTAGAGAAACTTTGTGAAAAGATGCCTAAAAAATTTCAGAATTTCATTTTTAATGGTCGAGAAGTCTCAAAGAATCTAATAATTTTGGTGAACCGCAAAGGTATAAGAGAACTTGACGGTTTAGAAACGAAGCTCAAAGATGGCGATGAAGTAGCGCTCTTACCTCCAGTAAGCGGTGGCTAAACAACCTTACCGAGTAATATATGAGGTTTCGCTTCTTCGATAACCACAGTCACCTTCTTCCACAGCAGGCTACGATCACATCTAACCACCACAGGTCTATAATTGATCATTCTCCCCAAAAGCCCCCCTCTTGGAGCCACATCAGTCAAGAGTACGTCAACTTCCTTCCCCACGTATCGCATGTTTCTTTTCAGCGTTAATTCCTCAACTAGCTCACTTAGTATACGTGACCTCTTCTTCTTAATGTGATCGGAGAGTTGAGGAAGTGAAGATGCCTTAGTAAAGGGTCTCATAGTGTACCTAGCCACATGAACCTTGTCTGGGACAAGCTTTTCCAAAGCTTTACATGTTTGTTCAAAGTCTTCATCGGTTTCGCTCGGAAAGCCGACTATTACATCAGTGGCCAAGAAAACGTCTATTTTTGATTTAAAGAAGTCAACGAGCTTAACGAAAAATTCAATGGTGTACCTCCTATTCATGAGCTTCAGTATTCTATCACTTCCAGATTGCATTGGTAGATGTAGATATTTATACACTCGAGCATCGAGTAAAAGAGGTCTCAACTCATTGGCTATGATGGCGAGGGTTGATGGCTCCATCATGCCGAGCCTCACCACGTAGTCGCCTTGATTCTTGAGAAGAGCTCGTAAGAGAGATGGGAGATTTGTCCCTATATCCAGGCCATAAGAAGCAATATCCTGAGCGACCAGGTACACCTCTTTCACGTCTCTAGATAGAGCTCTATCGAAGAGCTCTAGAACCCTTTGAGGCGGACAGCTGGAAAGCCTTCCTCTAGATATTGGCATTATGCAGTAGCTACACGAACCTAAACAGCCGACTGCTATGGGTATTACAAGTCTCTTACTAGAGCCATTATACGTTGGTAGCTTAAAGTCCTCTCTCTTGTCAGGTCCAATATTTATCATTTTCTCTCGAAGAGCATCTAAAACTAGTTGAAGAGCATTTGGTCCAAGTATGCTAGCTGATGGAGAGAGAGAGGCTATGAAGGCAGGACGGGCTCTTGCGAGGCAGCCAGTGACTATAATCTTCTTGTAACTATGACAATCCTTGGATGTTTCAAGCTCCTTAAGTCTCTTCGCTATCTTCCTCTCAGTCTCAGCTCTCACAGCACACGTATTGATCACTATGGCATCCGCTACTGTAGGATTGTCGACTATCTCGTGTCCACTTTCCCTTAATATCGATGCAATAATATCACTATCTGCTCTGTTTAGCCAGCATCCATAAGTTTCAATGTAGATCTTCAAGACAATGCTCCCTCTAATCTATTTCAAAGGAGGAACAGAGCATTAAACGTAAAGGTTCTCAAGAAGCTAATAGGATTTAAAGTGCCAATCAAAATTCTTGTCGCGATCGCTTTTCAGCATCAAGTTCTCCTTTAATCTAAGTTATTAGAGTATTTTGCATGTATGACCTAACCTTAAAAATCAGTGGTTTAATGATTCTCATAGAGTGAGGAGCTATGCGTGAGAAAGATGAGAACATTATAGCTGAGACATTTGTTAAAGGCCTAAATGCCATACATTCAGATGACAAGCTAAGATTCTCAAATAAGAGCAAGGAAGTCAAGGAGGTGGTTAAAGAGGGCTTATCATGAAGACGATCACTTGATCTTAGTGAACAATGGTTTAGGTGTTGGCACTTCTCTCCCCGGCTCTATAGGCTTTATTGCCTCCTCCCACTTCTCTTCGTGGACACTGTTCGTGTAGCCTATACCTCTCCAGATATCATTAGCACTTTTCGGCATGAAGGGGGCTAGCATTATGGCCAAAGACTTTATAGCAGTTAGACACACATAAATGCTTATTGACGCTTCATCTACTAAGCCCTTTCGAATAGCATCCCAAGGAGCTTTCTCATTTAGGTATCTATTACCTTCTCTAGCTATGCTCATGACCTCCTGGAGAGCGTCTTTTATCCTGAAGCTGTCTAAGTACGATGAAGTACGTTGGAACTTTTCTAAAACTATTTCCCATAGCTCCTCCTTAATCCAATCGCTCCTCGGGGTAGGCACCTTTGAGCTGAAGACTCTTGATGTGAAGCTTAAAACTCTATACACAAAGTTTCCAAGGGTGTCATTCAAGTGAGAGTTCACTAGTTCTTTGAAGAGGGGCCATGTGAAACTGACGTCCCTCCCCTCAGGTCTAAGGTAAAGCAAAACGTATCTCCAATAATCTACTGGATACATCTCTAAAGCCTCGTCAATCCACACTCCTATTCTCCTGCTCTTTGAGAACTTCTGACCCTCAAAGAGTAAGTATTCAGTAGCTGATACGCCCCACGGAAGAACGTAGCCTTCTCTTGATGCTATCAAGAGTGCTGGTAATATTAGCGTGTGAAATGGAATGTTATCCTTCCCTATGAAGCATAGGAACCTACTGTCTCCGTCGAACCAGTACTCCTTCCATTTCTCTGGTTCTCCTTTCTTAACAAAGTACTCTATGGTGGCAGATACGTAACCTAATACTGCTTCCATCCACACGTAGATGGTCTTACCCTCAGCACCCGGAAAGGGAGCTGGTATCCCCCACCTGTTATCTCTTGTTACAGATCTTGGTTTCAAGCCCTCCCTAAGTAAGCTCAAGCTACTGTTCCTAGCATTTTCAGTTAAAAAGGGGGCCTTCTCTACGTACTCTCTCAGCTCGGGTTCCAGCTTTGGAAGGTCAAAGAACCAGTGCTTCGTTCTCTTAAATTGTGGAGATGTACTGCATATTGTGCACCTAGGCTTCACCAGCTTATCGGGCTCAAGAAGTCTCCCACAATTGTCGCACTGATCCCCTCTAGCATCTTCAAATCCACAGTACGGGCATTGACCCGTTACGAATCTATCTGGCAAGAAAATCTGACAGTTAGGGCAGAAGGGTAGCTCAACTTCTTCTTCATAGATGTAGCCGTTTCTCATCAACTTCATGTAAAACGATCTAACGAAGTCCTTATGATGTGGGCTCTCAGTCCTTGAGTAGTTGTCGAATGATATTCCCCATCTTTTAAATAGCTCAGTGATTTTTAAGTGATTCTCGTCACATAAGGCCTTGGGCTCAATCCCCCTCTTTATCGCCTCCACTTCTATTGGTGTCCCATGCTCATCGGATCCACTAACAAAGATGACGTCTTCGCCTTTCATCCTTAAATACCGTGCTATCACATCAGCAGAGAGAGCTGAGCCTATCATGGTGCCCAAGTGGGGCACGTAGTTTACATAAGGCCACGCGCACGTTACTATCCACTTAGCCACTTTCTTCACCTTCTTCTTCACCCTCAGGTACGCTCTCCTCTAACTCTAAGCTTACAGTTTTTGGCTCCCATAGCGCGAAGCCTCTCCTCTTCAATTTCCTCCTAACAGTGTAGAGATAGCTCCAAACTACACCATGAGGACTGCCAGATATCAGCATCTCGATGGCTCTACGCGCTACCTCCACATTCTCTAGCTTACCAGCTATCGCTACTGTGTGTTCTGATATCGATATCACAGTGTTCGTGAGCTCTTCTATTAGCTTCCTTGCCTTACCCTTCTCCCCTATGAGCCTCCCCTTGACGCGTACTAGGTTATCTCTTGAGGGACCTAGAAGATACTTCAAGTCTATTACATGTAGAGCTGCATCCTCTTCACTAAAGATCTTTAAAGCTTTCTCAGGGTTCATGCCATAGCCTATTGCTTGGATTATATTCTTAACAACTAGGAGGTTAGCTGGGTTCGAGTTTTCTAAAAGCTCTATACATACTCTCCCAGTAGAGCTATCAACTTCCAGCTTGACCCCGTAAGTTTCCTCTATCTCCTTCTTAACGCTACCTCCCCTCCCTATGAGGGCCCCAACCCTTTCAACTGGTATTTGAACAAAGTCCCTATAAATGACGTTAGGCAATAGTCGTCACCAGCACTTTTCACTTGAGACTAACAAACTATTGATGAAAGGGTTATATATAAGCGAAATCTCTTCAAAAGACTTGACGAAGATTGTTTGAAGATTGGGAAGGGATAGAACACCCATTTAAGAGAGAGGAAAAGAGGAGAAAGAATGAAGACTTGTTGAAGACTGTGGAGGAAGTCTTTGACACATCTACGCTAGAAGCTCTCTATAAGCTCATAAATAAGAAGGTCATAGACGTTCTATACGGTGTTGTAGACACCGGGAAGGAGTCAAGAGTTTACTGGGCCAAGTCCCCTGAAGGAGAAGACTTAGCGGTCAAGATATTCTTAACCTCAACAAGAGAATTTAAGAAAACTGTTCTACAGTACATAGAAGGGGATCCTAGGTTCAAGAAGATCAAGAAAGGGACTAGACCGCTGGTATATGCTTGGGCCTTAAAGGAATTCAAGAATCTCAAAAGAGCTTACGAGGTTGGTGTTAGCGTTCCTAAGCCAGTAGCGGTTTATAGAAACGTGGTAGTGATGGAGTTCATAGGTGAGGAAGGTGTACCAGCACCTCTACTTAAAGATGCTGAGATCAACGATTATGAGGAGATGTTTAGAAAGGTTGTGGAGAACATTAAGATTCTCTACTGTAAAGCTGGGATAGTTCATGCAGACTTAAGCGAATACAACATCATGGTTTGGAAGAGCACACCTGTATTCTTTGATTTCGGTCAAGCTGTGTTAACAACCCACCCAAATGCTGACTTCTTCCTTGAAAGAGATGTTAAAAACGTAGTGAGCTATTTCAAGAAAAAGGGAGTTAAAGTAAATGTCGAGAATGTGTTGATGGAGGTATCAGGATGGCAACAACAGCTCAGCTAGAAAACTAAGATTCTTCTGCCAAAGATCCCACTAATCCTCTACGTTTAAGCTCCTCAACTTCGTCTTTTGTGTACCTCCAAAGCAAGTCTCCTCTACCAGGCTGAAAATCCCACGGGGCAACAAGGACAAAGTCGCCTTCTTTGAACCAAAGTCTCTTCCTCAATTTACCAGGTATCCTGCATTGTAGTACTCTTCCATCAGTCGTCCGCACCTCAGCTCTATCATTCCCTAGCAACTTAGCTACTACTCCTATTAGTTCTCCTTCAGCTGGAAGGCGTAGTTCTCTTTTCTCTTCCTTATGCTTCAAGCCTATTCAAAGTGACTAGACAGAGGTTAGCTATTAAGCGTTTCGAGATCTGAGAAGAATCGTCAACCTACGAAGGTGTCTACCTTTACTCTTATCCCATCCCCAATCCTTGTAAGACTCTTTAACTTGGACGTTAAACATCTTCTTCACGATATTTGATATCCTTCGAGCGATATCAATTGAAGGGAGCAGTATATCTACGCCACCATCAACTTCCTCCCATAAAGCTCCAGTTTGTATATTATGTGAACCTCCCGATCTCTCAATAATGATTTTGTTTACTAAAGCCTTTATCTGCTCAAGTTCTCTATTACTGAAGCCTCTTAACTGTATAGTTGCTTCAAAATTCTTGCCGGTAACTTTTAGACATACTGGACATATCGAGAAGTTGGGTTTGATGTCTAAGTTTATCGCCATCTCTTTGGGCTTAAGTAATGGATGAATTTTTTCATCAAGAGTGATAGTGACAGTTGTTTGTTCGCCTGAGACTATTTTGTAAACATCTTGAAGTGTAAGTGCGACGAAAACTTTAAAGTTAAATGCTTTTTCCACAATACCTCTAATGGCATGAATCATGTTCTCAACCGATTTCTCCGTTGAAAGGTCTATTGGTAGCCATCGATTCTTAAACTTCACGGAATAGCATTTTCGGCATATCGTTAATGGCACTTCACGCGGAGGAACAGTTATTCCGCGTATCTCCATATAGCAATTGGGACACAAGTTCCCTAGACTCGAGACTTCAAACACGCCTATTTCAATGCCACACTTAGCACAAAACCTCTTCAAAGACAACTTACCTGCCGCTACTTACATCATTGTTATTAACTGCGCATGAGGTATTGATGCTACTACAGTAACAGCATCCTTATGTACAAGCTTGCTCTTAATAGCATATTTCACGCTTTTCTCACCTAGGAAATTAGCTATTGTGGCTTTTTTAGCTATTTTCATTGCTTCTTTGACGCTCATCTTCTCTCCTCCATAAAACTTTTCACTAATCTCTATCTTTACAGTGCCTTCAGTGAAGGTTTTGCCGAGAAGTTCAGCATCGCAAACAGCTACAACCACATCCCTTCCATGATGGTGAACCTTTACGTAAACCTCTATCTCATCATCTGACGACAATTTAAGTCCCCCGCGCTGGGCTTATGGCACCACACGCGGTGCAATGTATCATTAGTACTCTCCCCTCCTTACGTAGAGTTGTATCAACACCTTTACATACTGGGCATATGACGTATAATTTCGTGTAAACGTCTATCAAGCCATCTATCTTCTCCTTCGAGAACTTGCCATGTAAGATTGCTCTAGTATCATCCAGCGTTCCTGCTGTTCCAAGCTCGTGAAGCAAGAAGTTGAAGAACTGTTCTGGTGGCCTGTTTAGCATTGAGACAATCTCTTTAAAGTTTTGTATTATGGTTCTATTGCCCATAGTGATGGCCTTGGCCTTTGGTACTTGAAAGCGTCCAGTAGCTGATGGCTTTGCTGGAACCTGACTTAAAGCTCTTTCAAGTAGTGCCAAGTATTCTTGGAACTCCTCATTCTCTATCTCTGACACTGATCAGCCTCTCCTTGATCCTCCTCGTCAACCCTATAGTAGCTAGCCCAGTTTATAATACTTGTCGGAGAATTTTAAGTCCCCATCTTCCAGCTCTCAAGATAGGTCTTCTGCTCTTCGGTGAGAGAGTCTATGCTAATACCCAATGATCTAAGTTTCAACCTAGCTACTTCTTCGTCTATCTCTCTTGGAACAGGGTAGACTCGAGGAGCTAGCTCACTACCTCTCTTCACCAGGTACTCGATTGAGAGGGCTTGATTTGCGAAGGACATGTCCATGACTTCACTTGGATGACCCTCAGCAGCAACTAGGTTTACGAGCCTACCTTCAGCTAACAAGTATAATCTCTTACCGTTAACTAAGACGTGCTCTGTTACATTCGGTCTTATCTCAATCTTCTCCTTCGTTATTGCTTTTAGATCCTCCAAGTTTATTTCTACATTGAAGTGACCACTATTAGCTAGTATAGCTCCATCCTTCATTTTGAGCATGTGCTCTCCCCTTATGACGTTAACGTCTCCTGTAACCGTTATGAAAATGTCTCCTATCTTGCAGGCCTCGGACATAGGCATAACTTCAAAACCATCCATTACAGCTTCTAGAGCTCTTATCGAATTCACCTCCGTTACCACAACGCGTGCCCCCATACCACGAGCCCTCATAGCTACGCCTCTTCCACACCAACCGTATCCAGCTACGACCACCACCTTCCCAGATATCAGTACGTTGGTTGCTCTAAGTATGCCGTCAATTGTGCTTTGACCTGTACCGTATCTGTTATCGAAGAGGAACTTGGTGTAAGCGTCATTGACAGCAATTATTGGATAGAGTAGCTTGCCCTCCTTCATTAAGACCCTTAACCTCATGACCCCAGTTGTTGTCTCCTCTGTTCCACCTACTACCTTAGTGCTTGGTATCGTACCTAGAACCTTCTTTACTACCTCAACCTCCTTTGACGTCTCCCCGAAGCTTAGCTTATGTAGTGTTGAAACCAAGTCTGCTCCATCATCAACGGTTATGGTTAAGGGCTTTGATAGAACTCTCCCTATGGCTTCATAGTAGCCTTCAAAATCCATCCCCCTCCAAGCATACACATTGACCCCAATGAATGCTAAGTAGGCTGCCACTTCGTCCTGAGTAGAGAGAGGGTTAGAAGCGCAGAGAGCTACTTTTGCTCCACCATCAATTAACGTCTCGACTAGTACTGCTGTCTCTTTAGTTACATGAAGGCAAGCTCCTACTACAACACCACTAAGAGGTTTCTCCTCCCTGAATCTCTTCCTTATCTCTGCTAAAACTGGCATGTGGTCCCTAGCCCACTTAACTAACTTCTCTCCTCGCTCAGCAAGCGATGGGTCCTTCACCTTGAAGTCCACTACACTAATGCCTCCTTGAGGGCTTCACCACATTTACACGTCCTTTCAACAGGAATTCGAGGTATGAGTGCAGCTAGCAGTCTCTTTGCCTTATCGATGTTCTCTGCCATGACCCTCGTAACCTCCTCAGCAGTAACGTGCTTCGGCGCCCACACATCGTAATCCGTGATCAACGTTATCGCTACATAGCACATCTCTGCCTCCCTCGCTAAATTAACCTCTGGAACCAACGTCATTCCTATAACGTCGGCCCCCCAACTTTTAAACAGCTTCGACTCAGCCCTGGTTGAGAAGCGAGGTCCCTCGATGCACACATACGTCCCCTTATCGTGAAAACTTAACTTAAGCTCCTTCAGGGCCTCAACAGTTATCTCTCTCAACTGAGGACAGAAAGGATCCGCAAGCGATACGTGACAGACGAGCCCTCCATCATAGAACGTGTATTCCCTCTTCTTAGTGAAGTCGATGAACTGATCGACTACCACTATATCACCTGGTGCATAATCCTCCCTCAAGCTGCCAACAGCAGATACTGATATTATTCTCTTAACCCCTAGCTCTTTGAGAGCCCATATGTTAGCTCTATAATTTATCTTATGAGGTGGTATCTTGTGTCCTCGGCCATGTCTAGGTATGAAAGCTATGGATCTCCCCTTATACTCACTAATGAAGACGGAGTCTGATGTCGGGCCATAGGGGGTGTAAACTTTGATTTCCTGGGAGGGTCCGAACATTGATGGATCATAGAGACCTGACCCGCCTATAACTCCTATTTCAGCCTTCTCCTTAGACATGAGGGTCACAAGATCAACTAAGCAAGTTTAAGCAAAAAATGCTTACGCTTCCACAATACTTATAATTGCAAGGTTTGAAGAAAATCTATGGTTGGTGTAAGCCCCGTGCCTCAGAAGATGAGGGTCAAGCTTGTCACATGGAATGATGTCGTGCTTTGGTGTAAGGAGCTGGCAAAGAAGATAAGAAGCTCTGGCTTCAAGCCCGATGTTATCGTCGCCATAGCTAGAGGAGGATTTGCTCCAGCAAGACTCCTATGCGATTACTTAGACGTTGTAGACCTATTGAGCATTAAGGTGGAGCACTGGATTGAGACTGGAAAGCATAAGGAGGAGGCGACGATTAAGTATCCATTCAATTACGATTTCAACGGCAAGAAAGTGCTTGTAGTAGATGACATAGCTGATACAGGCAAGAGCATCATAGTCGCTAAGAAGCACATTTTAGAGGTATGTAGGCCAAGCGATTTGAGGGTTGCTACAATGCAGCTCATACCATCTACGTCACTCATAGTCCCAGACTACTATGTTGACGAAGTCAAGGAGTGGACTTGGTACATGTATCCATGGAACTTCACGGAGGACATGATAAACCTAATAATGAGAATAGTGAAGGAGAAGCCGGAAAACAAGTGGAGCCCCGAAGAAGTATCGAGGGAGTTCAAGGAAAGCTATGGAGTAGAGCTTCCAGTTCAAGTGTTTAGAGAAGTGCTTGAGGAGATGGTCTTTCGAGGAAAGCTAGTAAAAGTAAGCGACTTACACTTTAAGGTACCGACAGTTCAAAGCATCACTTAAAAGAAGGTATGCCACGAAGCTTTTTTACTTGTTCTTCCCTCAACTGAAGGCTTGTTTAAGTACCAGCTCACTTGCAGTCACTAGTTTGGTGGTTAACATGAGATTTAAGGCTATGAGGTACGATGGTAAGTGTTTAGAAATCGAGATAGATGATGAGTTAGTGAGGTACCTACAAAAAGAGCCATTTGAATACAGGGTGTGCACAGATTGCTGTGGCCCAGTAATCCTTCCAATAGAGCTTAAACCACCAAAGGAAAGCGATTACATTGTTGACTTAGGCAGTAAGAAGCTTTACATATCATCAATTCAAGCTCTGTGGATTAGAAGGTTAACAATGGATATGCTTAGAGAATCATGTTGCATCTAGCTTGTAACAACTTGATCCGTAAAGCTCCTTTCTACGAGCTTCAAGCATCTCGATTGGCTTACCTTCAAATTCAGCAGCAGATAACAGTCTAACTCCCTTCAATTCAGCTTCTCTAATTACGGGTTCTATCTTCTGCTTATAGCCTAGATCCCTCATTAAGTGGTGATCTAAGACGATAGTCTTCACAGGAGTCTCACGAATTATTTTAACCAAGTTTTTTATAGAAGCCTCTAAGCTTTCATAAGAGTATCGATATCCCAGCATGTAAGTCATGGGACCATCAACTATGAGAACGTCCGATCTTTCACGCAATATTATGTCTAATTGTGCGTCAAGTGATGGACCCTCAACATCTGATGTGTATAGAACCTTTTCCTCGCCATCACACACTGAGACCATAATTACGTAACCTAGTTTGGTGTTTGTACCGTGGGGGGTAGGCTCTGAGATCCTTATGATCGTGGAGTTGACCCTTATATCCCTTCCATCAGCATATTGATATGTACCCCCAGCCTCGTTGATCTTCGATAGAAAGTAGCTAGCTCTCCTCTTCTGGCTAAAGTTTATGTTTTGGGTTGGATGCTTGACGTAAACCATCTTCTTAGCTAGAAGCTCAGCAGAGTCAGGTTCGTGGTGATCGTAGTGGTAGTGAGTTATTACTACGTGTGTACAGTCTATGAGGTTATCCTCTATAATGGACCACATCTCATTGAGCTTCTTAATCTCTAGTTCATGAGGAGGAAGACCATAACGGTAGGGAGCTAGAGCTACTCCTGGATCTATCATTAATCTGAGGTCCTTGGTCTCGACAACAGTTGCCATGGACCTTACGCCCATGCTATCATAGGCAAGCAACTCTATCTTCACTAATCTCACCGCAGGACCATACCTTGCAAAATCTATTCATCATAATATTGCTCTCTACCTCAGCTTACATTCTGTATTGTAGAAAGGCGTGATTTTAACTTTACAGCAATCGTGAAGAAGCGAGACGGCTTAGCTGAATTAAGGCAAGTAGGGTAGGTAGTTAGTTGACTCTAATTAAGTTAAGCACAATACTTAAAACCCTTCATTGCTTGAAGAAGCATTGAAGAAGTGAGGTTAATGGCTGGTTGGTGGGGTAGAGTTCTTCGAGTAGATTTGAGTAAAAGAGAAGTCGCTGTTGATAGCCTGGAGCTAAGTCTCCTAAAGATGTTCCTTGGCGGTACGGGTTTGGGTGCTTACTGGCTCTATAAGTACTTGAGGCCAGGTGTTGAACCTCTATCTAGAGATAACATCTTAGTTCTAGCTTCAGGCCCTTTAACCGGTACTAGGGTTTATGGGACGTCGAGGGTTACCTTGATATCGAAGTCGCCTTTAACATTGACGTTCTTCGATAGCACGTGTGGCGGGATCTTCCCAGCGTACTTCAAGAAGTGTGGCTTTGATGCCATGGTTGTACATGGTGCATCCGACGAACCTGTTTACGTGCACGTTTACGATGATGGGGCGGAGATACTTCCTGCTAAGGACTTGTGGGGACTTAAGGTTACAGAGACGATTCAAGAACTTCGAAAGAGACATGGATTTAAGTGCTCGGCCATAGCGATAGGCCCTGCGGGAGAGAACATCGTCAGGATCGCCTCGGTCATGGGCGACAACGGTCATGCCTTCGGTAGGGGAGGGCTTGGAGCAGTATTTGGATCTAAGATGTTGAAGGCGGTAGTAGCTAGTGGAACTAAGGTAATTGAGGAAGCTCGAAGTGAAGAGCTTGATGAGCTGCTTGATAACATGCGAGTCAGGATCACGTGGAGTCCCTATTTGGGTAGGACGTTAAGGAATGTTGGGACTAATGCTCTACTAACAGTGATAAATGACTGGGGTCTCCTACCAACCATGAACTTCTCACGAGGTACATTTGATGGTGCCTCTAAGCTATCAGCTGAGGAGCTAGCTAAACTAGTGATAGGTAGGAAGGGCTGTTACAATTGCCCAATAGCATGTAAAAGGGTCACTAAGACTGATAGAATGAGCGGTGATGGACCGGAGTATGAGAGCATCGCCAACTTGGGCAGCATGTTAGGTGTTGATGACTTAAAGGATGTAGCAGAAATGAATTACCTGTGCAATGAGCTTGGGCTTGACACTATATCCATGGGTGTGACTCTTGCATGCTTCTTGGAGTTGGTTGAGAGAGGTAAAGTGAAGCTCGACTTAAGGTGGGGTGAGTCTGAGAGGTTGAAGAGGTTGATAGTTGATACGGCTTACAGGAGAGGTTATGGAGATGTACTCGCTGAGGGCTCACTAAGGCTCGCTAGGAGCTATGGAGAGGAGGAAGTATCCATGAGCGTGAAAGGACTAGAGATACCAGCTTACGATCCCAGGGGAGCTTTCGGCATCGCCCTCTCATACGCTACCTCCTTTCGTGGTGCTTGCCACTTGAGAAGCTGGACCATAGCCTTCGAGGTCATAGGAGTGCCTAACTTAGTTGACAGGTTCTCAGTCTTCGAGAAGCCATCATTAGTCAAGTACACGCAGGACCTGGCAGCAGCATACGACAGCTTAGTTATGTGTAAGCACTTTGCCATAGAGTTTGATGAGGAGCCCTTGAGTGCCATGCTGAGCGCTGTTACTGGGCTAGAATTCTCTAAAGAAGAGCTATTGATGGTGGGTGAAAGAGTTTGGACGGTCACCAGGCTATTTAATATAAGGGAAGGTTTTGGTCAAAAGGATGATAGGCTACCGAAGAGACTTCTAACGCCATTAACAACTGGCCCCACTGCCGGCAGAGCACCACCTCTCAACGATATGATTGAAGAGTACTACTCAGTTAGAGAATGGGATCCTGATGGTGTTCCAACTAAGAGAAATCTTGGTAAATTAAATTTGGAGGGGATCGTATGACCGTTATGAGGGCATTGGATCGTGAGATCTACGAGGTTCTGAGGGAGTACGCCTCTAGAATTGCTAAGAGAGGTTACGTTACCGCTCATGGCGGAAATCTTAGTATTAGATCTGGAGATTACATGTGGATTACAAGACATGCATGTTCTCTCGAGAATCTTAAACCTGAGGACATCGTTAGGGTACCAATAGACAAGCCCTCAAGCTACGACATTATAGCGTCAACAGAGACACCAGTTCATAGAGAAGTTTACAAGAAGACTAGGAACCTGAATGTGATGCACGCTCACCCGCCATTCTCAGTTGCTCTATCGTACTTCGTCGATGAGCTGATACCACCAGATTCTGAGGGCTACCACGTTTTAAGGCGTGTACCAGTTGTTGAAGGTGCTCCTGGCTCTTCAACGTTGGCTAATGAGGTAGCTAATGGGCTATCGAAGCATTGGGCTGTCATAGTTAGGGGCCATGGAGTCTTCGCTTCATCTAAGTTCATTGACCATACTTACCAGATTCTATGCATGGTTGAGCACTCAGCTAAAATACTGTACTTAAAGAACTTGTATGAGAAAGCTCTTGGAGTGGGAGCCAAGATCCCAAGAGAGTTTTGACTTGAATTAAACTAGTAAAGTTTTAATGGAACGACCATAGTATGCTCACATAAGCCCCGGTAGCTCAGTTAGGCAGAGCGGCGGGCTGTTAACGATGGGCAGAAACCCGTAGGTCGGAGGTTCGAGTCCTCCCCGGGGCGCCAAGACCTTAATAAAATGCAATGGGTCGTCGTAGAGAGGGTCCTTAGCCGCGTTAGTTAGTCTTATCCAACCGTGAGGGCTCTTAGATCACCTCTAAATCTACCTGTCGTGAAGTAAAGCTTAAGAGGCCTTAGACAATGTGATAGTTTTGAGCCCCGGGTAGCTCAGTGGTAGAGCGCTCGGCTGTAGCTTATGCACGGGTCGAGGGGCGAGTATCGCCGCAATGAAAACCCGTCGGCCGAGACCGAGTGGTCGCAGGTTCAAATCCTGCCCCGGGGACCATCTACTCCTTAATGCAGTGGAAAACAAGCACTGAAGTATATGGAAGAGAGACCGAGGTGACTGAGAGACCTAGAGACTTAAGTTCATGGTATAGCTTATTCTGCCACTTTCTGCTTTTGCTCCCGAAGATAGATAACGTCCCTCTGATCTTTAAGAGGGAGACCAGGTCCCCCAAGAAGCTGCTAGAGAAGAGTGATGGGTTCTTGTTTGGATTAGGTCCTCCATCATGGACTATGTGATCAAAGAGGTCATTTATGTAGCGCACAACGTTTACTGCATCGCAGAGGCATATCTTAACTATCGGGCTTGATAGGGCCTCTCGAAATGGTGGATAGGGGTTCCTATGAAGAGCAGCTGCTAATATCTCAGGTGATGAATCTATGGTCAAGTACAGTGAAGGTGAAGTTGTGGAGAGAATGGAGTAGCAGGTCCTCCCCAGCCCAGTCCCTATCTCGAGGACCTTAGAACCTCGTCTCACGGCTTCAGCCCACGAAATATGCGTGCCGTAAATTATTAACCTCGTTATGTCTCTATCCTCTGATGTATAGCCTAGTCCGCCAGTTATTCGATCTATTAGACTCCATAGCTCCTCCCAACTAAGCGAGAGTATGCGGTCCTTGAATTCTAATGCGGCTATTCTGCTAATTCTATCAACCTCATCGTATCTTCTTTGTTGCAATAGCTCCTTAATGGAGTCCTCTGAGACGATCACGTAGAAATCGATTTCAAGGTAATTAAAGAAGGTATCGTCTTTTTAGTCCTCCACTACTAGGTAGTCTTGTGGTAGTAAATGGAGCCGTTAACCACAACCACTATAGGAAGTTTTCCTCTTCCACCTAGCATTGAGGGGTTCAAGAAGAGCCTTGAAATTCAAGTCAAAGCTGGAGTGGACTATCCAGCTTTACCTCAATTAGAGGACTTCTGCACCATATTCTTGAGGGATATAGCTAAGAAGGGTAGAGGTATTGAGGAGAGAGGAGGAACGTATTTACTTACTGGCCCTATCGAGCCGCCCAAGGAGCCAACCATAATGCAAGATGTTGCCCTAGCCATAACTACGCTCAAAGAGCTTAACGTGAATAAGAGAATCAAAGCCCAGATCACGGGCCCCTTCACGCTTTCATCGATGGTCAAGTTCCTAGATAAGACAGCCATGTCTTATCCGGACTTGGTCGAAAGCTTTGCGGATGCTATGTCTGAAATAGCGTCCTCTGTGCTAAGCTTTGAGGAGGTAGAGGTCATCTTCGTCGATGAGCCCACTTTGTACTACGCGTTGTGGTATGGATATGACGAAAATTTCGTTGCAAACGCCTTAAACAGAGTGTTCAGAAAACTGGGTCGAAGCGTTGAGAGAGGGCTACACGTGTGTGGTGATGTTAGGGGGCTGTCGAGAGTAACGTTGAAGCTCGATGTCGACGTATTGCACCACGAGTTTACCGGCTTCACCAGGAACTTTGAGGCCTATAAACCAGAGGAGGTCGTTAAGTCAGGCAAGATGCTTGGAATAGGAGCTGTCACCACGAAGCCTATAGATTCTACTATTAAGGTGGAAAGAGCTGAGGAAGTTGAGAGCTTATTGAGAAAAGCGTTAAACCTATATGGATCCAGGATAGTAGTTGCCCCCGATTGCGGATTTAGAGGTCTAATTGAGGTTTTAAGGGTTGAAGAAGCTGTTGAAGTAACGTTTCAAAAGCTTAACGTCATGGTCGAGACAGTTCTAAAGTTGAGGAAAGAAATAGGATTATAGGTCCTTTAAAGCAGTTATCCTCAAATTTCCTCTATCTTTATTGCTGAAGCTGGACAGCTATCAGCAGCTTCCTTTACACAATTATAGAGAGCATCCGGTATTTCGCCTATTGATACTTTGTCATCGAAGAACTTACTGTACTTATCGGTGACCCTAACTTTGTAAATGTCGTCGCCAAGCACAAAGACCTCAGGGCATATGGTGGGTGCAGCTCCACAAGCCATGCACTTCTCTCTATCCACAATAACTCTGTATGGCATAGGAAATACTAACTCTTCGAGGTATTATAAGAGAGAGCGCGATTTCATTCACGTGAAAAATCCGCTACGAGATATAGGTCTTAGAGCTTAATAATTAAGGAGTTTTCTCGCGTGCTTATCTAAGATCGTACAATCGACGTTGAGGTCAAGTTCTCAAGAATTACCTAAAGTGCTCATCTCCTCTATATCTACCGATTAGTGCTTCCTTTAAGGAGTGCTATTATCTCTTGTAAGCTTAGTAAACGCTCTTCTCGACTGTTCATGTCCTTCAACCTGTAGACGCTGCTTCTTACCTCTTGAGGGCCTACTATGATTACGTAGGGTATTCCCTTTGCATCTGCGTACTTCAATTGTCTCTCAAGCTTCCTACCCATAACGTCAACCTCAACTTTGATACCTTCGCTCCTTAGTTTTTCGGCTATGATTACAGTCTCCTTCTTGACTAATGGGTTCGTGTATGTGACGAATGCTTGAGTTGATGTCCTTGCCTTTGGTAGCATGTCTGCTTCGCTCAGCACTTCCACTAACCTGTCTATGCCTAAAGATATGCCAGTAGCTGGAGTAGGGGGACCTCCAAGTAGTTCTATGAGGTTGTCGTATCTACCTCCTCCAGCTACGCTGCCCACGTTTATTGTTGTCTCAGCCGATATCTCGAATATGGGCCCCGTATAGTAGTCTAAGCCCCTCGCTAAGCTTAAGTCTACGATCACGTACTGAGAGTAATCATAGAATTCTAAGTTATGAACTATCTCGATTAGCTCATTGAGCCCTTCTTTACCTCTCTCCGTCAACACATCGCTTAGATCCTTCTCTATGAGGTCCACGCTCCCCTGCTTTGACACTTGATCCATTATCATTGATATCTGGCGATCAGTTAAACTCAGCTTCCTCAATTCTTGCTTCACGCCTTCCAGTCCTATCTTATCCAGCTTGTCTATAGCTCTAAAGACGCTCAGCGATAGCTCCTTGTCGACGCTAGCAGACTCAGCTACTGATTCAAGAATCTTTCTGTTATTCAACCTCACCCTAAAGTTCTTCATACCCAGATTCTTCAGACACGAGATAGCAACTGCTATGACCTCGGCATCTGCATCCATCTTGGCACTGCCAACTATGTCGACATCAGCTTGCCAGAATTCCCTAAACCTTCCACTCTGAGGTTCCTCATACCTCCAAACTCTGGATATGCAGTACCTCTTGAATGGTTTTGGAAGGTCAGGATGGCTTGCGACAACCCTAGCTAAGGGGACAGTTAAATCAAACCTTAAGCCTAGCTCTCGCCCCACCTTATCCTTGAAAGCATAAATCTGCTCCTTCACTTCAGGGCCACACTTAGCGGTGAGTACATCTAGGAACTCGAAAGCTGGAGTCTCCATCTCATCAAAGCCATATAGCTCAAACGTGGACCTAATGGTTTCTATCACAAAACGTCTCTTAATCATGTCCCAAGGTAGGAAGTCTCTAGTGCCTCTAGGTCTCCTTAAGCTCGATTTATCCAAGACCTACTAGCCCTCCTATAGATCCGAGAGGGTTATGGAATAGTAGCATACCTCTCCTTGTGAATCTATGATGGCTATTATAAGCTCTTTTCTCAAGTTTCTTGCTTCACGAGCTTTATCTATTATCGTTCTGAGATCGATGAGCTGCCCCTCCACAACTCCAAATACAAGGTATTTAGCTCCCTCTCGCCCAAGCTCAGCTCCTCTCCTGTAGAGTCTAAACTCTACTTGATCCTTAGAGAAGCCAGGCTTAACGGTGTAACCTCTTCTCTTAAGATCAGAGTACACTAAGTACTTTAGCCAAAACTTGGGGTCCATGCTTATCATTAAACCTGAAAATTCTGGATAGCTGAGGGGTCTTTTCCCAACTTCAACTTTGAGGAAGCCTCGTTCAAGTAGGTAGGCTGCCTCTATAGGGTCTAAGACTATATCACCCTTATCGTCCACCTCACCATAGTATCCAAGCTGCCTAAGAGCGACAGCATCGTCGCCCTTAACTACAACGGAGCGATTTACTATTTCACCTTTGATTTGCGCTTTTATGGCTATCAAGGAGAATCGACATTAAAGGTTTCGAGAAAACGTTATTTAAATCTAACCAAAGTAGAACCTTTTTGAGCTGTGTGTGGAGGAAGATATCGAAAGCAATAGGTGATGAGCTGACAAAGGAGACCAAAAAACCTTCAGTAGTCATTCTCTGTATAGGTAACGAGGAGAGAGGCGATGACGCTTTTGGCCCTCACGTGGCTAAGAATATTAAGAGACTGAAGAAGAAAGGGTTAGTTGAAATCATCGATTGCGGTACAGTACCAGAAAACTACACCGACGTGATTAGGAGGATTAAACCAACTCACGTGATAATAGTTGATGCCGTTGACTTCAAAGGTTCTCCTGGAGACATAATCTTGTCATTTGAACCTACGATTAGTGAAGTAAGCATTTCAACTCATAAGCCTTCACTAACGCTCTTGACCAAGTTCATTCAGAGCACTATAGGATCAAAAATCATTTTGCTGGGTGTACAACCAAAGAGTATTGAGTGGGGTTTAAGCATGTCAGATGAAGTCGTTGCAGCAAGCAATGTAGTAATAAAAGCTCTTAAAAGCGTCATTAGGAGAGTAAGAAGGACAGTTATCGAGCAGAGTCAAGCTGTAAGTCCTTAAGCAGCTTTAATTGTTTCAAGACGTACTCCCTTACCTCTCGAGGAGACTTCTCTTCATACACTACCTTCCCTTTTAGCACTATTGGCTTGAGCATCGACTCTACCTTAGAATTACACTTAGGGCATCTATCCATTTCCCTTCCGTATAACGTAACGTAGTCCTCAAAGCAATTCCAACATCTGTACAGATTCTTCTTTCCAGGCCACTTACCCTTCTTCGATCTAGGCTCGCCTTCGACTTCAACTATGTCCATTGAGAGATCTATTGATAAAGGGAAAGCTATTGCAGTACCAACTCCAAAACCATCAGCTACATCTTTGAGCTGCGCAATTACTTCCTCGTCTACTCCTCCACTGACTATTATCTTAACGTGATTGAAGCCCTTAGCATTAAGGGTCCAGCGAGTTTCCTCTACTATCTTCCTCATATCTCCTCTTCTTGAGCTTGGAGTGTCAAATCTCACGGCATAAAGCCTTGAGCCCAAAGCCTCTGCCGCCATTAAGGCCTCCACCCTCTCATCAAACCATGTATCGCATAAAGCTATTCTAGGTACGTCCTCTGGCATGTGCTTATCGAAAGCTTTCCAAGCCTTTACTTGATCTCCAAACACAACTATGAGAGCATGGGGCATGGTACCAAGAGGTTTAAGCCCTAATCTCTCAGCTCCACACACATCCGATATTCCATCGCAGCCTCCTATGAAAGCTGCTCTGTCAACCATTGGTGCTATGATTGGGTGAACAGATCTAGTACCAAAGAATAGCAGCGGCTTATCTCCTGCACACTTTTTGCATCTAGCTGCTCTAGTCGCTATGCTGGTTGAGTGTCTCAAGGTGCCGAGGATAACAGTCTCGTATTCGCAGAATGCTTCGTATGGACCCTCAATGTTCATAACTGGATGAACTGGTCTAAACAGGGTTCCCTCGGGAAGCGAATAGACGTCTACTTCCTTACCTTCTAGAATCTTAGCAACTTCTCCAACTCCAACCAAGATAGCCCAATTAAAGCCCTTTGGCATTGAGTAGGCATGTATTTCAGCTACAACCCTAATGTTCGATAATCCTTCCTTTCTTAGTATCTCCTTGGTCCTCATAAAGTACACGTCAGTTACTTTGCCTTGAATAATTTCGTCGAATGATGCCATTAAGAAGTTGGTCATAAGGAGCCCTTCCAGGACCTGATGTAAGATCCTGGCAGTAATGGTAGTGTAGTTATATTAAAAATTTTTCCCCAATAATTATCGAGTTTTATCTTAAGGATTAGGTGGAGAATTTTGAGATTAAGAGACCTCGTACTTCGCGAAGAGGATTTATTAACCATCGAGAGAGAGGTTTCACCTATTTTCGAAGCCCCTTTGATACTTAAGAGGAATGATGGAGGTCCAATAGTTCTATTTAAGAAGGTCGAGGGCTACGACATGTGGGCTGTGGGAAACGTTGTGGGATCAAGAAGGAGGTTGTTGAAGTGGCTTGGGATGGAGGATTATAGCAAAGCTTATGAGAAACTAATTAACGCCATAGAAAGCCCCATGAAGGCTCGTGAAGTCAGTGGATTTGCAGATTACTATGGCAAGCTTGAAGGAGGTTTAGATAAACTTCCAGTTTTCAAGTACTACGAAAAGGATGCTGGCAGGTACATAACTAGCTCCGTTGTTGCTGCTGAGATCGACGGTATATGTAATGTCTCAATTCATAGGCTTCTGGTATTGGATAAGGATAAAGCGGCCATAAGGATCGTGCCCAGGCATCTCTATGCCCTATACATGAAGGCTAAGGAGAAAGGCATTGACCTACCAGTTGCCATAGTTGTGGGATGCCATCCATTGATATTAATTGCTGCTGCATCATCTCCACCATTTGGAGTTAACGAGTTTTGGGTCGCCAATAAACTCCTCAATTGCGAAATGAAGGTGGTTGCGACGCCGAGGAATAACATCTTAGTTCCTACTGACGCCGAGATAGTGATGGAAGGTGTGATAAAGACGAACGAGTTAGTTGACGAGGGACCTTTTGCCGACGTAACTGGAACTTACGATGCAGTAAGGAAGCAACCAGTGCTGAACGTACATGCTATTTACGTGAAAAGTAATTCGTTGTACCAAGCAATATTGCCTGGTAGTTCTGAGCATAAACTCTTGATGGGCTTTCCTAAGGAAGTCGAATTGTGGATGGCTCTTAAAAGAGTCTTACCTGGCTTGCGCAGCATACGCTTAACTGAAGGTGGCTGTGGATGGCTTCACGCAGTCATAGCTGTAGACAAGATGACTGAGGGAGACGGTAAAACAGCAATAATGGCGGCCTTTGGAGCTCATCCAAGTCTTAAACACGTAGTGGTTGTTGATGGCGACGTCGACGTTGACAATCCTAAAGATATTGAGTGGGCCATAGCAACTAGGTTTCAAGCCGATAGAGGGTTAATTATGATAAGGGGTGCTAGAGGCTCAAGCCTAGATCCCTCTGCTGACCCAGAGACGCTACTAACATGTAAAGTTGGTGTGGACGCTACTAAGCCCCTAAAGATCAATGCAGAGAGATTTGAGAGAGCTAGAATACCGGGGGAGACGAGTGAAGCTAAGTAAAATGGAGAAGCTCATGTTAAAAGGACGCTATGGAGAGGCTTGTAAGAGAGCCTTAGAGCTAGTAATTGCAATAGCAGAATCGTATGGCTATGGAGAGCTAGTAAGGATAAGGGGGGCTCACATATCAGGGATATCCTACAAAAATATAGGAGATAGCGGGCTTGAGTACATTAAGGATCTGGTAGAGGGTGGTGCTAAAGTTAGAGTTAAGACGACTACAAATCCTTGCGGCTTTGATCTTGATAAGCCATGGCTTTTTGATGTTGATGAAGGCTTTTTCAAGAAGCAGATGGAGATAATAAGGTTGCTCAAGGAGATGGGTGCTAAGCTTTCTCTTACCTGCACGCCGTACTACGTCGATAACAGACCTCGAAGAGGAGATCATATTGCGTGGGCTGAGTCGTCAGCAGTTATATATGCTAATAGTGTTATTGGCGCTTATACTACTAGGGAGAGTGGCCCCTCAGCGTTAGCTGCAGCCATCACTGGAAGATCTGCTCTAACTAGAGATCACACCGACGAAAGGAAGCCGAGTATTATGGTCAATGTTCAAGCCAAAGTATTCGATTACTTAGACTGGAGCCTTTTGGGGTATGTCGTAGGCAAGCTTGCTCCCGATGAAAGGCCATTACTAAGAGTTAAGAGAGTGACATGTAGTAGCGATGAGCTTAAGTGCTTCTGTGCAGGTCTTGGAGCTTCAAGTACGACGTCTATCTTCTGGCTTACAACTAGTGACTATAATGTAGTACAAGGCGTTAAACGCATCAAAGTAACACATAGGGATTTGAGGAGGGCCAGAGATGAGTGGGCCTTAACGAGAAGACCTACCCTCGTATTCATAGGATGTCCTCATTGCAGCCTTAGAGAAATTAAGGAAATAGCTAAAGAACTTAGGGGGAAGAGAGTTAAGGAGGACATTAAGCTCTTTATATCAACCTCAAGAAGCATTTACGCAATGGCCTCTGAGCTAGGCCTTGTTGAGGTTTTAGAGAGAGCTAGGGCCCACTTAATTAAGGACACATGCCTTATTGTCTCACCAATTAAATTGTCGAAGAACGATGTGGTACTAACCGACTCTGCTAAGACGGCTTACTATGCTGAGACTATGACTAATGTTATGGTAGCTGTGGAGGGTAGGAGGAAATGCCTAGAGGAGGCAACGAAGTAATATTTAGGGGTAAAGGATTGGTAAAGGGATATTTTCGTGGAGAAGCTCTGGTAACCAGTATGCCTATATCATTTCTAGGTGGAGTTGATCCTTTAACTGGAATGATCGTTGAAAGAGGGCATGAACTGAGGGGCAAAGTTCTAGCCGATAGAGTGTTAATCCTACCTCACGGCAAGGGTAGTACTGTTGGTTCCTACGTCATTTACTCCCTAGCAAAGAGGGGACTTGCGCCTCGAGCTATTGCAACCTTGAGGGCTGATGTAATGATCTTAACTGGATGCGTGATAAGCGGAATACCCCTCTTAGATGGGATACCGATAGAAACATTAAGTGCGATTAGATCTGGTGACGTAGTGGAGATTGATGCTTCTCGCGGAATACTAAGAAGAACTTCTAGGTAGAAGTGATTGAATGACCTTTTCACTAGCCTTTGCTACCTCTCTCCTCATACTAGGGTGAGAATATACTCTTATTATGTTCACGTAGCCTCTAAGGCTCTCTACAAGCTTAGAAAATTCGGTTAGTCTCCTCTTGACTAAGACTCCCTCCCTATCCTCACAAACAGGAATATCCATGGGATCTGGTTGTGTTGGCGTGTAGGGTAACGATGGTATCATTGGAGTATCGACGACAACCATCCATTGATCTACCTTAGCCTCCTTCGCTATAGCCTCCTCAATCTCCTCCTTAAGCTTCTCGTTAATTATGCAGGAGCTTTCTGTCTTGTGGACGATGATCTCGTAGACGGATTTAAATAAATTCCTCCTCTCAAGCATATCATGAAGGTCGCAAGATACCCTCATCTCTTTAGTTAGGTCTTCTCTCCTCTTAGACAGTCTTCTTAACTCTAGCTCTACGTAGCTATCATCCATGGATAGATAGTCATCTATACTGTCGAAGTTGAAGAGGCCTTCGCATTGATAGGCTATATTTACGGCTTTTCGAAGCATAATCCATGCAGCTCTCACAGTTTTATGGAAGTAGACAGCTTTGAACATCTCGTATCTCGATATCAACAGTGATTCAAGAGCATAAAGGCTGGCTGGAAGCTCTAAGGCTAGAGAAGCATCTACAAGTCTAAGTGACATTAATAGACGAATAGCATCCACTTTACCGTACTCTACACCTGTATAATATGAATCCCGCAGTAAGAAGTCAAGCTTATCTAAATCGAATGGTCCTGAAATCAGGATGCTTAATGGGGAGCTTAACCTGCCAACAGATAGTAGCGATACCCTATGGGGGCTATAGCCAAATTCCTCTATCTTGTCCTTAATTTCGGTGTTCTCTATTATCTTCATGGTTAGGTCTTCGTGTGAGAGGGCCTTATGTCTTAAAACTGCTTCTTCAAAGAGGTGGGAGAAGGGGCCGTGACCAACATCGTGTAGGAGAGCAGCTAACCTTAGCTCTTGGAGCTCATCAGTTAAGATTCCCAAGTCAAGAAGCTTATTGCTTGCTATTGAGGCCAAGTGGAAAACACCTAGTGAATGACCAAATCTACTATGATACGCTCCAGGATACGTTAAGTATGCGTTACCAAGTTGCTTGATCCTATGCAATCTCTGCATGGGATACGTGTCCAACACATTCTTCTCCAACTCATTTACTATCACATAGCCATGGACTGGATCTCTTATTTCTCCCCAAACCTTAGGGCTTTTCATCATTAAATGTTGACCCCACGTCTCCTAAGTTCAATTGTAACATAGCTCCTTATATCTGAAGCAACAACTTCAAGCGGTCTCGAGGAATCGATGATGATCCATTGGTTCTTAAAGGCTATGTCAAGAAAGTTTCTTCTAACGACTTCTAAGAATTTCTGTTTCTCGAATTTCTCTCGAAGAGAAGGCTTTCGAGATAGCGATATATCTGGGCTAACGTCCAGTATTATTGATATGTCTGGTTTAAGCGAGAACTTGTTTATTTCAAGTAACCATCTTAGCTCTAGTCCTTGAGCATATTGGTAAGCCAATGACGATATTAAAGATCTATCTGAGATCACTATGACGCCTTCTTCAAGGAGCTTTTTAATCAACATTGAATGTTCGACTCTATCAGCTGCAAAGAGGAGAGCATCAATCGCTGGGTGCACATCTTCGTCGTGTAAATAGTTCCTAATTACTGAGCCTATCCTCCCCGCTGTGGGCTCTTTGGTTGTATGCACCCTCAGGCCTTTTGAGACTAGCCAATTTGCAAGTAACCTTGTATGAGTGGTAGACCCAGCTCCATCTATACCATCAAAAGATATGTATAGACCCTTCATATACGTCTCTCCGTAAGTGCATAATTAATGGTTGCGATTCAGGCATCTTAAAATCCCGCCTCTATAGGGTCCTCTGGCTTCATAACTTCCCTTAGGAGTATAGTTGCGTAACTTGATTTAGGTAACGTGAACTTCATCCTTAAAAGATTAGTCTCAATGGTATAAGACAGATTTAGAGGCTTGAAGGTCAATTGTCTTAGAAGGCCTAACCTACCATGTAGACCTAAATTCTCAAGACTATTAAATGGAGGTTCCAATCCCTCCAACTTAAAGAGAGATGATATCAAATCACTCATGTAGCCCTCAACCCTAGCCTTGATGCATGCGGGGACGAATGCTAATATTATCTGGTCTCCTTTTAGATCCATGTGCGAGCTTTTGGCTATGAACGTGGGTCTAACAGGGTTTCCATACGCATCACATCTAGCTATGATGTCTCCTTCCATCACCTTCCTTAGAGAACCTAGTTTACGCAATCTTTCACTTAACGCTCTATTGAATATATAGGAAAGGTAGGCATCGACGTGCAACGTCAACAAGTATTTGGGTAGCACTCTCAAAGAGCCTAAGTAATCGTTGGGCTTCTTCGCAAGCCACTTTATCATTTGGCGCTCAAAAATTAAGTTCTTGGGGAACTTTTTGAGGGCTTGCTTAAAGTCCATGGTTTCAGCTAAGAATGTTCTTGCATCTCTGTGGCTTTTAGGTTCATGTGGATATGGAGTTGCTAATATTTCCATGACTGCATTCTCGTAGTCCCCCTTAATTAATAGCTTACCGACTATGTGCGTATTGGGTCTATTGATGCCGAATCTCTGATAACCATAGAAGTTCGGGACGCCTCCTATTGCGTTCAGTTGAGATAGCGTTTCTGTCACAACATTCTCGACTTCACTCATTGGGAGGTTGATGTCCCTAATGGTTATCGTGAAGCTATTTCCAAGTAGCATGCCAGGCCTGAGATGTTTCTTTGCTTTGTATATCCCGACTATCTTCAACTTCTCGCTTGAAATGTTTGAAACGTCGAAGTTCTCGGGCACCTTAATCGTAAATCTTTGTATGGAGATGGATCTAGTGTCCTTTAAACCAGCAAAGCCAACGTCTCGTAGTGGTATCTTCAGTTTCTTAGAAAGCATTAGTGCTGCTGTCAACGTGTCTATGCCCCTCTTTTCTACCACTAGTAGTACTAGGTTTCCGAATGTACCTCCATGGAGAGGTACTTCCTCAACCACAAAGTCCTCTAACCTCTTCCTCAAGACTCCACCAATACCTCTAGTTGATGTGCCATAGACTTCGATGCCCAAGGAAATGTCTAACACCGATTTAGATTCCAAGACCATGAGCATCACAACAATTTTAAGTGACCTGTTACCTTATCTATGAGTGATGATGGTGCGGGACCTATCCCCAATGCTGTAATTGTGCCTGGCTCAAGTTCTGTTAGACCTGCATCGCAAACAAGGTAGCAAGGTATTCCAAGCTTCTTCACTTCTCGCTCTAAGTTTCTCAATTCTTCTACGGATTGAACCCCTAAGACAACCTTCTTTTGGCATTGTTGAAACCATATCTCAACCCATTCAGGCTTTAACTTCCTAGCCTCTTCAAGGCTTGAAACGGATGCATGCGCTACTTGAGCGCAAGTCTTGCCCCTACTCATCTTTAAATCTCTTCTTACGACTATCACCTGCTTAAGCTCCATCAAGCACATAAAGCTACTTAAGTTATAAAGCATCTACCCTATGAAATTAGTGGTGTAAAGAGTGAAGTGCGTGGATGTGGTGGTGATAGGTGGAGGCCCCTCTGGTCTAAGTGCTGCTTGGAGTGCTGCATCTCAAGGATCAGATGTCATACTATTTGAGGAGCATGAGGAGATAGGGAGACCTAGGCATTGTGCTGGGCTTGTAAGTGGTGAGGGATTGAAGTTCATCGGTATGCCTTGTAAAAGTGAGTACGTGGAGAATATGGTGGACAAGGCCATAATTGCAGTAGACGGCTTTTGTTTTGAATTAAGGAAGATTGGAGAACCGATTTACGTGTTAAATCGTGAGTTCTTTGACAAGGCCATGGCTGATCGGGCTATGAATCGTGGAGCTAATATACTACTAAAAAGTCAAGTGAAGAAGGTCGAAATGAGAAATGGCAAGTACATTGTCAAAACCGAGGGGGCTTCCTACTCGTGCAAGATAGTTATTGATGGTGAGGGAGCTATCTCTCGATTAGCATCAACCATGGGCTTAGAGGGACCAATGCTTAGAATACCTGCTCTTCAAGTAGAGTATAAGGTTAAAGCGCCCTTAGAAAACGAGGTCCTCGTAATTCTAGGTAATGAATGGGCTCCTGGCTTTTTCTCGTGGGTCATACCAATAGGTGATCATGAATTGAGGATTGGGCTAGCAGCAACATCAGATAATTGCAATTCTTTGCTTAGAAGGATTACTAAGAGACACCCCCTAGTTTCTAAGATTTTGAAGGAGGGTATTGTAAAGAAGATTTATGGAGGGACAATAGTAATAGGTCCCCCAAGAAGAACTTATATAGGAAACTTCATGACTGTGGGCGACGCAGCTGGTCAGACTAAGCCTTTGACTGGTGGGGGCGTGGTCTATGGAGCTTTTTGTGGTTCCTTAGCAGGCATCGTTGCATCTAAAGTCGTAGAAGGAAAAGCTGATACTGCCCTCTATGAGAAGATTTGGAGGAAGATTTTAGGTTTAGAGGAAAGATTGGGGCTGCTGCTAAGAGAG
Organism: Candidatus Nezhaarchaeota archaeon WYZ-LMO8; assembly: GCA_004347965.1. Lineage (GTDB taxonomy): Archaea > Thermoproteota > Methanomethylicia > Nezhaarchaeales > WYZ-LMO8 > WYZ-LMO8. Next base: position 34,625 of record QNVF01000010.1, read on the forward strand.
ACTTTAATCAGCGATGACGTTGGGAGACTTCTAAAGTTGGTCTCAAAGATTGGTATACTCTCACATGTTGAGAGGAATTTTCACTATGAATACCATGTAAGATCGATCATCAAGAAGCCTGGAATACTAATATTAAGTTCCCTTCTCTTAAACCTCCTAAGTCCAACGAAAGCATTTAAATACTTCCTGCAAATCACGCTTCCTAAGCGGAGGAGATAGAAGATTGTCTGAAGTACAGTTACCCCTATGCTCTTCGTGTAAAAGACCTATAATTCCCGGAACCAAAAGTACTAGATTCTACTGTCCTAACTGTGGAGAGTCTCTATTCTGGAGATGTTGGTACTGCAGAAAGCATACCAAACCTTATAAGTGTCCTAAATGTGGATTTCAGGGACCATAGGTGGTTCGCTTGGCTAAGGTCATGGTCTTTTTGAGGGTTTTACCCATTGACATAGAGGTGGACATGGAGAGTTTAAAGGATAGAATTCGAACAGCTGTCGTTAAATTAGGTGAAGGTTTCGCGCTTCAATCTTACAGTATAGAACCTATAGCTTTTGGTCTCAAAGCTTTGAGACTTGCCGTCGTAATGCCTGAGGAGACTGAAGGAGGAACGTACATCTTAGAGGAGACTATAAGGAACATAGAGGGTGTTGGAGAAATTGAAGTAGAGTTCGTTTCAAGAGCAAGCTGAGAATAAGCTTAATAATAGGAATAAGAAGCATTATCACGCTAACTAAGAGTTTTGTCTACGATACATGTTAACTTAAGAATGACTTGAAGATCTTGAGGTGTAAGAAATGTCTGACGAAAATGAGGGACCTACTAAGGATTCGGTGAGTGAAAGCGTCTTAAGAGTTGCAGACGCCAAGGCTAGGGATGTTGGTAGGGGAAAGGTCAGGATAGATAGTGAAGTGATGAGAAAGTTGAATCTCAACGTAGGCGACATAATTGAGATAGAAGGTAAGAAGAAAACGGCAGCAATAGTATGGCCAGCTTACATTGAGGATCAAGGAGCAGGAATAATAAGAATGGATGGCTTAATACGGAGAAATGCGGGCGTCAGCATAGGGGATAAGGTGGTTATTAGGAAGGCTAAAGTGTCTCCAGCTCAAATTGTTAGGCTTGCCCCTGAATCCTTTACAATATCGATAGATCATAGCTTTATGAATTTCGTGAAGAGGAGACTTATCGACTATCCTCTCGTAGAAGGTGATCACGTCCTCATACCAGTCCTGGGTCAAGCAATACCGTTTGTTGTTGTGGCAACTAAGCCATCAGGAGTTGTCGTAGTTACAGAGTCAACAAACTTGATAATACATGAGAAGCCAGCAGAAGAAGCTAGAGCTACTAGAGTGACATACGATGACATAGGTGGACTGAAGGAAGCTATTCAGAAAATTAGAGAGATGGTTGAGCTGCCACTTAAGCATCCAGAGCTGTTCAAAAAGTTAGGTATTGAGCCTCCTAAAGGAGTTTTATTATACGGACCACCTGGATGCGGTAAAACACTATTAGCAAAAGCTGTTGCAAACGAAACTGATGCACACTTCTACGCAATTAACGGTCCTGAGATTATGAGTAAGTTTTATGGTGAGAGCGAGCAGAGATTGAGAGAAATATTTGAAGAAGCAAAGAAGAATGCTCCCTCCATCATATTCATAGATGAGATAGACGCCATTGCTCCTAAACGTGAAGAAGTAACTGGAGAAGTAGAGAAGAGAGTCGTAGCACAACTACTAGCCTTAATGGATGGGTTAGAGACTAGAGGCAATGTTATAGTCATAGCTGCTACTAATAGACCTAATGCTATTGATCCTGCTTTAAGGAGACCTGGAAGATTTGATAGAGAGATTGAGATTGGTGTTCCAGATAAGCAAGGTAGACTAGAAATACTTCAAATACAC
>QNVF01000011.1 GCA_004347965.1 Candidatus Nezhaarchaeota archaeon WYZ-LMO8
TAAAAGGTGTTCCTATGATCAAGAGAGTCACTGATGCAGCATTAAAAGTTTCAAGTGAAGTTGTAATCGTCACTAGCAATCGAAGGTTGTCGAGGAATATAAGTAGCGTAATCGGAGGAGAAGTTACGATAGTTGAAGACGAGGAGAGGGGATGGGGCCCTATAATGGGGGTTCTTACCGGATGCAAGAAGGCACGTGCCGAATACGTAGCCGTTGTCCCATGCGATGTACCTTTCTTAAACCCAAAGGTGTTATTGGAACTTTTTAAGAGAGCTGAAGATCATGATGCTGCGATACCGCTGTGGCCTAATGGGTTCTTAGAGCCCCTTCAATCTGTTTACAGAAGACGAGCAGTGTTAGACGTTGCAGAAGAGCTTATCAAAAGAGGATCGAGATCCATCGCGCACTTAATAAGTAGCTTAAGAAATGTCGTCTATGTTCCAGTAGAGGAGCTCAAGCTAATGGACGAAAAGCTCTTAACGTTCTTTAATGTAAACACACCTCGAGACCTGTTAATGGCAGAAGCTACAGAGATTTCATGAACGCACTCACTGCATAGATGAGCTTATCTCTATCTCGAGGTAAAATCATGTAGTTGGTATCGTGATGGCTTTTTTCGATTAGCTCTTCATTGAAAGTGCAATATGCTATTATTGGTTGCTCAGTCCCCTTGATTTTCTCTTCAAGATCCTTAAAATCCTTAAACACTATTATTTTACCTACATCAAATCTTTTAGCTACAAGCCTATGAAAACCCTCCATTATTAGCAAATCTATTTTCAATCCTCCAATTAGCTTTAGAGCCTCCTCAAGGTCTCTCGGCTCTCTCTCAATACTTAAGATAAGACCTGCTTCTAGTGGAGAGATGTAAGTAGTCACTTTAGCTCCCGCACGTCTATGTCTCCAAGTATCGCTACCCTCACTATCAATTGTAAAGTTGGAGTGATGTATATGCTTCATGGTGCCAACTATCAATCCCATCTCCGTAAAGTGTCTTACCAGCATCTCTACAATACTTGTTTTACCCGATTTCTTGCTTCCAAGAACTGCTATCTTTTTCGTGCCCCTCACCTATGCCCATTCACACGATTTAAGCTTTAGTTTGAATATAAGCCTTGATGTGCTAGAGAATTGTGTTTCCAACCTTCACTTTTCTAAGCATTTACGAGAGAGTTTTAGAAATATACAATACCTTTTTTTACTCTTACTAACTTTAACTTTTTCTACTGATTACCTGAGGATGGTGGTGAAATCGATTGCTATATGACAAGTACGGTAGACCGATAACGAGCCTTAGGATCACGGTAACTCATAGATGTAATTACAGGTGCTTTTATTGCCACATGGAGGGTGAGGAAGGAGAAGAGGTGCTTACAATAGATGATATAATGAGACTTGTGAAAATCGGCAAAAAGCTTGAAATCGATAAGGTCAAGCTTACTGGAGGAGAACCCCTTATCCGACACGATATAGTCGATATAGTTAAAGCGATAAGCGACGTGAAGGTGGCTGATTTAGCTATGACCACTAACGGATCATTGCTGGAGGGCCTCGTAGCCAAACTTGTCGAATCCGGTCTAAAGAGGATAAACGTCAGCCTACCTTCTCTTAAAAGTGAGGTCTTCGAGAAAATAACTGGCGTGAAAATGCTTGACAAAGTCATAAGTGGCATACTAAAGTCTAAGGATTATAACTTGAAACCCATCAAGCTTAACATGGTCCTACTAAAAGGGCTCAATAACGATGAAGTTTGGGAGATGATTGACTTTGCTAGGAAACATGATCTCATACTTCAAATAATAGAGCTAGAGCCCTTAGGTATTAGCAACGAACTTTATCGTGAGTATCACATGCCCCTTAACGATATCGAAAAGTGGCTTGAAGAGAGGTCAGTTAAGATCGAGGAGAGAAAAAGCATGCATAAGAGGAAACAATACGATTTAGGTGATGTTAGGGTTGAGTTAGTGAGGGCCGTTGATAATCCTGAATTTTGCATGCACTGTACTCGACTCAGGGTTACAGCCGATGGAAAACTAAAGCCTTGTCTCATGAGAAATGACAATCTAATCGATGTACTAAGGGCGTTAAGGAAGAGAGCGAGTGATGAAGAGCTTATTGAGCTATTCATTAGAGCCATTAATGCTCGAGAACCCTACTTCAAGAACAGTTGTAGAGTTGAGAGAGCGAGTGTGAGAGCCAAGATATGCTAATCGACTTGATACGTTACTTTGCTAAACCTATCGTTAACCAATCGTAGCAAATGTTTAACATTATTAAAAGTTAGGCTGGTCGTTAGATCTAAAAGCTTCTGCCTTGACCAGAGTAGGTGAGGGATTTGAGGTGAGGTAGCTATTGAGGGAAGCTGTAAGAGAGGATTGGAGGAGAGTTCTGAAGCTTACATCAATTGATGAAGCGATTAAGAAACTTTTGGAATCTATTGAAATCAAGCCGAGGATCGAGGAAGTAAGCGTGACTGAAAGTCTTCATAGAGTCTTAGCAGAAGACATTTCATCTAATCAAGACATACCTCCTTACGACTGTGCTTGCTTCGAAGGTTACGCCATTAGATCCAAGGATACCTTAGGAGCTTCGAAGGACAACCCGGTTAAAATGAAGATAGTAGGTAAAGCTCTCCCAGGCTTAAAAGAGATTCCAAAGATCGGAGAAAGAGAAGCTGTCTTTCTAGTCACTGGTTCTCCAATACCTCCGGGAGCTGATGCTCTTATTAAGGTTGAAGAGGTGAGACTGGAGCAGGGTCACATATTGATCTTCAGAGAGGTGAAGAAGATGGAGAACGTTGCGATTAAAGGTGAGGATATTAAAGCTGGAGAAGTATTGTTGAGAGCTGGCCACGTCATAAGACCCATAGATATCGGCCTACTCTTGGGACTAGGCTTATCTAGAGTCAAGGTTTACGCTAAGCCAAGGTTCGCCTTATTATCTATTGGAAAGGAGCTCTACTTGAAGAGCTTAGAGAAGAAGGAGCTACCACCTAATAACTATGCTTACGTCATTAAGGGGTTGATTGAGGAGCTTGGCGGTTCAGCCAACATACTAGGCATACTACCGGACGATGTTGATGTAGTTAAGGAGGCCATTTCAAGTGCTCTTAAAGAGTATGACGTTGTGATAACCATGGGTAGTTGCAGTATAGGTATTAATGACACCGTACCCGATGCTGTAAATATGCTTGGAAAGCCTGGAGTAATAGTGCATGGGCTCACTTTAAGCCCCGGAAAGCCTGCAGGTTTTGGAGTGTTAAGAGGAAAGCCAATAGTAATGCTACCAGCTCACATAGTCTCAGCAGTAGCAGCTTTCTACGTACTATGTTTACCCCTACTAGCGGCTATGACTGGGAGGACTATTGAAAAAATTTTGCCATACGTGTATGCTAAGCTTGAAAGTGATGAAGAACATTGGGGGACTCACAGATTCTTGAGAGCTAAAGTCGAAGATGTGAATGGCGAGATCATCGCAAGACCTATGCACGGCGGGGCAAATGTAATGGCAACCCTAGTTAGAGCCAATTACTTTACAATAATCTCACCAAGAACGACTGTTAAGAAAGGTGACAAAGTAAGATTCATGGCTCTTAGCTTGGCAGATGTTTTACCACAGTAATACTCTCCGATCATCAAGTTCCTTCAAACAGTTCTTCGTCTTAATACCCTACAAGAGGTTTTAAGATTTCAATGATGTGCCTTAAGCTATTCACATCTTGTGCTTGTGGAATGAGACTTAAGTTTATTGGAGTTATAGAGATGTATCCAGATCTCACTGCTTCTACATCGGTGTCTTCAGAATCCACTGGGTATAGCGATAGGTCCCATCGCGCTATTCTATATCCTCCACAATACTCAGTATGTATATCGGGATATCCCTTCTTTGATGGACGAGTTATCTTTATCCCCCTTATGCCATATCGGTAATCAGGAACATTTACCGAGAACAAGTCAACTCCTTCAGGCATGTCCTCATCAATGATCATTTTGGCCAAGGCTTTTGCAATCTTAGTTGCCAATCTTAACCCGGGATCTTTAAGTGTTTGAGAAGTAATGTTGTCATCAAACTCTCTAGCTATACAGTACGATACTGCTATTGACGGGATGCCATGTATCGCGGCTTCTATTGCAGCTCCCACAGTCCCGGAGTTTAAAATATCATCGATACCCAAGTTAGGTCCCAAATTTATGCCAGTTATGGCGATATCAGGTTTTCTCCTCAGTATTTTGTTTATTGCTATTAGGACAGCATCAGCAGGTGTGCCATCTACTGAATAAACTTCACCACACTGAAGATTCAATTTCTCAACCTTAATGACCTCACCTACAGTTAATGCTTTTCCTATTCCACTTCTCTCCTTTTTGGGACCTATTACTATGCATTCAAAGTCATTGCTTAGCTCCTCTCTCAACACATGTATCCCTATGGACTGAACTCCATCATCATTGACCAAGAGAGCTAATGGCTTCTTCAATTCTAATCATCTCTTAACTTCTTAAGCACCTCTTCAATCTTTACAGCACCTTCTCTGATTACCTTAACCTCTTCATCAACCTCAACGACCGTAGATGGTATTCCTAGCGGGCAGGTACCTCCATCTATTACAACGTCAGCCATCTCCTTAAGATAAGGATCGACTTCATTAAGTGATTTAGGAGAGGGCTCGCCAGACTTATTGGCACTTGTCCCAACAATTAAGCCTCCAACTCCTTCAGCTAAGACCCTCGCAACTAAATGATTGGGGATCCTCAAGCCTACTTTCTGTCTACCCATGGTGATTTTATCAGGAAGAGGGGTCCTTAACGGTAGGACTATGGTTAATGGACCTGGCCAAAAGGCTCTCATAAGCTTCTCGGCTTTAGGAGGTACTTTAGCTATTGATCTCACAATTTCAATACTCGAGACGAGTAGAGGCAACGGTTTTCCTGAGCGACCCTTTAAAGCTAAAAGCTTAGTTAAAGCTTCTTCGTTTAGAGGATCGCAGCCAATACCGTACACGGTGTCTGTTGGGTATATCACTATCCCACTGTTCCTTAGAGAGTTCATAGCTGGTTTAAGTGTCTCTTTCACTTCATGCTCCTCTTTAAGCCCTCTAACATCTATAATTAACATCGATAGCACCAGTCTTGAGACCCTATAAATAAGCTTGGTAATCATAAAGTTTGCGGGTACCTATGAGTAGAGGTGTATCCTCTTCACTTGCACTTCTAGCATCAATAATGATATTGACGACTCAGATATGCATTAACTTGGCTTTCACAGAAGTTGTGAGCGAAGAGGTTATCAAAAGAGCTAAAGCAACTGTTGAAGAAGAAGGTTTTAAGATGTTAAGCTTAGTAGTAGTAGTTAACGGCTCATCCCTAGTGGTGGTGAATGGTAGAGATTGTGAACTTTCAATAAGTAGCTTGTCATTGTATTGCATTGATGGTAATGTGGTAGATGTTGAGGTAAATTGGAGTATTCCTAGAGGATCCGTTAGCGCCCATCAACTACCCGAGATTTCTGAGATGTTAACGACTTGCATAGCGATAGGGCTTACATTTAAAGAAGGAAATAAGCTACTACTGCCTTTAAGCAGGGTTTAGCTAAGACGCTATTGGAATCTTAAGCTTCTTGATCAGCTCTTTGTACCTATTTCTAACAGTAACCTCAGTCACTTGCGCTGCTCTAGCTATTTCCTTCTGAGTCTTCCTCTCACCAGTTAATAGAGAAGCAATGTATATAGCAGCTGCTGCAAGACCAGCTGGATCCTTGCCTGCAGTCAAACCAGATTTTCTAGCTTGCTGTATTATTTCAATGGCCTTTCTCTGTAGCACACCACTTAAGCTTAAGGAGCTAACTATTCTAGGTACAAAGTCGACTGGATCAGCTATCGGTATGTTAAGTCTAACATGCCTTAGCAATAGTCGATAGCATCTAGCAACATCCTTCCTTCCAGCCCTAGTGCAATCTGCTATCTCATCAAGAGTTCTCGGAATTTTGAGCTGCCTACAAGCAGCATATATGGAGGCTGCCATAACTGACTCTATTGAACGTCCTCTAACGAGACCTGCCTTAACAGCTGCCTTGTATATCTTAAGGGCTTCCTCCTTAACGTTCTGAGGTAGATTTAATCTGAAAGCTATGCGTTCAAGATGATTAGTTGCCTGCTGGATATTCCTATCTTGTGAAGTCTGGATTCTACTCCTTATTTGCCATCGTCTCCACCTAGAAACTTCAAATACTTTTTGAGGGCTTAGTTTATGACCACTTGAATCTCTAGTAGGCCACTGTATAACTGTAGGAGATACTCCTTCAACTGAGGCAGTTGAAATTGGAGGGCCAACTCTATCCCTTTTCTCTCTTTCCTCAGGTGTGAATGCTCTCCATTCTGGACCTTGGTCTATGAGCTTTTCATCTATGACCAGACCACAATTCATGCATGTAAGCTCCCCACGATCATAACTCCTAATTATATTTGAACTACCACAGTCTGGGCAACGATCAATACCCTTTACTTCCACATCAACATTCTTTGCACCCATAATTTCACCACCAAAAGGTTTCTTGAAATATACATCACCTCATATCTCCAGGTCAAACTTCCAAGGAACTTACCTTATACCTCAAATTCTTTTTAGGTAAGGGAAGGTAAGAGCAAGATAAGGTCTATTTAAACTTTTCTACTTTTTTATGGAAAAAGAGATATATAAAGGTTTTCTGCTGGGGATCACCATAACGAATAGGTTCTTGTTTGGTGCAGAGATGGAACAATTACTCATGTACCTTCCTTCTGCAGATCAGCTATGAATAAGGATGCATAATGATGTGAAGTGCTTAGACAAGGCTTGTACGATCTCAAGAGACGAGAGCATTAAGATTATAAAGGCTCACCTCCTTGTTAGAAGATGGGCCCGTGGCGCAGTTCGGATAGCGCGGCGACAACTGCAAGGTTGCCGTAGGCCTCCTAAGCCGTTGGTCGGGGGTTCAAATCCCCCCGGGCCCGCTAGCTAAAGATTTAAAAGCCTTCTTAAAGCTCAAATTGAACTTTGAGGTTGGTGCTAAGGATTGGAGAGAGAGCCCCTAGTCTATATAGATGGAAATCTAGTACCCAAGAGTCAAGCCAAAATATCAGTCTTCGATCATGGCTTTCTCTATGGTGATGGAGTCTTCGAAAGCGTTATAGTAACTGATGGAGTTGCGTTCAAGTTAAAGGAGCATATCGACAGGCTGTACGATTCTGCTAAAGCAATATGCATTGACGTCCCTATGAGCAAGGAGGAGATGATAAAGACTATAGTAGATGTAGTGCGTGCCAATGGCTTTAAGAACGCCTACATTAGAATCATAGTAACTAGAGGTGTTGGTGATTTAGGCTTAGATCCAAGAAAGTGTTCAAAACCGACTATAGTCATAATTGTAGATAAGATAAAACTGTATGACGATGATGTATGGAGCAAGGGGCTCACCACCATAATATCTTCTGTAAGAAGGGATAGAGTGGATGCTACAACTCACGAAGTGAAGTCAATGAACTACTTAAACAACATACTAGCCAAAATTGAGGCTAATGCTGTAGGAGCAGATGAAGCAATAATGCTCGATGATAGAGGCTTTGTTTCTGAGGGCACAGCTGACAACATATTCATTGTTAAGAACGGCGTAATATACACACCGCTAAGAAGCAGTGGTATATTACCAGGAATCACAAGGGCTAGGGTCATGAAGCTTGCTGAGGAGCTAGGCTATAAAGTTGTTGAGAAAGATATAACACCAGCCGAGCTCTTAACCGCTGATGAAGTCTTCCTAACTGGTACAGCTGCTGGCATAGTTCCAGTAGTCAAGGTCGCTGGAAGAGTCATAGGCGACGGCAAGCCTGGACCAGTAACAAGGAGACTTTATGAAAAATTCGTGGAGCTCATGAGGGATCCATCAGAAGGAGTTAAGATATTCTAGAGCGATAAATAAGGGTTAAGTGTAAACTTCAGCACGTTGATAGAAGGGCTGAATGGATGCTACAACTTCTATGGGGAATGGATGCTCTGCCCTCAAGCTCTGAACCCCAGTATCACCGACACTGACCAGAGCGAAGACCCCAGCTACATTAGCCTTCATCTTCTTTACCAAGCTTATGAGGGCTTGGATAGTACTTCCAGTTCTTATCAGGTCGTCAACTATTAGGACGTCGTCTCTACTCGATAATGCATTTTTTGGAATGTATAGAGAGGTCATGTATGGACCTGTAGGATAAGATTCCTCTATGTAGTCCCTCACACCCATCTCCTTATGTCTCTTAGCTATTACTAAGGGGACTTCAAGGATAAGAGCTATTGAAGTGGCTATGGAGACGCCATTGACTGCCGGTGCTAACACTTTTGTTATTCTCTTCCCTGCGAACTTAATCATCACATAATGGGATGCTCTCATAAGTATCAGGGGATCGTTGACTATATTGCTCGTGTCAACGTAACCGTAAGGATCAACCGTTATCTTCTCGTATATTACCTGGTGAAACTGCTCAATTTTATCCAGAGAATCCCAAAGTTTTTTTGCTGTATCATCTCCTGGAAGAACATCTCCCTTAACGTATCTGCAGAGAACAGTCTCAGGAATCCCAGTTCTTCGGGCAAGCTCACTATAAGAATAAAACTTCTTTAACAACCTTAATCTCTCGATTACCATGAATCTAAACCTTAAGCTTGCTTCACGCCTCCTCGTAAACATCTTCCTCCAACTACGCTAGCTTCTACATCCCTCTACGTAATACTTGTAGATCATAAAAATCTTTATTAATTTTTATCTTTTAATTTAATCCGCTGCTTCAACTTGTACAAAGTCTGTAGTTGCTAATGTGGCTTCTTACAACGTTAGACAATGAAGAGAAAGGAGAGAAGCCCCATTGCTTCACGAAGCATTCAAAAGCTAGCTTCTCAAACTTTCATTGTTTCAATGCACGATTTTCAAGTTATGAGGGGAGACGTTATGTAGACTTCTTTCATTTGAAGTAAAGTTTATTGGGATCCAGCTAAGAGTGAGAGAGGAAGGAGTTATGGGAGGAAGACAAAAGACGACATTATTAGAAATGTTTGAGGAGAAGAAAAGCAAAACTGAGAAAAAGGCTAAAAAGTAGTTTCCACGCCAACGCTATGATGAGGGCTTGCTTTTCTTGTGCCTATATAGGAATGGAGATGATATTTTGGTTTTGATGATAGTGAATGATCCAGAGCTCATGCTCAGGATGGCAGCTATGAAGAAGCTCAGAGAAAAATGGGCTCAAGGATAGTGTTAGAAAGTAAGTGGTAGAGCTATAGTTTTGCGATGCTTACGATAGTATCAGAGATAATATGTCTCGTAGATTATTTGCTAAGCACTTCATAAGAATTTCCTGGTTGTCCTTTAGTTTTAAGTACTGCTTAAGCTACTAGAGGGGCTCAAACCATCTAGGTAGAGACGCTTAATATCTAAATTCATAGCGTCGTCTAAATGAGCGTCAAAAGGCGTGCTTGGGTAAACCATTTAAGTGATTTTTCAGCGGACATGACGTTAATGAGAGACGTATCTATTACGCCAAAATCGTGACTTAGGAAGGAGCTATAGCTACGTCGAAGACCTTTAGAGTGTAGGAAGATGGTAAAGCTTTCAGCTCATCGCTTCAGCCTTTGAGCGATGACCTCCTGATTCTTTGCCCTTCTTTGACTCCCTTTCAAGTCTCTTCTTCCTCCACTTGTAGTTATGAGACTCCTTGAGGCCTCTCGACTTTCTCAGCCCCCTCATCTTCTTGCCTGCCGACGTTAGTCCCCTGAAAGCCCTTCCTCTGTTGGCTGGACTACATATCCAGTTTATTTCTGGATCATTCTGTATAGCTGGATGGTGAGGATCAACCATTATCACCTCATACCACTTATAGCGTCCATCTTCACCGACGTAGTAGCTATTTAGAACCTCTAGATTCGGGAATTTTCTAGCTGCTCTCTCCTCAGCTATTAACCTGAGACTCTTCCAAGTGGTGTAGCCGTGAACTCCCATTCTCTTAGGTCTCCTGCCAGAATCTGGCCTAGGCTTCCTCTGTCCTCCCTTCCTCACCCTAACCCTTACAACTACGAAGCCCTGTTTAGCCTTGTAGCCTAACGCCCTAGCTCTGTTAAGCCTAGTGGGTTTCTCGATCCTAACTACTGTGGGCTCCCTTCTCCACTCTATGAAGCGTTGTCTCATTATTTCTTTCATTTCCCCTTGATAGGGTCTCTTCCAGTGCTCCGCTATGTAGTGGTACATGGACTTCAACTCTAGCACCTCGCGGTTTAGGATCATTAGCTAACTTAAATGTTTTCGCTCAGTTATACGATGAGTTAATTTCTCCGCCCTCAAATTAACTCTTGTGGAGTTACATGTTTGAGGTCTTCCTACTTAGACCAGATGCTCTTAGGGTTTGGAATCACCCTGAGATTAGGAAGAGACTTGGATGGTACTACAAGGTTATGGTAGACGAGAATCCAGCTAAGTACAGGATATGCAAGAGGATTGAAGTAGATGTTGACTTGTCAGTTGATGATGAGGGGCTTTGGAGAGCACATAGAGAGGGGGCTAAGAGATTCTCTGAGATCTGGAGAGAGATAGCTTCAGGTGATATGAGGATTGAAGACCTCGAAGAGCCGAAGGTAAGCCTTCTAGATGTGAAGGTTGAACTAGTCAAGAGGATGTTAAGGTCCTGCATATTCTGTGAGAGGAGGTGCAAAGTGAATAGGGAGAGGGGTGAGAAGGGCTTTTGCAAGTTAGATGCTACTGCTAGGGTCTCTAGCTTCTTTCACCACTACGGTGAGGAAGCCCCATTAGTACCAAGTGGTACCATATTCTTCACGAGCTGTAGCTTCAAGTGCGTCTACTGTCAGAACTGGGACATATCAACTGATCCATACAACGGAGTTGAGGTGACGCCCAAACAGCTTGCATCTATAGCTACTAGACTTAGGAAGGAGGGCTGTAGAAACATAAATTACGTTGGTGGAAATCCTGATCAATCTATGCATGTGATAGTTGAGTCTCTTAAGTACATGGACATCAACGTGCCGATACTTTGGAATAGCAATGCTTACTCAAGCTTAGAAGCTATGGAGATACTTAAGGACATAGTTGACATATGGCTTCCAGACTTTAAGTACGGCAACGATAAGTGTGCTGAGAGACTCTCCATGGTTCCTATGTACTTCGAGGTAGTGACTAGGAACTTGAAGATAATGCATGAAAATGGGGACATAATAGTCAGACACCTAGTCCTTCCAAACCACATAGAGTGCTGCACTAAGCAGGTGTTGAAGTGGTTAGCTGAGAACTGTCCTAGATGTTTAGTCAACATAATGGAGCAGTATAGACCTGAACACGAGGTTGCTAGAAGACCACACTTGTACCCAGACATCAATAGGAGACCTACTATGGACGAGATGAACAAAGCTTACAGTATTGCTGAGAAGCTTGGGATAGTTTACGAGCCAGTATCTTAAACTTTAACTCTTAGCTTTTAGAGTTGAGGAAATCCTCTGAGCTATCGTGTTAATTAGAGAAGTCCTGTTTGACAACGTTAACTCGATTATTTCAAAGTCTCTTCGACTCCTTATGTAATTGAGGAGTGGATGGTTAAGCTTGTAGTGTATTGTTGCTAGTAGAGACTTCTCAGAAGCTAAGGCATTCTTTACTGCCTCAATAAACCTCTGAGACTTGAGCTCCATCGGTCCTATTTCGTCTACGACTATTAAATCACACTGCTCTAAGGCTTTAGATATGGAATTAACAACGAAGGAGTCTAGGTTTTCCACGTGAACCAAGTATTTGCCAACTCTGGGTCCTGGAGCTGAGCTTACTGAAGCTAGCTGTGCTTCAGCTCCACTTTCAATGTCAACTATCTTAAATCCCACTCTATCACCTCTATGATCTCTAACTTCAAGCGTCACAATTCCACCTACCTTGAAACTCATGTTCCTTAATCTGTTAACTACATTGAGAATTAACGTGGTCTTGCCTATTCCAGGTCTACCAGTTATGAAAATCTTCTCTTTCAGAGCTACCCCCATTACCTCTTGAAGGCTTAATAGTTAAGCGTTACTAAGGTATTGTTGATGGGCTTGAGGATATTTAAAGGGCTTGAAACCGATAATGCGTACTTAGAGTTGAAGACTAGCTTAGCCAACAACGAGTCAGTAATAATAGTTGGAGACTGCGAAGTCGAGTATTATGGGCGAGCGAGCTCAACATTAACGAGAGGTGAGAGGGTCGTTATGATAAAGCAAGATGGTTCCATCCTGGTCCATAGACCTGAAGGCTACGAGCCTGTCAATTGGCAGCCACCTGGTTGTTTATTTAAGGTGGATAGCTTGAATGGGCTTCTAAAAATTGTTGCAACTAGACTTAGCCCTCATGAAGTCTTGACCATCTCATTCCATAAGGTCTATGTAATGGTGTGTGGAAGACTGTACGATAAAGGCATATTCTCTATGCATGCGAGTGAAGATGAGATGAAGGAAGCCATAAGGCTAAATCCATCATTGATCGAGGAAGGGCTAAGAATATTAACTTCAGAGAAGGATCTTGGAGAAGCTGGTTACGCAGACTTTGTAGGTGAAGATTCTAAGGGGAACTTCGTAGTAATAGAAATTAAAAGAGAAGTTGCAGGAGAGGAAGAAGTCTTACAACTTGCTAGGTACGTTAATGAAGCTAAACAAAGAGTTAACAGACCAGTTAGAGGGGTGCTTGTTGCTCCATCGCTAAGGAGGAGAGGACAGGTGCTCTTAGAGCAACTGAAACTTGAATTTAAGGCATTAACACCTGAAAGCTGTAAAAGGTTTTTAAAGAAAGTTCCAAGACTGAGCCTACTCGAGTTCATGGAGTGAGCGTAAATAGCTTTAAGATGACTTTGTTTATTTCTTCCGTGAATATTGTTGGATACATACCTAGGAAAAGTGATGCTAGAGCCATGACCATTAGTGGTGTAAGAAAACTTAGAGGAGCTTCTTTAACTTCGTTAAGTTGTGGTGGAGCTTGACCGAAGAGCATTCTCCTTATGGACCAGAGCGAGTAGGCAAACGTTAAGACAGTCGCTATTATTGCCACAATGACCATGAATATCCTGAAAGCCTCAGCAACTAGCGAGGCAGAGCCTATAGCACCTGTGAAGATCATCCACTCACTTATGAAGCCACTGGTGAAGGGTACTCCCATCAATGTGAAGAAGCCTATGAACATCATAACAGCTGTGTACGGCATTTTACCCGCTAAGCCTCCCATTTGACTTATGGTCCTCGTACCCACTTGAACCATGAAGACCCCGACTAAGAGGAATAGTATTGCTTTACCCATGGCGTGAGCTATGTAGTGGAACATGGATCCCGTAGCACCTATTGCTGCTAGGCTCTTGAAACCCATACTTATTGCTAAGGCTGCAGCACCAAGCCCTAGAAGTATGTAGCCCATCTGACTTATGCTCGAGTAGGCTAGTAATCTCTTGAAGTCGTCTTGACTTAAGGCATTGGCAGCTCCGTATATCATGGTTATGATGGCTAAGACTATCATGGCAGTAGATATGTACTGTAATGCTGGAGTGTAGAGGAACACTATCCTAATTGTGGCGTAAGCTGCTAGACCACTCATAGCTGACGAGAGGAGAGCAGTTATTGGTGTTGGAGCTTCAACGTAGGTGTCTGGAAGCCAGCTGTGAAGCGGGAATATGGCCATCTTCACGAAGAAGCCTATGAGCATCGCTGAGACTATTGCCGTTAAAATCCCAACGTTAGGGTTTAGCTGCGCTATCTTCTGCGGGATTTCGTATATTTCGAGAGTTTGAAGATAACCATTGGTTGCAACTATTCCAGCTAAGAAGCAAAGTGCTCCAGCTTCGGTGAATAGGAAGTACTTCAAGGCGACCTTCTCCTTCTCGCCAGTGCCCCACTCATTTATCAGAGCCCATGAAGCTACAACAGCTATCTCGAAGAAAACGAAGAACACTACAAGGTTTGTAGAGAGGACGAGACCAATCATTCCTAAGAAGAACAATTGGTAGAGACTGAAGAAGAGGCCCATGTTCGGCAAGTCCCTCATCAACTTCACGGTGTAGAGGGCTGTGAGGGCTGTAACTAATGCTATGGTTAGTGCTACTGGTGAGCTCAAGCCGTCGGCTCTGAAGCCAAACCTCAACACCAAATTGCTGGTTACCACCCAATCGTAAATCTTCTCATACGACGACACTAAGCCAGCGAAGATCTTGTACGTTGAAACACTAAAAATCACTATGGAGAGTAACGAGGTTAAGATGGCTATAATGCCGTTCCACCTACCTAAGGGCTTGTTGAGGCCCAAAGTCACCAGTGATGCTACTGCTGGTACAATTACTGTGTAGGGAAGTAGCTCCTCTATCATCTACCACAACCCCCCTAGCTTAAGTAGTATTAAAGCTATGATTATGAGACCCATTAATATGCCTATAATGTTGTAGTTTAAGAAACCTGTCTGTAGCTTCCTAAACTGAGATGCAAAACCCACAACACCTGATACAAATCCTGCTAATGCTCGGTCAAAGCCTCCAACCTCGATCCACCTATAGAGACCTCGAGATGCCGACATCAAGGGGTAAGCGAAGGCGTTGTAGTACATCTTATTTATGAACCACCTCTTGAAGAGGAAAGTGTGAAGTGTGCGTAGCAATAAGCTCTTAGCAACTATAGCTGAGGGGTCTACCTTCCTGCTTACATACATGAAGTACGCAGGAATAGCCCCCACAATAAGCATGACTATTGCCAACGGCAACGTTATGATCTGAGGGCTCACAGTTTCAACCTCCGCTTGCACTGATGGTACCAATGAATGTAAAGCAGCGTATGGAGTCATGCTGGAGAGAGCACGGTGAAGAGCCTCCTCCATCCACCACCCAACAACTCCTATACCTAGAGAAGCCACGGCTAATATAGCATAGGGCACGTACATTACTGGGCTTGCCTCCTCAATCTTATGGCCTTCGGCCTCGAGCTCCACGATCCTATGGCTTTTTTCTCCATGAAACGTTAAGCCCATCATCCTAATAGTGTAAAATACTGTTAGTGCAGCAGTTACTACAGCAAGAACGAATGGACCTAAGAGACCTGCTTCCCAGCTTACAGCTAAGACTGTCTCTTTGCTCCAGAAGCCACTGAATGGAGGTACACCTGCTAGTGATAGAGCAGCAAGCCACATCGCCACATAAGTCAGGGGCATGTACTTTCGAAGGCCTCCCATGTGGTACATAAATCTAGATTCAACGGCATGTATTATAGCTCCAGCTGAAAGGAATAATGCTGCCTTAAATATCGCATGGCTCATTAAGTGGAACATTCCTGAAGTTAGCCCTTCAACTAGTCCATGTGCTAATAAACCTCCAGCACCCAACGCCAAGAACATGTATCCTATCTGGCTGACAGTTGAATAGGCTAGCACTTTCTTTATCTCCCTAGAAACCATCGCTTGAGTTGCAGCGAGAAAGGCTGTGAAGGCCCCGATCCACGCAATAATCGTGAAAAATGCCGAAAGCTCTGATATCCTCAATACGTGATAAGCTAGCCAGAATATTGGTAAGACCCTCGCAACTAGGTATACACCTGCTTTAACCATCGTAGCAGCGTGTATGAGCGCGCTGACAGATGTCGGACCAGCCATGGCATCTGGAAGCCACTCATGAAGTGGGAATTGAGCAGATTTTCCAACTGGGCCCATGAAGAATAAGATTGCTGCTGGAAGCAGTAGACCAGCCTTGCTTATGGTTGGAGCCCATTGATCAATTCTTTCTAAGAGCTCAGAGTAACTAAATGTTCCCGCGAACGCGTAGATAACGAATATCGAGGCCAATAGGCACACGTCACCAATTCTAGTCATTATGAAGGCCTTCATACCTGCATGAGATGGTGGATAAGCTTCGTCCCCCTCTCCAACCCAGCACTTTAACCAGTCTTCCTTTGAGTCCCTATACCAGAAGCCTATTAGAGCATAGCTGCAGACACCCACACCCTCCCAGCCGAAGAACATGAGCAGCATGTTATCTGCCATAACTAGTAGCAGCATGCTGCCGATGAAGAAGTTCATGAAAAACCAGTACCTAGTAAGCCCCGGCTCTCCATGCATATAACTTAAGGAATAAACCATTATGAGGAAGCTTATCCATGCAACTATGTTGGCCATTATTATGCTTAAAGGATCAACTACGACCCCCATCTTAACGTTTAGAGAGGGTATCCAGTCAAAGCTCTCGGAATTGAATAGTGGAGTAGCGTTAAATAAGAGAGGTATCATGGTTGAAGCGGATATTGCTGCAAAAAGAGAAAACAGAACTGCAACGTAGTCTCTAACACGTAGATTAATTTTTGCAAATAGAGGTGTTAGGACGGCTCCAACCATCGGTGAGATCCAGCAAAGCCAAGCACCAGGATACTCAAGTGACAAGCTCGTCACCCTTGCGACGCCCTTTTTGAGGCTGTAGAAGCGTATTTAACGTTTACTCACTAATCTACTTAAAGGCAAACTTCAATCATGATGCTAGGTGTACACTGAGTTAGCGCGATTAGAAGACTGCTGCAATAAGGGTTTGAGAGGATCATGAGTTCTCACCCGAAGAAATCCATAATACTTGCTTGACCTCGACGTTCTTTAGCAGTTACGGAAGAAGCATCAACGTCGAGCACTAATCTGCCGTATACACCGTCGTAGCCCGGCCTTATAGTGACAAGACCTTCTCTCACCCTTACTATTGCTTCTGCTATTCTGCTTGGGACAACCATTTCGAGATCCTTAGCATTAACATTTAAGAGTACGTTAAGCTCGTTATCGAAGTTCCTTATTAACTTCATGTACAGCTCCCATACCTGCCCCGAGTACAGCTTGGTCTCCCCTCTAATCTTCATGCACTCAGCTATGATCTCTGTTAGTGGTAGAAGCTTCTTGAAGCCTATAGCATTCGGCGGTTTAAATCCTCTTGGTCTGTCGGCGAGCTCTTCAACTCTTTGTTCAACACCCTTCGTTAGCAGCTTCCCGCACTTGGGGCACCTATTACCCCTTTTAATGGCTTCTTCAGGTGGCATGGAAACCCCGCACTTCCTGTGACCAGTCCAGTGGTATTTGCCGTAGGCCGGATCCACCTCTATGGTCATTAAGAACTTGGAGGGATTCTTGCTAATTATAGCCTCGATAAGCTCTTTATAAGAGGGCTTCTTTAAGTTAAAGACGTTAACCTCTCTACCAAGCCTATGAGGGTAGGGACTATGACTATCACTATTACTTAGGAGGGTCAGCCTATCAAGCCATGAAACTCGCCAGTTCATTTCCGGGTCTGAGCTGAGCCCGGTTTCAAGAGCTTTAATTTTGTGGCTCTTATCTCCATAACACTCTTCAAGGCTATCGACTCCACCTATGGAGCCGAAGATCGACCACCAAGGAGTCCAAGCGTGAGCAGGAAAGATGAAGATGTTACTGTCAATCTCTAGAAGCATTTCTATTAGTTCAGCGGGATTCATGGCTAGAACTGGACGACCATCAGCCTCTAAGTCGCAGAGTTTACTGAAGACATCAATTACCTGCTCTGCAACCTCAAAGCTAGGCATTAATACGACGTGATGTATTCTCCTCTTCTTTCCCTCAACTTCATGTATTGTTCCTATCTCTGTCTGAGCTACGAAGTAAAGATTGGCTTGAGAATTCTTAATCTTGTACAGGCTAGTTCCAGGAACCTCCTCTAGACTTTCCTTTAATTCCTTAAGCCACAATGGATGAATAACGTCACCGGTTCCAAGGAGGTTAATCCCCTTAATGGGGGCATAGGCTGATAGCTCTTTCACACTCATCTTTTCTGACGTGGCTCCACTATACTTCGAGTGTATGTGAAGATCAGCGTATATTATCAAATAAGGTTACCCAATTATACTTGCCTTAAATAATGCTAAGAAAGCTTTTCTGTGTTTACGGTAATGGAAGGAGGATTGATGCTGCCTTCTGAGCTACCTCTATTAAAGGCCATGGATAGCAGCCAATGGCTACTAGCGCTATCATGAGCAGTACTAGGGGGACTACAATCAATGCTGATACCTCCTTTGATGTCTCAGCCCTAATCCCCTTAGGTCTTATGACGCACACTTGAAGTAGCCTTAGATAATATGCTGCTGCGAACACACTATTTACAAGCATTAGTGAGGTGACTACGTTCATAAAGGCATCACCAACACTATAGCCAGACATTAGCAGCAATAGTTTGCTCACGAAGCCAGCTAGAGGAGGAGCTCCACTTAATGATAGTAAACCTATTGAGAACGATGCCCCCGTCCACGGCATTGCTCTGCCAATGCCTTGGAGGTCATAGATGTTCCTCGTTTTAGCCCTCGTGATAAATGAGCCAGCTGCAAGGAAGAGGAGACCCTTGCCAATGGCATGTGATAATAGATGCATTAAGGCTCCAATAAAGCCCATTAAGCTTGCAGCAATAGCTCCTATGCGTAAGCCATAAGCTGCTACTCCTAGACCAAACAGTATGAAACCTATGTTAACAGTGCTCGAGAATGCTAAGAGTCTTTTTACGTCCCTCTGCAATAGCGCCATTATGTTTGCAACCGTCGTAGTTACAACAGCGAAGACCGTAAAGAGTACTCCATAGTTAAAGATTAATGGGTTAAAGATCGTGTAGGCGCTCCTCGCGATGGCGTAGATAGCAGCCTTAATTACTAACCCCGACAGCATGGCGCTTATTGGGCTCGGAGCGGCTGGATGAGCGTCGGGCAACCAAGTGTGGAAGGGTACTATGGAGGCTGTAACGCCGAACCCGACGAAGATCAAGGTTAACGTGATGTAGCCGTAGAATGGGTCAACGCTTGACGTAGAGAATATCATTGAGAGGGCATGGAAGTTCAGTGTTCCCGCATAGCCGTAGAGCAACGCCATGCCCAGCAAAGCCATGAGAGAACCAAGAGAGCTCATCACCAAGTACTTGAAGCCAGCTTCTATAGGCTCCCACCGGTACTTCCTGAAAGCTACGAGAGAATACGAAGATACGCTCATTAACTCCCAGAAAACGAATAACGTGAAGAAATCTCCAGCAATTGCTACACCAATCATTCCAGCTACGAGCAGCAACAACATCGTGTAGTACCTATCTAAGCCAGTATCATGTTCCATGTACTTTATGGAGTATAAGGATACAAGTAGACCTAGACCGAGGAATAGTAACACCATGAAAATGCTTAATGCATCTACCCTGATTTCAACACCTAATGGTGGTCCAAAGCCTGAAAGTGATGCTACAGCGCCCTCAGTTAGTAGGGCCTTAGGCATATCTATTGAAAGTAGAAGGGCTATGAGGAGTCCGAGTGTCGCAAATGCCCCCGTCAAACGCTTGAGCTTTAGTTTTCCTTCAATGTAACCTAGTAGTGGAGCCACTACAGAGAAAGTAATTAAAGCTATTAAAGGCCTTAAAACAGTCACCAAGTCCACTTCAATTACCATAGCTTACCACCTTAACCTCCTAAGCTTCTTTAAGTCAAGCGTCTTGTAGTGTTGATGTGCATCAACAACCAAGGAAAGAGCTAATGCAGCTACAATACCTCCAATAGCTATCGAGATTATCACGAATGTCTGCGCTAGGGGGTCTATGAAGTTAGCTGGGTAAGTCCTCATCCAACCAAGTGACATGAAAGCTGTGTTGACCGCTATCGTTACTATCTCCAAGCCTATGACGGTCTTTATCATGTTCCTCTTAGAGACGAGACAGTAAAAGCCTATCGCTAGTAAGATTAGAGAAAGGGCCAAGTAAGATTGAGGTGGAAGGTATTCCATAGCTCACACCTCCTCCTCTTCAATGAGCTCCTCAATGGGAGCTTCAATAACCGCCTCCTCCTCTTCGATAACCTCCTTTGGAGGCTCTATCCTAAATAGTGCTGTCACCCCGCATGCGGCCCCCAGTATGAGGAAGGCTTGAATTATAATGTCAATTGCTCTATAGCTCCATAACGTTGTGCCCAACCTCAAATCAGCCAAGAAGTCCTTGTCGTAAGCTTGTGAGACATTACCCCACCAATTTACTCCAAGCTCTCTAAGACCTTGACTTAACGCTAGAGCATTCGTATAAGGTTGTGGTATTGGCATAAAGTATAGGATTGCTAAGACTGCTAATGCTAGTATTGCACCACATGCAGCAAGCTCTTTACTCATGCCACACGCCTCCTTCTAATTGTATGTACAGTTACCGCTAAAAGTACAGAGACCGCACCTGCATAGATTAGAAGTTGAAATATCGATGCGTAGAATGCACCCATTACGTAGTAGATTATAGCTATGAGGACGCACATAACAGAGAATGCTATGATGCACTTCACTAAGTCCTTGGATTCAACAGCAAGCAAGGCCATTAGGATTGTTAGGAATGCTAATACGATATCCCACAAGGCTCAACCACCTCGATCCTCCTATTGTAGGAAGCTAGCTCATAGAACTGAGTCATCTTAATAGCTTTTCGAGGACAAGATTCAACGCATTGTGAGCAGAAGGTACATCTAGCTAAGTAATATCTAGGCTTCTTATTCCCACTCGGTAAGGTTACGAGTTCAAGTGCAGCTGCCGGACAATCTTTAACGCACAGACCGCAACCAACACACCGATTGTAATCTATTTCGACCTTGCCCCTATAGTCTGAAGGGACATCTCTCTTTTCAAAGGGATACAGCAAGGTAGCTCTCTTCTGAAAAGCGGTCTTCAACACATCACCAAATATGGGCATTTCACCACCTCAAATAACTATCAATCTAGGCACCATAACAGCTAAGAGCAATTGAAGTATTGAGATGGGTACCAGGTACTTCCACGCGAAGTTCACCATCTGATCTATCCTAAGTCTAGACATAGCTGCCCTTATTATCGTAAGTATCAAGAGGACGATGATGGACTTGATTACGAAGATTATTGTTGATGAAAGAGCACCTACGAAGCCTGGAAGTATTGGTTGAGGGCCTCCTAAGAATAATGTAGCTCCCAAACCACATAGAAAGGCAAGCTCTATGTCCTTTGCAAGCCTTATGAGGGCAAGCTTCTTCCCTGAGTACTCGGTAAGCCAACCTGCAACTATCTCTGTCTCCGCTTCAGGTATATCAAATGGAACTCTCTCAAGTTCTGCTTGAGCTGCCAGCAGAAATATCGCAAAGCCTAGTGCTTGAATACCGAGAATGCTCCACCAACTGCTTTGAGTCTCTACTATACTTTTGATTTGTAAAGAGCCTTCAGTCTGAATCGTTACAGCAGCTGCTCCTAAAACTGAGGCCACGAGAGGTATTTCGTAGCCTAGTAGCTGCAATACTGATCTTTCAGCCCCCACTCCTGGGTATCTACTTGCAGACGAGAAGCCTGCTAAGAAGACTAGTATCACGAAGAAGGTTAGTATGACTGTTACAACGATGAGATCCCCTTCAAACGATAGTACACCTTGAGCCCCGCACACTGGCAAGAACAGAACAGCAAATAAGCTTAGAGCTAAGGCGAATACCGGGATTGAAGAGAATAGTGGTCTATCGGCACCTTCGGGAACTATGTCCTCCTTAGCCATCAGCTTAACGAAATCAGCAAAGGGTTGGAACAAGCCCCAAGGCCCAGCGTACAAGGGACCTACTCTGTTTTGAAGCTTTGCGTAAAACTTTCTATCTATCCACTCGAAGAATAAACCGAGAACTGCGAAGAATAGGAAACCTGGGAAAACTATTATTCGAAGAAGGTCAATGAGGTCTTGAATCATGAGTTAATCCCTCCAGTACATACGCTTTATTTGGCTGAAAGTCCAAACCCAACTCTTACCGCTTGAGACGTCTATAAACCTTATAGCTCTATCAGTACAGCTTAAGCATGGATCTATGCTAGCAAAGGTTATAGGTACGTCAGCTATGTTAACCACGTAATCGCCCCTAGACGTAAGCATTACTGGAATTGAGAGGAGGTTTGCCAGCGTTGGTGCCCTCACCTTCCACCTAAAAGGTCTCTCCGTGCCATTAGCTCTAACGTAGTGAATCACTTCACCCCTTGGAGCCTCAGTTCTTCCGACGCCCTCTCCAGTTGGCACAACTCTTGGTACTCTAATCCTTACAGGTCCAGAAGGCATCCTCTTTATAGCTTCTCTAACTATACTTATCGACTCAAGAGTTTCGTCAATCCTAACCAGAAGCCTAGCCGTTACGTCGCAAGTATCATATGTAACAACCCTGAACGGTATCTCATCATAGGCTGCATGTGGATCGTCAGCCCTTACGTCGAAAGGTACTCCTGATGCTCTTGCTGTTGGACCCACAGCGCATAGAGCTATTGCATCCTCCTTCCTTAAAATGCCGACGCCATCGCACCTCATCCTTATAGTTCTCTCATCTAAGCACATCTTCTTGTACTTCCTCACTTTCTCATCTAGTAAGTCCATGACCTTCAAGATCCTCTCTGCCTTCTCCTGCGGTATATCCCTCCTCACTCCACCTATAGTCATTAGAGCGTACGTGACCCTATTACCGGTGAAGTCCTCTATAACGTCCATTACCATCTCTCTATCTCTCCAAACGTACATGAAGAGTGTGTCAAAGCCTATTTCGTGAGCTGCAACTCCAAGCCATAGCAGGTGGCTATGTATCCTATTTAGCTCAAGACCTATCGTCCTTATGTAGTCAGCTCTCTTAGGTATCTCCTTACCTATTATGTCCTCGGTTGCTTGAGTTAGACAGAAGGCATGAACTATTCCGCATATACCGCATATTCTCTCAGCTATGTAGAGGTTTTGAATGTACGTTTGGTACTCACCAGCCTTCTCTATGCCTCTGTGATTGTAACCAATCCTAAGCTTAGCTCCAACCACATGCTCTCCATCCACATAGCACGTTATGTTTAGGGGCTCCTTTATTGCAGGGTGTTGAGGACCTATTGGGATGTCAACTACGCTCATATCTCAATCCCTCTCCTTAGTTATCTTGCTAAGAAGTGTTTGAAGATCTACATCCTTCCTAAGTGGATAGAGACCTTCAGGCCATTCATCTGGTAATTCTAGGTGGCTAAGATCTGGATGGCCGTTAATGTTGATTCCAAACATCTCGTGAACTTCTTTTTCGTAGAAAAAGGCCCCTGGGATTACGTCGCTTATCGTATCTATTTCTGGATTGTCTTTAGGAATTAACCCTCTAACCGATATCACCACACCTTTGAATGAGAAGTGAGGTATAACTTCGAATCTATCTACTGCATCAACACCAGATATTGTGGATACGTGTGTCACACCAATATTATCTCTCAAAAACCTAATAACATCCTTATACGTTGACCTATCAACAGTTATGAATATCCTCCTAGCCCTCTGAATCTTCGCTTCAAGTATTTTCTCTCCAAACTTCTCTTTGAGCTTATTTACGATCTCTTCTTCAAGAGTCAAGAGGCCCCCCCTCTAAGTTTCTCTATGAGTTTAACGACACCGTTTATTATTGCTTCAGGCTTGGGAGGACACCCCATAACATAGACGTCAACAGGTATCACGTTATCGAGCCCAGGATAGACGTTGTAGCAATTTCTGAAAGCTCCACTACTAGCACAGCAATTGCCAACAGCCATGACGAATTTAGGTTCAGGCATTTGCTCGTAGACCCTCTTGAGTCTCTTCTCAACTTGCTTAGTCACTGGACCTGTGACTATCAATATGTCAGCATGTCTTGGCGAGCCAACAAGTCTAATTCCAAACCTCTCAACGTCATATCTAGGAGTGAGCGCAGCTACTACCTCAATGTCACAACCATTACATGCACCAGTATTGAAGTGTATTACCCAAGGACTTCTAATTCTAGCCCAGTCAACTAGCCCCAACCTTACCACCTTCTTCTAGCTAAGAGAAGTATAGCCTCTAAAGCCACAAGCGCGTATATTGCAACCAAGAAAGATGTTTGAGTGAGCATAGTTGGTGACAATATTGCAAACGCTATGATCAGAGCCAATGTATCAAATACTAAGAAGAGGGTTGCGAAGTTTATTAAGTGAATCGTTACGGGAACTATTTCAGCAGGAACATCCTCACCACATGCATAGGGTTTAAGCTTATCAGAGCTTGGCTTTGGTCTAGGAGCAATCTTAGCGCCCCACGCATAAGTTAATGCAGAGACTATGAGGGCGATAATGAATGAAATTATCGGGATTGTGACTGTCGAGCTCATAGTGCAACCGCCTCAGATCGCTAGCCAGCACTCTTGGCTCTAAAGTTTAAAATATAAATCCTTCGCTGAACCTCACTTAGAAAGCATGATAGCTTCAACTATGGTGTTATGACTATGACTTTACAGCAGAGGAAAAAACATGAAAACTTTAGTGAGTGGTTTGAGCAAGTCACTCTTCACACTATGGTTTACGACTACAGGTTTCCAGTTAAAGGGTGTGGTGTATGGCCAGGCTACGGATTTAAGCTTAGAAAGCTTGTGCTGGACATCATGAGGAATTTGCTCGATGAGAGTGGACACGAAGAATGCCTATTTCCAACATTAATCCCAAAAAGCCTTTTAGAGAAAGAGAGCGAGCATGTAAGAAGTTTTGAAGGTGAGGTCTTCTGGATTACGAAGGGCGGATTTACCGAGTTGGGGGAGAAGCTGGCTTTAAGACCTACAAGCGAGACAGTTATTATGCCCATGATGAAGCTGTGGATCAAGGATTACAAGGACTTACCCATCAAGTTATATCAGGTAGTAAGCGTTTTCAGGTACGAGACGAAGGCAACTCATCCAATGATAAGGGTAAGAGAGGTGACTACGTTTAAAGAGGGCCATTCAGCTCATGCTACCTATGAAGACGCAGAAAAGCATGTTTGGAACATGGTTGAGCTCTATAAGAAGTTCTTTGACGAACTCTGCATACCTTACTTGATATCTAGGAGACCAGACTGGGATAAGTTTGCTGGAGCTGTCTACAGCATTGCCTTCGATACATTAATGCCCGATGGAAGGGCTCTTCAAGTAGGGACGGTTCACCACTTGGGGCAAAACTTCTCAAAAGCATTTGATGTAAAGTATTTGAGGGCTGATGGAAGTCATGAATACGTTTGGACGACGAGCTACGGCATATCAGAACGCGTTATAGCTGCTTTAATAGCCATACACGGAGACGACCATGGCTTAGTGCTACCACCAAAAGTTGCTCCTATCCAAGTAGTCATTGTACCAATACCCTATAAAGGCAAGGAGCTCGAAGTATACGAGGAAGCTCAGCGAGCTTACAATGAGCTTAAGTTAGCTGGCTTTAGAGCAACTATGGACGATCGAAGAGATGTCACGCCTGGTTCTAAGTTCTACGAGTGGGAGCTCAAGGGGGTTCCAATAAGGATTGAGGTAGGACCTCGTGATGTCGAGAGAGGCGTAATAACACTGGTTAGAAGAGATAACCTAGCTAGAGAAGAGGTCCCACGAAATGAGCTTGTAGCTTCGATACGTCGACTAGCCGAAAACATCACTATAGCCCTCAAGGAAAATGCTTGGAACTATATGAAGAGTAGAATTTTAAGGGCCCACAGCCTTGAAGACGCTAGCTCATTCATCAGAACTAAGAAGGGAATAGTGGAAATGACGTGGTGTGGTCATAGCGAATGCGGACTAGCTCTTGAAGAGAATTTGGAAGCTAAAATTTTAGGGGCAGCCATGGAGACAATAAAGGTAGAAGGTAAGTGCATTAATTGCAGTAAAGAAGCAATGAAGATCTTAAGGGTTGCAAAGACTTACTAGGATTTCTCAAAAATCCTTATAAGACAAAAATCGCCAATTCTGTTTACAGCAGGATTTTAAGGGTTGGTGTTTTGTGCCCAAGAAAAGGAAGAATCGAGGAAGAGCTAAGGGAGACAAAGGAAGAGACTCTATAGTCATGTGCGACGGTTGTGGAAGACCAATACCAAGAGGTAAAGCAATAAAGGTCACTAGATACGTAAGCTTTGTCGATCCACAGCTTAGGAAGGAGCTTGAAAGTAAAGGGGTCCTAATAAGCAAGACCCTTGTCACTAAGTACTTATGCGTTAGCTGTGCGATATTTCAAGGCGTGAGGAAGGTTAGAGCTGAGGAAGAAAGGAGGGCTGTTCCAGGTCAAGCTAAGCCCAGAATAATTAAAGGAGGAAGTGGAAGCTCTTAGCTTAAGGCTTAATCTCTAAACTTAGCTTAAT
This sequence comes from Candidatus Nezhaarchaeota archaeon WYZ-LMO8, assembly GCA_004347965.1. GTDB lineage: Archaea > Thermoproteota > Methanomethylicia > Nezhaarchaeales > WYZ-LMO8 > WYZ-LMO8. Next base: position 26,159 of record QNVF01000011.1, read on the forward strand.
GATTTGTTATCTTGATATAAGTTGAAATTATGAGTTAAAGAATTTTGAAGTTAAGGTCATGATTATTGTCTCTTATAACTTTGTAAGCTTTAGATAAAGTTAAAGAGATACTAATGTAATAGCTCATTTATATTCCAAGGCTTGTTCGTAGATCAAGCAGGGACGCATAAGATGTTCGATTTAGTAGCAATAGGTAACCCCGTATACGACATCATTAAGACCCCCTTCGTTGAGAGCTTAGGTAGAGTTTTATCAGGGTGTAGTGTAAATGCAGCCATAACTGCTAAGAAGCTAGGAATGAAGAAAGTGGCACTGGTTGGTTGCATTGGAGAAGATTTTGAGAGACGCTTTATGCGTGAAATGGAGAGCAGAAACATTCAGTTAATGATAGTTAAGAGGTCTAAGGAGACAACAGGCTTCAAACTTAAGTACCTTGATTTCTCGGGTAATAGGGAGCTCGAGGTTTTAGGATTAAGTGAGGGGATATCGAGGGGCGATATTCCCGAAGGCGTTTTCAATACGAAAGCAGTAGTAGTTGGCCCAGTTATAGGTGAGGTTGAAGTCGATGTTCCAGCTGCCTTTAAGAGTAGAGGAGTAACAGTCTTTCTTGACCCTCAAGGCTATCTCCGCGAAATCAGTGAAGGAGTCATCCAGCACTGCAGCAACCCCATGGCTCTAGAGGCTTGCTGTGAAAGCCACGTAGTTAAGCCGAACATGTTAGAGGCAAAACTTCTTTCAGGATTTGATGAGCCGATCAAAGCTGCCATCTCAATTCATGAAAGGACTGGAGCCATGGTTGCTGTGACTTTAGCTGAGAAGGGCTCTGTAATCGTTTACGGGAGGAGAGCCATCATAGTTCCAGCCTATCCTACTCATCCAGTAGATCCGACTGGAGCTGGAGATGTTTACTTAGGCGCCTTTGCGTACTATCTGCATAAGGGTCTTGGAGCGGAGGAAGCTGCCTCATATGCTTCGGCCATTGCATCCATAAAGGTCGAGAATATTGCTGGGCACTTCGACATAAGTCTAGACGAAGTCGCTAGACGAGCTCTATGGATAAGAAGCAGGGTTAAGATAAAGAGATTACGTTAGCATCCATTATCCTATAGAGGCCATTCGTGGCCGCATTTGGGGCATCTAGCGTATTGGCAACCTATTGCTGAAGATGGGCAACCACCACAAGCAAAGGTCCTAGCGTAAGTTAAGTCAAACTCGTAACCACACTTGGGGCACGTAAGGGTTCGAGATGCTGCTCTTATCTTCAACTTTAATCCCTCGTCTACACAGTACTAAAGCCCTTTAAAATAGTTTCACAGAAAATTAATTATGGTGAGCCTTTGAATATACTTCACTTAACAGCCTATGCCAAAGTATTGCTGTGCACTACAGCTCTAGGATTAGCATCGATTCAAGACTGGAAGACCAGAGAAGTAAGTGACGTGATATGGCTTATAATGGGGTGCTGTGGAGCCGTAATGACCATGGTCGAGTTAGTCCTTGACTACTCGATTAGCTTCCTCGCAACCTTCACGATATCGACAGCATCATGCTTCCTACTTGGCTTCGGGCTTTACTACCTAGGCTTCTTTGGAGGTGCTGATGCTAAGTGCTTGTGGTGTGTAGGGGTAACACTGCCCTTTAACCCACTAAAGAAACTGGCTTTTAACCTCGCTGGCCCGGAAAGCCCAATATTCTCAATTTCAATATTTAACAACTCCATTTTAACCGCTGCCCTATTGGCTCTGGGTATCCTGCTCTTTAATGTTGTCAAGAGGGCAAGAGGGCCTCTCTTCACAAGTGGTGAGGAGAGTAGTCTGTGGAAGAGGTGTTTCGTTCTTATGCTAGGTTATAAGGTGAAAGTTTCAAAGCTCCTTAAAAGAAGAGACTTCTACTTTCTCCTCGAGGAGATCGTGCTTGAAGGAGACTTTGTTAAGAGGAGATTTAGACTTTCAACAAGGTGCGTAAATAATGGGTCTTACGAGAAGTTGAAGGGGTTAGTGCATAAGAAGATTGTTAAGGAAGGAGATGAAATTTGGGCTTCCCCAGCGATCCCGTTGATAGTTAACATAACGGTTGGCTTCTTCATAGCCATGCTCTATGGCGACTTAGTGCTAGCGATAGTTAAGGAGGTACTGGACTTAATGCTGTAATTGCAAAATAGTTCTTGCAAGCCGTACTACTTCATTCGCTACATCGACAGTCTTAGCGATGCCACCCATGTCTGGCGTTAGCACCCTACCATCTGAGATTAATTTATCAATTGCTGATTCTATCGCCTTTGCTTTCTCAACTTCACCTAAATGGCTTAGCATCATCGCTGCGCTCAGAATTGATGCTATCGGGTTCGCAATTCCCTTGCCAGCTATGTCTGGAGCTGTTCCATGAATTGGCTCAAACATGGCATGCTTATCGCCCACATTAGCTGAAGGCGCCAGCCCAATGCTTCCCACAACACCTGCAGCAACATCAGAGAGTATATCTCCAAACATATTCGGAGTCACGAGGACTTCAAGGGTTTCTGGAGCCACTACTATCCTATACGCAGCCGCATCAACTATTAGCTCGTCTGCTTGAATCTCAGGATACAACTTAGCAACTTCGAAGAAAGCTGAGCGGAATAAACCGCAAGACTCCTTCATAACGTTCGCTTTATGAACTACCGTAACCCTCTTCCTCCCCTCTCTTCGAGCCAGCTCGAAAGCGAATCTTGCTATCCTCTTAGATGCCCTTTCACTTACTATCCTTAAAGTGATTGCTGTAGAGCCAATTTTGAACTCTATACCTGAATAGAGGTCTTCTGTGTTCTCTCTAACTATAATCATGTCGACTTTCTTGGATGTCCTGCCAAAGCTCTTAAATGGCCTAACATTTGCGTAGAGATCTAGTACCTGTCTCAAGGTTATGGTGACCGACCTATATGACTTGGGACTTGGAGGGGTCATTAACGGACCTTTCAGTATACAGTTGCAGTCCTTTATTACGTCGAGAGCTCCATCCTCAATAGGCTTACCTGATTGTCTCCAATACTCGTAGCCAGCCTTTATCTCCACGTACTCGGCATCGAGGTCAAGTGCTTTAAGAACCTTAATAGCTGCCCCAATAACCTCAGGGCCTACACCGTCGCCGTATATGACTGCTATCTTGTACTTCAAGCCGTAAACCTCCACATTTTTAAGTACTTTAAGCTTTTGAAGAGTAGGTGCCTTAAAGTGGAATTTAAGCATTTATGCGAAGAGCTGGATAAAATCTTGAGACTTGACATAGGTTTTAGAGGCGTTGTTGACGGTCTTTACTCAGCAGCTAGATCAATCACTGGTAAGCCTCTCACACAAGCTTTCTCGGAGATCATTAATTCTATGTCGCTCGGACATATAATAGTGATTACTGGGTTTAAGGTTGTACCTAAGGCAGTTCAAGAGACTGATGGACCGTCCGGTGCAATAGTGCTTGCAAAGACCCTTGCATCATTAGGGTTTAGCGTCTCCCTAGCCATCGAAGAAGACTCTGTTGAAATTCTTAAGGCTGGGCTCGAAGTCTTCGACCTAAAGTGTCCTGTACATCCTCTGCCAGTAAACGTTCCTTTAAGCAATTTGTCTCAAAGGTTACTCAGGGAACTTAAACCTAGCGCATTGATCTTCATTGAAAAAGCTGGGGCTAACGATGCCGGAGTATATCACAACATGTTTGGGGTCGACGTTACTAAGTACCATGCTAAGGTTGAGAGGCTCTTAGAAGATGCTCGAAATATGAGGAGCAAAATCATAGCGATAGGTGATGGCGGGAATGAGGTGGGGTTCGGACTTGTGAGGGAAGCAGTAAGAAAGCTCGTCCCTCGAGGAAGTGATTGTGGATGTCCATGCCGTGGAGGTATAGCTGCATCGTCAAAAGCAGATGTGGTCATAGTCTCGTCGATATCTAACATTGGCTGCTACGCTGCTTCATGCTCCCTCCTAGTCTCCAATAACTCTCCTTGGTTTTACAATCACAACTTAGAGCTTAAGCTCTTGAAGGCAATAATTGATTTTGGTGCAGTTGACGCGAAGACAGGTGATTCCTGCATGATGGTTGATGGGGTACCTGCCGAGGTTATAGCATCGCTGATGGACGTTATGGCTCACATGGCTGAAAGGTATCTTAAGATGAGAAGGTTATAGATATCGGTGTAAGGCCTAAGTGAATGTAAATGTCCTTGATGAAGTTGATGCAGTCATTTACATCCTGATGAGGTAGGAAAGCTAGGTGAGAGAAGCACTTACAATCACTACATCCAAACCCCTTTATGCATTTCGTTAAGGAGTTTATTGCAGATGCTATTGTACATTCAAACCTCTTATCGACCATTGATGCGACGACTCCAACAACTGTCGATGACTTAGATGAGGTTAAGTAGTCTATGTGCCACTTCAACTTCTTCCTCTTCTCGAGATGTCTTAGGACCCTACCTCTAAGGCTTAAAGCTCCTCGACCTAGTCCTGAGCCGGTGTACGCATAGAATCCTTCCATTACATCCATAATCCCCAACGAGCCTATGTGCATCCTTCCTCCTTTCACAACGTGAATTATTACCGTATACACACCCTTCTTAGGGAGAATGTTGAGGGGAGGCTCGGCAAGCCTGTCAACATCATGCCTAAAGTCAGAACCCGGGTTACAAGTCATAGCCTCCACCTCGTATAGCATCTCGACAGCGCATTAACGTTTCGCATATATATGGTTCGCGCTAAAGATTAAATTGAACAGGGCTGTGATCGAGGGTTCAAAGCGCTGAGAGATGATGATGCCGACTACACTGTGAGCCCTGGAAAAACCTTTAAAGTTAAGCAATTAGCGTGCTTAAATGTGAAGTTATGTTCGAGAAAATTAGAATTCATGTGAGGGAAGTTGATGTCTAAGTCTAGAGGGCAGAAAAAACAGGAGGGCTCTCAAGAGAACAACCCCGACAAGGTAATTCTCATACACTCTGAGAGGGGTAATATCAGGAGGGTTGTTGAGCTTAGTGGACCTCTACATGAAGTTGTCAAGAAAGCTGCTCTTGAGGCTTTGCAGCTATGGAATCCCGAAACATCCGACTTCGTGGTCATGAGGGATAACTACACTAAGACCTTAAAGCTACCACTAACTAAGGAAGAGTACGAGGTTTATTCAAAATTCGAGTTGCGCAGAGGATCTAAAGAAGCCGAGGTTATTATCCCTATTTACATAGCATCGTTTAACAATGAATGGAGAGAAACTGACTACTACGACAATGAGATATTCATAATAGCCCCCAAGTTGCCGCAAGAAGACTTAGAGGAGCTCAAGAGGAGAGCTATGATTGCTACTTCGGAAGAGCAGCTTGAAGCAAGTGGCTTAAGTGGTCTAGAAGAAGATTTAGAAGAGCTTGAAGAGGAGGAAGAGTAGCTATTTATTGAAGAACGAAGTTATGCTCTTAACCCCAAGTATCTCATCAAAGTCTAGGCCTAGAGCAGTAAGCACTTGCTCAAATGTAGTCCTCATGTGCTCAACGTACTTATCTACATCTATTTCGTCTATCCTTGCAAGCTGGATAGGTTTAACGCCTGGCTCTCCCTTTACTTTTACGAATCTTATTATTGAGCCAGAATCTACATTCTTTTTGTAGGCCATCAAGAGCTTAGCTGCCTTCACGTGTTGAGAGGAAACAGCGTACTCTGATGGGTGCTTCGACAGCATGACAGTAAAGGCCAGCTCATCGAGACTATACCTTCTCTCCTTCAACCTATCATAGACTCTTCGTGCCAAATTTCTGATTAGAGTTTTTGATCTCTCAAAGGCTTCTGGCGTGTCTACTTTGCTTAGTAAGCTCACAAAGTTCAAGAATGCCTCCTTCAGAAATGGTGGTGTATTCCTCTTTTTTCCAACAAGACCTTTAATGTCAACCTCACCGTTCACGAGGACTCCCACATAGTTCTTCTTTAATCCAGAGAAAGCTACAAACTTATAGTGCTTGTCGTAGTCCAAGTCTACCTTAAGCTCTTCCTCAGCCCATCGCATTAGTTCCTTTATCCTTAGCTCCTCAGGCTCGTAGATGAAGATGCTGTCTGTATCACCGTAGAGAACCTTGAGCCCTAGACTTTGAGCTTTCTCTATAGTCTTAGTTATTATGTACCTACCTATAGCTGTTGTGCTCTCTGCAACTGGAGGGCAATATAGTGAGAAGTTTGAGGAACCCATGACTCCATAGGAGGCATTCAATATAACCTTCAAGCTCTTCTCAACCACCTCGTAGAGACTCCTCTTTGCTGGATCTTGGACCTTCCTAGACATAGGTTTGAACCATAGTGCTCTAATGTCTCGTAGCATTCCTATCAATATAGATGTTAATCCCTGTTTTTTCACGCAAACCCAGTGCGGCGTTGAGGGTATTGTATTCGACTTACATTCTGGATGATTGCAGTTTATGACTTCATATGATAAGTTCCTGGTCTTAACTATGCTTGGATATAGTGATGTGAAGTCGAGAACCGCTACGTTGAAGTAAACTCCTGCTGGAGGTTTCAGTACTATCGCACCCATGTACTTCTTGCCCTTTATCCTTGCCTCCGTTACTGCTTGACCCTTGACAGCTATTATCTCATCTTTCCTAGGTATTAGGTAGTTCCTCTTACGGTGTTCGAAGTATAGCATATTCCTTATCCAATTCGATATGCCTTGTCTGGTCACATCCTCCATGCTCATCTTGGCTATGCGCATGAAGAGTATCACAAGTTTCATTACAAGATTATCGTTAAACTTCGTAAACTGCATCACCAGCTCAGCATCCCTCAAGCAGTAAGATGCTAATTGAGCATAGCTTAATTGTGAGACCGAATCTTTAAGCTGAATTTTTCTGACTGAGAGCAATGCTTCAGCAACAGCATCTAAGGTCACGTCTCTGTACTTGTTGCTGAAGGCATAGCCTTGAATGGACTTGTTGTGGAAGAACTTATAGAGATCCACATGAACTGATGATGCTAAGAGTGCTGCAGGATTTTCGCCCGCTGTCATCGATATTGGTACTTTATCCCTAGAAAAGCCAAGCTTAAGTGCTCTATGAAGTATGTAGTTTAAGTCGAAGTTATCTCCATTGAATGTGAGTATCACTGGGTACTCACATAGTAGCTTGAAAATTTCCTCCAACATCTTGTACTCGTCATAGAAGAACCTCACCTCACAATCCTGTGGAAACTCGTCTGGTTGCGAGGACTCAACGTTTTCTCTTCTTAGTAGGAAGACGAGCTTTCTCCCGTCGGAGTCTACGAGACTAAATGCTATTATTGGGTACAGAGCTTCTTTAGGGTTTGGAAGCTTATCAGGGTCAGGGGAGTAGACCTCTATGTCTATTGCTGCTCTCCTTATGTCGGGTATAGGTGCTAAGAAGAGTGGTAGCCACTCTTTTGCGAGCTCTTTGATTGCTACCTGATCTTCAAAGAGCTTTAAAACTTCTTCAGATTCCTCTCCACTAGGCTCTACATCGACTTTGACTAGCTTCCCATTCTCAACCTTATAGAACATCCCTGGTACAAGTTGTCTATCGAAGATGTAGCAGTTGTGGTACTTTATGTCAGCTTCCCAAGCTTTGGGTAGTAGATCCCTTATAGCCCCCCTTCTTCCACCTATAGCTAGAGGATCTGAGGCAATTATCTTCGTAAGCTCAACTTCCCTTTCTTTAAGAACATCAAATTTTTTAACCCTCTCAAAGCCCAAGAAGCCTGGATGCGATACGACCTTGCTTCTCTTGAGATCCTCAATATTCATGTCGGTTAAGCAATAAGGCTTGTGACCAGAATCATCATACCAGAAGTGCATAATGCGCTTTTCAACGTCATAAAGTTTAAGGAGAGCTTTCTTTGCTTCACCACTATAAGAGACCGATAAGAGTATGCACACCCCAGTGTTCCTAGCTGGTTTAAGTTCAACTTTCTCGGGAATGTAGAGCTCCTCTTCGTACTCAGCTTCAAAACCCTCCTCGACTTCAAAATACTCCTCAAGCAGCCTGCTCACCATCTCAACCTCTCAAGCTCACGCTCTTCTTCACTCCTTTTCTTATACTCCTTGTAGTGCTTCTTGCACAAATAGACCCTTCTACGTGTTTCAAGTCTCACGTTGAAATACCTTGAGACTTCAGCGGTAGAAATGGATCTAACCGCAACATCGTTGCAGAGGGCACATTTCTCTCCCTTAGAGATCTTGCCCAAGTCAATTAGCCTCCCACTAGAGAGATTATAGAAGGCTAATTTTAAAGATTGCAATAGATAAGGGGAAGTTACCTAGCTTCACGTAATGCCAAGCTAAAGAGTGAAAAATTTCGTAAGTAGAAGGGTCTACCTCCGCATAGAGGTAATGATATGGCTATATGTGGGGCTGAAACGTATGTTGCAATCAGGAGGGGGCGAAGATAGTAGAGGAAAGAGGTTCTACGATGAGGAGTATCTTATTTGTCTCATTCTTTGGCTTGATGATTGGGGGCGTTGCTGGGCTAATAGGTGTTGGTGGAGGTGAATTTAGGATCCCAGTTTTGCTTTACGCACTTAAACGCCCAGCCGCCACTGCTGTAGCAATTAACCTATTTGTAGGCTTGCTAGTAGTTGTCGCTTCCTTTATTAGACGTCTTCAATTAGGTTTGTTGAGCAACCACTACGCCAACATAGCCTTCACTATGTCGATGTCATCGATTGTCGGTGCTTATTTAGGAGCTCGGTTAATAGGCAAGTTCCCTGAAAAAATGTTGAGAAAGATTTTAGTATCGTTCCTAATAGTAGTCGGCTTAAAAGTTGGTATTGAGCCCTTCATTGAAGTACCAAAGCTCTCTGCCTTCACGCTAGGCTTTGTGGAAGAGACCTTGCTATCTGCGATGATAGGTTTAGCGATAGGTATCATCGCGGGATACTTTGGAGTTGCTGGTGGTGAGTTTCGTATTCCAGCGTTGATCTACATCTTCGGTCTTGACATTGTTAATGCCGGTACCCTTAGTCTCCTCGTCTCTATTCCAACAGTTGCTTCAGGCCTCCTTAAGCATCATAGGACAAAGCACTTAAACTATGACACATGTATCATTGCTACAGCTATGGGGGTAAGCTCGGTTATAGGCTCCCTGATCGGGGCTTCCTACGTTAACAATGTAGATAAAGGTTTGCTTAAGGTAATGCTTGGAGCGATTCTCGTCTTGTCAGCTCTACGAATCGCTACTAAACCATAGCTTCACTTTTAATCTCTTAATAATTACATCGAACGGTACGTCCCTTCAAGGTCTTGAAAGTTATTTTTAGCGGCTCTTACAATATTGGCTTATGATTTATTCGCATGTAGTATGTGCATTATCTTGGGTTTTATATTATAATTATTGAAGACGTGCTAAGCTTTTCAAAGAAAAGAAGATAGTAAAGATTTAAATAGGGATGGCATCTCCACAATTCTTAAAGAGATACTTGCGAAATTGTTTAAAGCGTTGCTCATGGCTCTCATAATCTTTGTAGTAATTTTGTAGTAATATTGACTATGCTCCTTTACCTTCATAGTTAATGAAGGGCTTCGCAACCCTCATATAATTTAAGGGGAACGTCTATAACTAATTCTTTCAAGTCTCGCTGAGAAAATAGGATAAGAAAAGATATACAAATGCTTGAACAGGAGGAGTAGGGCCCGTCGTCTAGCTTGGATAGGACGCCAGCCTGCGGTTCATGCAGAAAGCTGGAGGTCCGGGGTTCAAGTCCCCGCGGGCCCGCTTAAAACTTAGATCATTTTCTTGCTGCCACACGCTCCTACACCTA
>QNVF01000012.1 GCA_004347965.1 Candidatus Nezhaarchaeota archaeon WYZ-LMO8
AGTGTTGCGCCAAACTCTCCCAACGCTTTAGCCCAAGATATGAGGGCTGCTCCAAGAATGCCTCGCTTAGCAGCTGGCAACGTTACATATAGGAAAGTCTCCAACTCCGTGTATCCAAATGTCCGAGCAACTCTTTCATAGCGAGCAGGTACTCCATCGAAAGTCTCTTTTAGGAGCTTTATTGTTAAAGCGCTTATTACAGCTAATTGGGCTACGATGATCCCCGGGACCTCGAAGACAATCCTTACAACACTTTCATTTATGAACATACCTAGAGGATTTCTCGCGAAGAAAATAAGTAGCATAACTCCTAGTGCGACTGGAGGAACTGCTATAGGTACGTCTAGGAAGCCTTCAATCACGGTTTTCCCCCGAAATTCGAGACGAGATAGAGCGTAAGCTACTGGAATGCCGATGACTAGGGAGATTAAAGTTGAACATGTAGCGGTAAAGATTGAGAGGGAGAGAGCGAACCTTACTTCATCGGAGATAAAAGCATATGCGAGCTGCCAAGGATCAACAAAGATTGCTGGCGATGTAAAGACGCATATGAAGAATATCAAAATGAGTATTAAGAAGGAGAACACTACGACTCTGAACACATTGGGCTTCATGCTACCCAAGCTCCTCAATTATTGCATTTGGAGCATAGGCTCTAGCTTCCTCTAATGTCGAGAAGTATCCATACTTTGCCCAAACGCCATGCATGTCCTGTGAAGTTAAGAAGTCTAGAAACTTCTCGGCAAGAACTTTATTTTTACTATATGTTGACACTGCTCCAGCTATGTAGCCTATCTTCGGGATCTTATTTGGTTCGATCCACACGATGTCAGCCTTCTCGGGGTTCCAATAATGGAAAACGTGCCACCCGATTACGGCATCCACAGTACCAATGTAGATTAGCTGAGCCGTCGCCTCGCAGCTAGCCGCGTAAACAGCAATATTCTTACTAACAGCTTCCCAAAGCCCATTTATCTCTAAAAGCTCCTTAGCGTAAAGACCGACACAAACAGATTTAGGATCAGCTATTCCAACATGGATTCCAGGTTTTGCAAGATCCTCGATTGACGTGATGTTCTTCGGATTTCCTTTCTGAACAATGATTACTGGAACTAGATAAGCAAGTATTTTTGCTGGGTGCTCAGTAAGGTTAACAACATTCCTCTCATTTGCCAAAATAAGATATTCTGGCGAACCCGGAATATAGACGTCGCCTGTTCTTGCAATTTCCATAGACGACAGCAAACTCCCTGAGCCACCAAGCTTCAACTCAACTTTAATGCCATACTTCGATTCAAAAATGCCAGCAGCTTCCCTATAAACGGGAGCGGCGGCTGCACCAGCGAATACGACGATCGATTGATCTGCTGGGTTGCTACCATAGAACGTATAAATGACTACTCCAAGTGCAACTAATATGAGACCAATCAAAGGAGATATGCTCAAAAGTCTCAAATGAGACCTGCTTGGCTTCATCAATTATCGTCCTCTTATTGCTGAGAAGAGATGGTTATATCTTCAACCTTATAAGACCTACTGAAAACTAGTTTTAACTTTCTATAGTTAACAATTTAATTTAAATTCATAGTAATGGCGTAGAGCTTATGGTTTCTGGAGTAATGTTTATAAGCAAATTCATATCATTAGTGTTACGAACTGATAGTTAAGGTGTTACCATGCATATACCAGATGGTTTTCTAGATTTTACCACAGCTACCTTAACATATCTCGTAACCATCGGCTATGGCTATGTAGCTTGGAGGAGGTTCAAGGTCTCCTTTGCTCCTGAAAGAGTATCGCTTCTAGTTATCCTCTCAGTAGCAATATTTGTGGCTCAAATGTTGAATTGGCCTTTACCTGGAGGTACTAGCCTGCACTTTGTTGGTGGAGCATTAGCTGGAATGCTGCTTGGCCCTTTACTTGGCTTCATATCGTTAACGCTAGTTGTTGGTGTTCAATGCATCATCTTCCATGACGGTGGAATAACTACGCTTGGAGCCAACCTCTTAAACATGGCGATAATCGCGGTACTAGTAGGCTATGCAACATTCAAGTTTACCATCAAGCTCATAGGAGATAAGCGAAGCTCAAGAGCTATAGGTGCATTTGTAGGTGGATGGCTGAGTATCGTGCTAGCAGGTCTTGCGTGTGGTCTTGAGATAGGTTTGTCACCAGCATTTGGCTTTTACATTGACGTCACAGTCCCAGTAATGGTTGGATGGCATGCAATACTAGGTGTAGTGGAAGGTGTGACAACTTCTCTCGTGATCGACTTCATTTACATGAGATTACCTATGGTGATCTATAAGGGGTAGGGATAAAACATGAGCACCCTCATTAAGAGCAAGAAGACTTGGATAACGGTAATAGTACTGTTAATTCTAAGCCCAATATTTGGTGTAGTACTAGCTGATATTGTTGGCTATCATGAGCCTCTCGATCTAGCAGCTGAAGCTATAGGTCTTCGTGATATAAGCGAGGAGATAACTTGGACTCCATTCTTTGACTACAGCGTTCCCGGCTTGCCAGCTGAGATCGGCTATGTCATTAGCGGAGCTATAGGGGTTATTGCTATCACGGTAATAGGTTATGGGATCTTGAAAATGGCTGAAAAGAGAGAAGGAAGAAAGGTGTAATCTTTGCCTAAGAGCCTCTTATCATCGTTTTTAAACGGCATAGCCGATGTATTAGAGGTCTTTTCGTTTGAGAGGAAAGAAGATGCAAAGCTCTTCGATGATAGGTCTATCTCTATTTCACTCTTAATGTTAGCTATTGCTGTATCTTTCTCTAAGACCATATATTCTCCCCTAATATTGCTCTTACTAGTAGCTGTATTAACAAGACTCTTCAAGGTGAACGTTAGATACACGCTAAAAGTAGCAGGCGTAACAGCCATCTTCGTGATTGGAGTAACGCTCCCAATGGCTTTGTACCAAGCATACCTCAGCTGTGATGTTGAGGGGGGCTTGGGCGCAAACTTAATATCAATAGTAAGTGACGTTGCCATTCCACTAATTCTAAGAGCTGTTGCTGCAGCTACGGTCGTAACGCTCATGGCTCAATGCCTAGGGCTAACAAGATTAATGAAGGTGCTTAGAGGTCTAAGGTTCCCTCCAAAGCTACTCTTCATACTAATGCTATACATCAGGTACATACCCATAATGCTAAGGCAGTTAGTAAAATTGCTTTCAGCTCGTGAAGCACGCTTATTGAGCAAGAGCAAAGTGAAGAATTCTTGGTTTATGCTGTCAACGGTTACAGGAAGCTTACTCATAATTGGGTTTGAAAGAGCCTTTAGGCTACAAATGGCCCTTAAAGCTAGAGGGCTCCATTACGATTTAATTCCAACATATTCAGGCAAAATCAGCTTACCAGACTTAGTATTCATGACACTAATGCTTGGACTAGCTTTTGTGCTGGTGTTGATGTGAAATGGGTGGAAAGGAGACCCTAAAGCCACTAATAGAGCTTAAAGATGTGTCATACACGTACCCTGATGGAACCTGTGCGCTTAAGAGGGTTAGCATTAGAATACCAGAGAAAAGCATCATCGCGATAACTGGAGCTAATGGATCCGGTAAAAGCACCTTGCTCCTGATAATGGCCGGTCTACTAGATCCTCAAGAGGGCTGCGTCAGGTTTAGAGGTATAGACATGAAGGAGCTTGGATGCAAAGTTAGGCACGAAATAGGAATAGTCTTTCAAGACCCGGATGATCAGCTCTTCGCACCAACAGTCTACGATGACATAGCCTTCGGCTTAAGGCTTCTGAAGTTAAGCGAGAAAGAAGTTAGAGCACGCGTCTATGAAGTAGCACGTGAGCTGGGCATAGAGAGTTTACTAAGTAGACCTCCACATAGACTTAGTGGCGGTGAAAAGCGTAGGGTGGCTCTCGCCACAACTTTGGTCTTAAATCCACCAGTACTACTCCTTGACGAACCCTTCTCAGACTTAACTTCTTACGCAGCCGAGTATTTAATGAACTTAATTGTGAGACTCAGAGATTTTGGGAGGACAATAGTCTTTACGAGCCACGATGTAGACATCGTTGCTGAGTTATCCGATTACGTCTACATCTTAGCTAAAGGCCAGTTAGTAGCTCAAGGAAAGCCTAACGAGGTTCTATGCAACGACGAACTGTTGAGCAAAGCCGAGCTTAGACCTCCAACACCAACAATTATATATAGAGAGCTTATGGGCTACGGTGATAAATGTCCCATTAAGATGTCAGAGCTTCTGTCGATACTAAACAAGGTTACAGCCCTTCATTCACATAATGAGTAATAACTCCTAAACTTTAGTTAAACAGATGAATTGTCTACTATGAGGTCTTATTCTCAAGCTCGTAGCTAATTATCTCAAGGACCCAATTCTTCCAGTAACCCTCTTAGCCTTTGAGACCTTTATCCTCATCTTAAAGGTCAGTTCATCAATCACGAAGGTGTGGTACTCTCCTCTTTCACTGCACAAGTCGAAGCCTTTGAACTATCGAAGTTCTGTCAAGTTCTTTATGAAGCTTCCAAGCCCTATCAATAACGATATCTGCTATCCTCTCATTTACGCCAAGTGGTTTTGTATAGATTGTCTCTACCTCTACGCCATTCACCTCTTTATTGTAGTGCCTAGCTCCTCTAGGTACCTTAAGTGTGTTGGGTATGCTCCTCACAATGTGAGAACCTTCAGAAACGACGACTGAAATTGTAACAACCTTCCTACAACTCTTCTCAACGATTTTGTGAAGTATGTCACTTAGCTTGGACTAGTTCACCCTTATGAATGCGTAAAACGCCTCTTCAAATGCACCTTTGCTCTTAATTATCCTTGCAAGACCTTCTAAACCTCCTTCTGTGAGAGGTTTGTGCTTCCATGTTCTATTAGTAACGCTGCTACATTCTTCATAAGCATCGTATACTGAGATTTAACTGATAACAATTTGAAACTTTCCCCGATCTACCAGCTCTTCTTCTACCTTCACTCTAGTCTCCTTCTAACTCGAGACTTCATGATCACTTGACATCAACAATGAATTAATCTTATGACTTGGCTTAACGGCTTTCTTTTAGGCATCCCCGGCTTCTCAGCTGGATAACCCACTTCTACTATTGCTTGTGGTTCGTAGTCTTCTGGCAGCTTCAAAACCTCTTTAACCTCTTCTTGAGCAAATAATGGAGCGCATCTCCAGCATCCAGCTAATCCTAGGGCGTGTAGTGCCAATAAGAAGTTCTGTATTGCAGCTGCCACACTTTGAATTCCCATTATCCACTCAGCTCTCGATCTCGCTTCATCTGGATACTTTTCTAAGTCCTCCTTAGCTAAGCAGAACAGCACTAGTATAGGGGCTTTCATGAACCTCTCAGTTGAGCTTAGAATGATGTTTTCAGCTTCATCGCGTGGTACTCCATCATTCAACAGATCCCTCATGAACTTCTCGGACATGACGTTAATAAGTCTCTTTCTAACCTCACCCTTCCCGATAACTATGAACCTCCAAGGTTGAGAGTTGTGAGCTGATGGAGCCCAAGTAGCAGCCTCAAGAGCTCTAACCACTAGAGAAGTAGGGACATCGCGATCTTCAAAAACTCGAACGGTTCTTCTGGTCCTCAACAACTCAAATAAGCTCTCCACTCCCCGTACACCATAATTTCTTAATAAAGCCCTAAGATTCTAGCTTTCCCCTCTCACTAAGTCATTCTCTCAAATGTGGCGTCGTGTTGATCCATTAGGCTATCTAGGTCTCAACAAGTGATGTAATGTCCTTCTTTTGAGCTATGACTATGATGTGAGGGGCTGCTGAGGTACTTAATTCCCCTATCTCTTCTATGATAACTGGGATCGACGGTAATTCGATGGGAGGATGAGACACCCCGTAAACTCCTAATACTTCAAAGCCAACTTCAATTAATGTCGATCTTAGACTTTGAGGGTTAAAGCCTTGTGCCTCATGTGCCTCAATGAAGTAGCTACCAGTGCGTAAAGTTCCTATGATCGGTGTCGCAAGCTTCAATTGATCAGCTATAAAACGACTTGCACACCCCATGGTGTTCGGCGTCTCAATCATGATGATTCCTCCTCTCTTCAAAACCCTGAAGGCCTCTCTAAGCATGTGTTTGGGGTTGTTGAGGTGCTCTATCACCTCGAAGGCCGTAACCAAATCAAAGCTATCGTTGTTAAAGGGTAAAGGAGCTTCATCCAAGTTGCACTTCAAAGTCTTTACGCCTTTCCTGCTTGCTCTAGCTAAGGCGCCTTCATCAACGTCTACACCGTAAACCTTCGAAGCTTCTATTATGTCGGCTACCTTCATTGTTAAGTCGCCATCTCCACAACCTAAGTCTAAATAGCTCGGCTTGGAAGGCAGTAGCTCCCTTACCTTCTCAACTATAGCTCTTGGAACCCAAGACCCTAAGACCTCTGATATCATAATTAATGCTAACCCTCAACCCTCTTAACTCTTATCAATTGCTCGTCTTCTCTAAGTCCATAAGCTAAAATTACAAGGTCTCCAAGCTTAATTTCATTTATTTTCTTGAGGAACTTGAATGTCTCCTCTAGACCTTCATCGTAGTTAGATGCTTTAACTAAGTATCCTTTAACCCCCCATAGGACATTTAATTGCTTCAAAACCTTGAGATTCGGTGTTCCGACATAGAGGTCAACTGATGGTCTTAGTAGTGATGCTAGCCTTGCTGTATTACCGTGAATGCTATATATAATCAACTTGGCGCCCAAATCCTCTGCAAGAGATACTACTCCCTTAGTGAAGCTTGCCCATAAGCCTTTAACAGCTCGACGTCCAATCGTACGTACGTCTTCTTCAGCAGCCTTGATTATTCTCTTAAGCCACTTAACAGCTTCAACCGGATATTTACCGATGGCAGTTTCCCCGGTCAACATCAATGCATCAACGCCCTCAGAAACAGCTAAGCTCACGTCGACAACCTCAGCCCTCGTTGGTACAGGGTTTTCCGTCATGGACTCTAAGAGTTGAGTTGCTATTATTACAGGTCTCTCCATGTCCATTGCTTTGTCGACTATGAGTTGTTGGAAGTGTGGGATCTTCTCTAAACCAATTACCATCCCCAAGTCTCCACGAGCTACCAGAACAGCATCAGATGCCTCAATTATTCCTTCCAAGTTGTCTATAGCGGTCTTGGTCTCTATCTTAGCTATTATCTTGACGTCCTCGTAATTCCACCTCTTCAATAAGCTCCTCAAGGACTCTACATCCAGCGAAGTCCTTACACAGCTCAATCCAACGTAATCGACCTTATGCTCTAAAGCGAACTTTAGGTCCTCCAAGTCCTTGCTAGTTAATGATGGGATATTGAAATCCTTGCCGGGAATCGCTAGGGCCTTTCTGGACTTTATGACGACGTCTGTGAGAGCCATCAGCTCCACATGGTTTGACGTTGCGTCGATTACCTCAAGCTTAACCCTACCGTCATCCATGACTATTAAGTCTCCAACTTCTAAGGAATCATATACCTCTTTAAGTGGTAGTGGTACCTCGCGTTTCTCCGCTTCGCCTCTATCACTTAAGATAAGCTTTACCCTCTCTCCCTTCTTAACTTGAATAACTCCATTAATATCTCCCAGTCTAATCGAGGGGCCACGTAAGTCACCTATTAATGTTAATGGTCTCTTCAAGGTCTCTTCGACCTTTACGAGGGAGTCTATTAATGACGACCAGAAGAAGTGATCCCCATGAGCAAAGTTTATCCTGAAGCCCGAGGCACCTGCTTCAGCCATTCCATATATGATTTCAAAGCTGCTTGAAGAGGGTCCTAAAGAGGCTATGATCTTAGTTCTAACATCTCTAGTCATGGTGTTTATCATGAATTACTAAGATTGACTATACTATAAGTGTTCTCCAAAGCTTTCCGGACCTTCATCTTACGAAATTGATTAGAGAAAAGTTTATTTTAAAACTCAAAGTGAGCTCGTAGCGTTACCGGCGGGCTGAGCTCCGCCGTTACTCCAGATGCGGCGAAGCCTCGATGAGGGCTAGCCAAGGGAGAAATCAACCTCTCCCACGGAGTTGTGGGAGGTTGTCTGGTGAAGGTACTCGAATAATACTGGTATCAGTATTTACAGCATCTCTAATAGTAGCCAATATAACAGCATCGAAGATCATACAGCTTTGGTGGTTAACGTTTCCAGCCGGCACTTTAGCTTACTGCATCACATTTCTTTGTACAGACCTGTACACTGAGTTCTTTGGGAAACGTGAAACTGAACTTGTTGTTCTTGCAGGCTTCGTTGCCAACATCCTCATGGTTGTCTTAGTTCAAGCAGCCATAATGGCTCCCATAGCCCCCTTCCAAGAGGGTTATCAAGAGATTTATGCAAATGTCTTGGCTCCTACGTGGCGCATCGTACTAGCCAGTATGGTAGCTTACATAATATCACAGAGCCATGACGTCTGGGCCTTTCACTTTTGGGGTAAACTGACTAGAGGCAAGCACTTATGGATACGTAACAACGCCTCAACGATGGTTAGCCAAGCCATAGACACGCTAATCTTCACGTTCATAGCATTTTGGGGTGCCATCGATTTAGTCAACATATTGAACATGATGGCTACTCTCTATGTAATTAAGTGGGTCATAGCCGCACTTGACACCCCCTTCTGCTACCTAGGTGTACATCTAATACGCAAGATCACCAACTTAAAGCCCATATGGCTCAGAGGAGATGAGGTTTGAGGAAAGCAGTATCAATAGTTAGTGGAGGGCCTGATAGCATAAGCTATGCAGCTACGTGGAAAACTAGAGGTTACGTGATTTACCCGATCATATTCGATTACGGTCAAAAGGGGCGCAAAGAGATTGAGGTAGCAAAGAATATTAGCAAGATCTTAGGGTTCGAAGAGCCTCTTGTCCTAGACATCTCATCGATCAAGAACATATGGTTTGGAACACAGCTTTTAGATGAACGAGTGAGCGTTGAGAAGGACTATAGCCCTACCGTGGTAGTACCTATGAGGAATGTGATCTTCATAGTCATCGCTTGTGCCTATGCCTTAACCATTGGAGCTGAGGTTGTGATTTATGGAGCCCACCTTGACGACGTTGCTGCTCGAATAGATACAGGTGAACCACTCTACCCTGATTGTCATCCAAACATCGCCCTAATACTTGAGGAAGTAGTGAAAATGGCTCACTTCCCAGTGGGAGCTAAGAAGCTGGAGGTATGGAGCCCAGCAAGAGAGGGGCTTACTAAAGCTCAGAACCTAAGGAAGGGCTATGAGCTTCTAGGAGACTTGATATATGAGAGTTGGAGCTGTTACCTTAGTGACTCAGTTCACTGTGGTGCTTGTGAGTCTTGCTTCAATAGGCATAAAGCCTTCGTTGAAGCAGGAATTCAAGATAAGACTAGTTACCGAGAGCATCCTAGAGTTCATGAAAAGTGTTTTAACAAGAGTTGTGGTGTGGATTTCTAGCCAACTTTCCTCTTAGCTTTCCTTCTTGTCCTCTCCCTCTCTTCTACAACCTCCTCACCAGCTACGATGCCTACGCCCATAAGTCTCTTAAATGCTGAGTCTAGAAACTTTATGTAAGAACCTCTTTGACCAACAAAGGCTCCGAACTCTTCCTTCACCTTCACCATCAAATTCGGTCCAGCAAAGTCAACGTCAGTTATGTGTTTGTGAATCCACGAAACTGGATGTATAGCTCTCACGATTTCCGTGAAGTTCAACGTTAGCTCTACAGCTCTTAGCTTAAGTTGAGCATCCTGCTCAATCTTGTTTATCCTCTCACCACCTTTACCTATCAATCTAGCTAAGTAGCCCTCCTTGACTATTACGAGGGCGTCTGGTACATGCTCGGCGGTTATATCGAAAGCCCTCTTATCGTCCATTAAATCCAGGACAGTTATGACGTCAGCGTCTGGTGCATGTATTTTGGCGGAGTCCACAACACTTCTTTCAACGCTGCTTAAAGCCCTCTTTCTCATCTTCATTTCGAGAAGGAGTTTTATGCCTCTTTTCGCTCCGGGTCTAACTATGTCCTTTAACCCTAAGTCCACTACTTTAGCATTGTCCTCGCCTAATAGAACTTCTCTTAACGCTACTATCCCACTGGAACCCATGCCTAAGACGCTTTGTAAGACAGGATCCCCGGCAATTATGAGTTTGCTATTACGGCCAATCCTCATGAAGGCCTCTATAGCGCTTTCTGGCATTACTGCTTGAGCATCATCGACAAATATCACGGTTTCATCGAATGTCCTACCTCTTAAGTAGTGTGTGTCAGCGAAGAGAAGCTTACCATCTCTAATCAACTCCTCTACTTCTTGCCACTCTATCAAGCCTGTAAAAATGTCTTTGAGGTAAGCTGAAGCTAAGTCATAGTAGAGCTCTCCAGCATCGATGGTTGTAACCTCTCTTCCAGTCACGACATCTACAACAGGTCTAGCTATCACAAACCTCTTGTACTTTCCTCCCACAACACCATCAATACCATAAGAAGCACTCAACAAGCTCTTACCAGTGCCCGTAGGACCGAAAACTCCGACTACTTCGTAGGTATCGTCTTTAAGTGCTTGAAGTAACTCCTCCTGCCCAGGACTCATGGGCTTTATCTTTTCCAAAAGACCCATAGCTAAACCCCTAGCTGCTAGCCTTACTTACACAAGAACCGACGCTTAAACTTACGTTACAGTAAGTGAAGGTTAGGTCTAAGGAGCAAGGTTTAGGTAGCTGATACTAGTTAGGTATCTATCAAGGAGCTATGCCGATTATTACAATAGAGGTATCTGAGGAGACTTATAAGAAGCTAAAAGAGGATGCGCTATCCAGAGGTCTAACTGTAGATTTTTACGTGGCTTCATTGATTGAGGATCTCGTCGCTAGAAGTAGACCTGTTACTTCATTAAGTAAACCGAAACAGATGACAAAGAAGGGTATTCCAGACGATTTTTACAAAGCATTTAAGAAGTGGTGGCGGTTGAGAGATGAAATTTCGTTTGAAGAGTTCGTGAAGCAAGCCGTTCAAGAAGGCTTCGATGAAGGGGATGTTTACGAGTGGTCTTACAAGCTGTGGGATAAGTTTGAGGGGAAAGAATTAGAGATTGCAACTAAGTTGAGTGAGATGGTCAAGAGCTCTAAGGTACTGTTCTTAAGCGAGCTCAAGCCGAAGAACCCTAAAGAGTACGTGAGGATAGCTAAAAGCGCTGGTGTTAAGGTCTTAGAGGGGGTTAAGGACGTTGTTTTAGTTGAGAGCGACTTCTATAAGACGTTTCTTGAGAAGTTGAAGAAGTTATCGAGAGAAGTTAAGGGGTTGAGGGGGGCTGAAGAGAAGCTCCTGAAGTTCATGCAAGAGAATGGATTGGTGTACCTAGACGTCAATGGCCATTGGAAGCTCTGTTAACTCAAAGCTTTAATATTATCCTAGTAGGAATTTCTATAGAAGATGGTTAAGAAATTTAAGAAGTTCGTAAAGGTAGTCAAGGCAAAAACTCCTTGGCTAGAGCACGTGATCGAGGAGTTTGAAGATGCTTGCGACTTGAATCAAGTGGACTTAGTCATCAGGGCTCCACCAGGAAGCCTGTGCGTTTATTGTAAGGGCTCTAAGATGCTTTGTGGCAAGGCTCAGTGTCCAATACTCGTAAAAATCTACAGCATAGCAAGAGTTAGCTCGATCATAAGTTCATTAAACATCGTTGGTTCATCACCCCCAGCAATATTCATTGGTCGTCATGGATATCCATACGTTCAAGCAGGCCCTCTAGTACCACCTTTCACAGGAGACACAAGTATCCTTGACACACCGGAGCTCTGGCTCAAAGCAAGCATTCAAGATATAGTGGACTTCAGGGTGAAGCTGATACGTGGAAAAACTAGGTTCCATGTCAAAGACGCCAATGAGCCTCCTAGAATCTTAAGTGAAGTTCAATTAATGGCTATGGGGTCGAAGCCCGTCGACTCTGAAATGATCCTATTAAAGAAGCCTAGCGCAAGTATACTGCTTGACGATGAAGTTCAACCTATGGGGCCGTCAGCTCCAATAAAGGAGCTCAAGATAGGGAACGTCAGCTCCAATAAGCTCATCGAAAAGGCTATTAGCGATACAGATTTGAAGGCTAGAGACGCGATCCTCGAGCTTTACGAAGAAGGAGTCCCTGTATCACAAATCCAGAGAGTATTGAGTGCAGGCCTTCTTGGAGTTAAGGGTGTGAGGAAGCTTGTGCCTACAAGATGGAGTATAACCGCTGTAGACAGCACGATATCCAGGGTTTTGAGGGATGAGAAGGTTAAGGAAATGCCTGAGATAGATGAATATAGGGTCTACAGCCTTAACTTCATGGATAATAGATTCGTGATACTAATGTTTCCTGGGAAGTGGAGCTACGAATCCATAGAGGCTTGGTTCCCTGGAACCGCATGGAATCCCGGTGGGGAGTCCATAGCCTTCTGCGGTGATTGGGAGGGCTATTGGGGTAGAACAACTTACGCCAGCATGGGAGGATGCTACTACGCTGCAAGACTTGCTGTCACCGAGCATCTCGTTAAGATAGGTAAGCAAGCATCGGCTCTAGTACTTCGAGAGGCACATCCAGGCTACATAATGCCGGTTGGAGTCTGGATTGTTAGGGAGTGTGTCAGGAAGGCTCTTAATCAAGGGTATGAGAAGAGCAATGACTTAAAGGATGCCTTGAATATAGCCTTCAGCAAGTTATCGATAAGCTCAAGTATCTGGATGCAGGTAAGCAAGCTCCTCAATCACTACGTTAAGCAAGAGAGGTTGACAAAGTTTATTGATCATAGATTGAAAACGACGCCTTCAAACTTTGATGAGAGTCTCAATAGGTAATGAATTTTGTAGCAACCCCTTTAAGCAACAGTGTGGAACTAATATTGTGAGTAAAGATGTCCTATCGAGTTTCAGTAGTCAGTATCGAGAGGTGTATTGGCTGCTATAGCTGCATGTTTGCTTGCTCGCGATTTAGGTTTGGCGAGGTTAGCTTAGCTAAGAGCGCGATCCAGGTTAAGTCTGCTGGAGGCATAGAGAGGGGCTTCGTTATCGTGGTTTGTAGAGCCTGTGTAGATCCTCCCTGCGTTAAAAGCTGCCCAACTGGAGCCTTAACTCCCCGTCCAGGTGGAGGGGTAATATTTAATGAAGCTAAGTGCAACTCTTGCAAAAGCTGTTATGAGGCTTGCATAGTGAGAGCCGTTGTTTGGGATGAAGAGAAGGACAAGCCGATAATATGTAGATACTGTGGCTTTTGCACAAAGTTCTGCCCGCATAACGTGATAGTATTTGAGCCTATGGGGAGGGAACTATTGGTATGATTAATTCAAGCTTGTATAATGTTTTGTACATAGACTTAACCGAGAGGAAGTATGAAGTTCAAGAGAGGAGAGACCTCTTTGAAAAGTACTTGGGAGGAGCGGGGGTTGCAGTAAAGCTTCTTGAAGAAGAATGTCCCAAGGGCGTTGATCCCTTCTCACCTGATAATCCAATAATACTTGCTGTAGGCCCCTTGACTGGACTTTATCCACTAGCATCTAAGACTGTTGCTATGTTTAAGTCGCCTTTGACAGGAAATCTTGGCGAAAGCCATGCAGGCGGTAGATCAGCCGTAGCTATAAGGCTTGCAGGTTATGGAGCAATAGTCATTAAGGGTTCTTCGAGAACTCCGGTCTACATATCGATATTCAATGATCAGGTTAGGATAAAGGATGCTACCACTCTATGGGGCATGAGGTCTAGTTATGCTGTTGGTAGAGTGTTGAGAGAAATTGAGCCTGGTGCAGGTAAGAGAACCATAATGAGAATAGGGATTGCTGGAGAGAATCTTGTGAGATACGCTAACGTAGTGGTCGAAAGCTATAGGCACTTCGGTAGACTCGGGCTTGGAGCCGTCTTTGGAAGCAAGAAGCTAAAAGCAATAGTAATTGCCGGTACGAGAGGTGTAAAGGTCTATGACCTTAAGGCTTAC
This sequence comes from Candidatus Nezhaarchaeota archaeon WYZ-LMO8, assembly GCA_004347965.1. Taxonomy (GTDB): domain Archaea; phylum Thermoproteota; class Methanomethylicia; order Nezhaarchaeales; family WYZ-LMO8; genus WYZ-LMO8. The sequence continues at coordinate 13,942 of QNVF01000012.1, forward strand.
ATGAAGGTTTACGAGGAGATATTTAGAAGCATTACTGAAACAGGGGTCATGAGCAAGTACCATGTGCTTGGAACAGCTGAAAATGTCTTACCCCTAAACGCGATGGGTGCTCTCCCAACAAGAAACCTCATGCAAACGAGATTTGAACTCGCTGAAAACATATCAGGTGAGACTTTAGCGGAGAAGTATTTGGTAAGGAAGATTGCGTGTACTCACTGCCCAATAGGATGTATACATTTGGCATCACTGAGGATAGCGTTTGCTCCAGGATATGAGTATGAGACCCTCGTAATACCCTACGACTACGAGCCGATATACTCCTTGGGGTCAATGCTGGGGATAGGATCAGCTGAGGGGCTGCTTAGGTTGATAGAGAAGGTTGAGGGACTGGGGCTTGATGCTATAAGTGTTGGAGTCGCAATGGCATGGGCGACTGAAGCTTATCAGAGAGGTCTAGTAACTGACAAGGAGACTATGGGGCTAAGGCCTAACTGGGGTGAAGACGTTGAGGTCTACATAAGAATGGCAGAGAAGATAGCTAGGAGAGCTAATGAATTTTATAGCGCTCTAGCCGATGGAGTTGAAGTCGCAGCATCAAAGTACGGGGGCTTGGACTTCGCATTAACGTGCGGAGGCAATGAAGTTCCTGGCTACCACACTGGACCAGCTGCTATAGTGGGCTTTTTAACCGGTCCGAGACATTCTCACCTTGACAGTGCTGGCTACAGCATAGATCAAAAGGCTTTGAGGGGCCCGATGATCGAGGAGGAAATGGTAAAGCAGATAGTTGAAGAAGAGAAGTTTCGAAATGTTCTAACAAGCCTCGTCATATGCTTATTTGCTAGAGGTGAGTATAAACTAGAGAAAGTGGTTAGAGCACTTGAGCCATTAGGGATAAGGACGAGCCCTGAAGAGCTCATGAAACTTGGAGCCGAGATCCAGAGGGCAAAGGCTTCGTTTAAAGCAAGAGAGGGCTTTAATCCATATAATATGAGGATAGCTAAGAGGTTCCTTGAAACACCAACACCTCTTGGTAAGCTGAGTGAAGAGAGGTTAAGGGACATGATAAGGATGTACATCGAAATGGCAGGTTTAAAGAGCGTTTACGCGACATTAGATTGACTTAGCTTTCCACGGTAGGTTTCCTTTCTAACTAAACCCTCAGCTTCTCAACTATTTTTCGAAGATCATCAGCGACTTTTTCAGGTGGTGTTGTATTGATATATGCATTAGTAGTAAGCTCAAAGCCGCCGAGTTTCGCTGTTCTCGGATAAACCTCTATGTGCCAGTGATAGCTTTCACCCTTCCACTGTAAGGGAGCTACGTGAAAACCTAGGTTGTATGGAGGGTCATTTAAAACCTTCCTTAATGCTAGCAATGTTGTCTTAAGAACCCTAGATAAAGCCTTCCTCTCCTTCGGGTGAGTGTTTATGAATGATGGTTCGTGTCGCCTAGGTATTATCCAGAACTCGTAGGGAAGTATGCTGGCCCAAGGAGCTATAACCACGTAATATTCATCAGCGTAAACTAGCCTTGGCGAACCAACTTCAAACTCTATCATATCGCAGTACATGCATCCACCTCGATCCCTATTATATTTTTGTGCGGCCCTCACTTCTCTTCTCACTATTGGAGGGACTATCGGCAAAGCTATTACTTGACTATGTGGATGGGATATTGAGGCACCAGCTTCAAGCTTATAGTTTCTGAAGAGACACACATACTTCACATTCTTCTCATAGGATAGCTTAGTCATCACGTCAAAGTAAGCTTCCACTACAAGCTCAAGATCCTTTACACTATTGTTATGTGGATGAGCATTGTGATCTGGAGATTCGACTATAACCTCGTGATAGCCGAATCCACTGTACGACGTGGTAGTAAAGAAGCCTTCATCAAACTTCTCTTCAAAAGGTAAATCGCTCTTAAGGGCCGGGAACATGTTTGGGAAGCATCTGACAAGCCAGTTTCTAACCTTCTCATTTTCTCCATCAGCCAGCTTAACAAGCTTGCTTCCTACGCGAGAGTAGACAAGCCATGCGGGAGGAGTCATATGTTCATTTCCTGGACAAAAAGGGCACTGACTTAATGGGCTCTTCCCCTCTCTAGGTCTCTTCATTCTACAAGAAGCTATAATCACCCAGCGATTAGTGGTCTCTTCATGTCTAATCTCCGGTTCTTCCAAGATGCTTTCCATCCTCCTCCATACATAAACCTTTATAGTTAATACCAAAAAGCTCCTCTGCTCTTGCTTCTACATCGAAAAGTAGCATCTCTCTTTCCTCTATATATTGAGCCTTCTTCAGTTTAAGTCTCAATTTCACCGTTCCCAAGCTTCACCAAAGTAAGTTTTACGATTCTCCTCTTAATAAATGCTCTAGACTTATTAGCAGGCTCTATGTTTATAGCTAAAGACTCTAGACTCTATAACCTGGTGGCTTGCATGCTGATAGGGCTAATATCAGATACCCACGACAACTTGCCGGCGATAGTTAAGGCTGTCAAGACCTTCAACTCCTATAAAGTAGGTCTTGTTCTCCATGCAGGTGATTACGTGGCTCCTTTCACGTTCAAAGCTTATTCAGAGCTTAGTTGTAAGCTTATAGGAGTTTACGGTAACGTCGATGGGGATAGAAGTCTCCTACGTGAAAGATTCTCAAGCCTAGGCTTTAAGGTGGAGAGTGAGTTCGAAGAAGTTGAAGTTGAGGGGATTAGAATAGCACTACTTCATGGAGTTCATTCACAAATAGTTGATGCATTAGCTTTAAGTGGAAAGTACGACGTGGTGGTTCATGGCCACACGCACCTCAGGAGAAACCAGAGAATTGGAAAAACTCTGGTGGTGAACCCGGGTGAGACTTGTGGATACCTTTATGAAATTAAGTCAATAGCATTGCTCGATACAGCAACACTTAAAGTAGAGTTCATAAACTTGTGAGTGATGGGGTGCAAGAGATGAGTAATGAGGACATATGGTTGCAGATGAAGAAGCTTGAACTTCAGCGAAAGCTCTTGGCTATGACGGCTAAGAGGGCTGAAGAGAAGGAACAGAAAGCTAAGCCTAAAGATCCCTATGAATTAATAAGACCTTTACTAGAAGATAGGGCTGATGAAGTCCTTGAAGCTGCTAAAGCTCAGTTTCCAAGAGTTGCAAATGCCGTCATTGCTGAGCTGGCAAAACTAGTAGAAGCTGGTGCGATAAAGAGAATTACAGGACCATGGCTTATGGACCTCTTTACGAGGCTAGGCTATAGACCTAAACTTGAAACGAAGATATCAGTAGTCTCTGATGGCAAGATCTTAGACATAAAAGATAAGATAGCCAAATCTCTTCGAGAGGAGGAGTAGAAGCTTCGTTAAGGAAGATCTCTGTAAATTTATGCTAGCTCATTAACCTTCTTCAATCCCCATTCAAGTAATCTCTTAGTTAGCTCTGGCTTCTCTGATTCAGCGTAAACTCTAATTACAGGCTCAGTTCCCGATGGTCTTATGAGGAGCCAGCCTTTCTCCGTTATGAACTTCACGCCATCTATCTTACTAATTCTCTCAACGTGAAGGCCCTCTATGCTATCTGGCTCGAGCCCATCTAAGGCGTCTTTAAGCACTTGAAGTCTACGTTCATCGACGATACGAACCTTCCCCCTCAGACTATGCATTAATTTATGTTCTTTGCCAATCTCATCAATTAAGTCCTCAAGTCTTCTCTTTCCAGATAAAGCTAAAGCTTCAATTATGTAGAGACACGTTAATACTCCATCTTTCTCAGGAATATGCCACTTGTAGCCGAAGCCGCCGCTCTCCTCACCACCCATAATTGCTTCTCCCATCAGTAAGTAGGGTGCTATGTTTTTGAATCCTACAGGTACTTCATAAGTCTTCAAGCCATTCTTAGTAGCTACTTCATCGATCATATGAGTTGTAGCAACAGTCCTGACTACTCCCCCTCTAATTCCTTTTGTTAGCATGGACTTAAGTAATATGGGGAATAGCGTGTTGGGCGATATGTATGTTTTAGAGTAAGCTGAAGCTCTATCTCCATCACCATCAGTTGCTAAACCGACATTCACATCCTGCATGAAGAATATCATGTCGTCGATCATTTCGGGTAACGTCGGGTCCGGCGTTTTACCACCAAAGAAGTAGTCCTTCTCGCACCTCATACGCTTGACTTCGCACCCAGCTCTTACCAAAGCTTCATCCAAGAAGCCTATTGTGGAGCCATGAAGGGGGTTGACTAGAACTTTAAGATTAGCTCTCCTAATCGCATCCACATCTATTAACGATAGAATCCAGCCGATATACTCCTCCTTAAAGTCCACGTATGCTATTAAGCCTTTCTTGTCAGCATCACTAATACTGATAGAACTTACCTTCACCCTCGAAATCTGCTCTTCGATCTCTTGAGTTATCTCAGTCGAGGCTGGACCACCATAGTGCGGTATGAACTTTATCCCATTGTACTCAGGCGGATTATGGGATGCAGTGATCATGATGGCTCCCCCGGCTCTTAGTTTAACGGTCGCGAAAGCAACTACTGGTGTTGGCGTATCACGAGTCATCACGTATGCAGGGATACAGTTTCCAGCAAGAACTTCCACGCATGCTTTAGCATACTGCTCAGAGCCTTTTCGAGAATCATATCCAATAACTATGCCATACCTAGCAAGCCCCCTACTAATGACATACTCAGCAATTGCTTGAGCAACCATCTTGACCCTATCGATTGTGAAGTCCTTATCCATTACCCCCCTCCAACCATCAGTGCCAAACCTTATGGTCAAGCCGGTCACCACACGAAGTTGACAACAAGAGTTCAATGAGTAATTGAGATTTATGAGGGTATAAAAAGTAATTTGTAGTGGATCTTGAAAGTAAAGTGAATAATAACATCAAATATTCAAACCTCATCACGATGTTTGATGCTCGGTAACTCTTAAAGGGGTCTCTTAAGGGGGCTAGGAAATCTTCGTTCTTAAACAGGGGGCGATAAGATAAGTAACGCCGAGAGCTTAACCTCCGTAGTCAATTATTATATATGAAGATTTCTAAAATTAGTTATTACTATCTGTGACCATCAATATTCCTTAATTCTACTTCTCCACGTACTTTTTAGCTCACTAACTTTATCTACAAACCAGACACTTCTTCCACTTATTACTCTATGATGAAACTCGCTCTTGAAGCGCATGATTTCATTCTTGTATTCATCAAACCTCTTGAAGACTCTAACCTCGGTTTCTCTTCTCCGAACTTTATTCTTGCATATTGGACATTGATATATCTTAGTTAAAGTGAAGAACTTTGAACCGCAGTTGCCACAGTTGTATTCGTGGATTTTTATGACGTAGTTCACGGTACCACCTTGATCGAGGTAGTACACCTGAATGAAACTTAGTAATGAGAGGTTTTTGGCTTTGCGTGAAAACTTCATTTAAAAACTTCAAAAGGTTTGCAACCGGTTTTCTCAATAAACTCTGCAATCGTCGAAAAATAGTTATTGAGAGAACCTTATTGAGAAGATAATGAGAATTCACGAACTCCAGCAGAAAGCTATTTTTAAGATTCTTAGTTCTGCCGGAAATCGCAGAGTGAATCGTAATAAGCTAAAAAATTTACGTCTCTTAGAGATAGCTTCTTACTCAATTGCTTTGCGTATCGACATTTTGACCTTCATTACAGTACTAGCTAATATATTAGCTTCGTTTCCTCAATGAAGTTCTCGAGCGAAGTCGCATTAAGCTATGGAAGTTCATGTCCTCTATTGACTCACGATGAACCTCCTTTTTTAAGAGCTCCCGTAAAGCGGTCCTTATCACCTCGCTTCTTGACGGATAAATCCCTGCTTTGACGAGATCATCTAATTCTCTAAGGTATGCTTCAGGTATCTTAACTGTTATTATCCTCATCTAATCACCCATAACGTAGAAGTAGATCGCCAAATAAAAGGATAAGTTAAATTCTCGACTTACATATCAATGATCATTCTTAAAGCCGGCTTTAAACAATCCTCACAATGGAGAGGTCAATGATTATCGTCGAAGTCATGTGATCACGCACTAACAAATTATTAGAATCTTAAACTGGTTATTTAAGAGACTCCGAAACAGAGACTACCCAAGATCATTTATCATTATTTTCTCAGATAAGCTTATAATGAGCTAAGAGTTGTGTTAGGCTAGTCTCGGTGAAATTTGTTGAGACCTATAAAGAAGACTAAGAGCTTGTGTCCCGAGTGCCTTCAAGTAATAGAGGCTCTTGTGTATGAGGAGAATAATTGTGTGTACATCTCTAAATCATGTCCTCAACATGGTGATTACGTGGACATTTACTGGAGCGACTATGAGCTTTATCGTAGATCTGAGAAATGGAATATTGTAGGCAGTGGAGTATTGAATTTCCAAAAGAAGAGGGAGAAGGGATGCCCCTATGATTGTGGATTATGTGAGAACCATAAGACTTGCACCGTACTGGGCATAATAGACGTTACGAACCGTTGCAATCTTAACTGCCCCATATGCTTCGCTCATGCAGGAGCAGTTGGTTACCTCTACGAACCCAGTAAGGACCAGATAAGGCATATGTTGAGGAATCTTAGAGAATTAAAACCCATACCACCAACAGCTCTTCAATACTCTGGCGGAGAGCCAACCGTTAGAAGAGATTTACCTGAACTTGTCGCCATGGCGAAGGAGGAGGGATTTAGGCACGTAGAGGTTAACAGCAATGGCATTCTATTGGCTAAAGACCTAGAATTCTACAAGAGCTTGCTTGACGCGGGCATGTCAACCATATACCTACAATTTGATGGTCTAACCGACGACATTTACATAAAGACGAGGGGGGTCCCGCTTTTAGATGTAAAAATGAGGGTTATAGAGAATGCTAGGAAATTAAAGCATGACTCCGTAGTCCTCGTGGTAACCTTAGTGAGAGGGGTAAACGATCATCAAATTGGTGACATAATAAGGTTTGCAGCTAAGAACTGCGATGTTGTTAGGGGGATTAATGTCCAGCCAGTCTCAATAACTGGTAGGATCAATAGAGCGGAGAGGGAGAGAATGAGGATAACCATCCCAGACTTCATGAAGTTATGTGAGGAGCAGACGAATGGAGCCATTAAGATCTCAGACTTTAGGCCAGTGCCATGGCCAGTAGCCTTAGCTAGAGCTGTTGGCTTGCTTAAAGGTAAGGGCTATCCAGAGTTCACAGCTCACCCACACTGTGGAGTTGCTACATTCTTCCTAGTTGAGGACGATGATATAGTACCGATCACAAGGTACGCTGATGTCGACAAGTTAGAGGAAGATTTTTGGGAAGTCTATAAGCTTGCATCCAGCGGTAAGAAGTTTAAAGCATATCTAAAATTGATTAGAGCTAGTGGTCGCGTAAGAGGTAAGCTCAGGAGATACTTGTTAAGCGTTCTGATTAGAGGGTCTTACAGCGCATTAGGAGAGCTTATGAGGAGAATGGTGTTACTGGGCTGCATGCACTTCATGGATCCCTACAACTTCGATCTTGAGAGAGTTGAGAGATGCTGCATCCACTATGCCCTACCTGATGGAACCATAAGACCTTTCTGCTCTTACAACAGCATTCATAGGCAAACGGTAGAGAGAGCTTTAAGCATACCTTATCCAATTAAGGTTGAAAGCCGAGCCGTTTAACATGACTAAGAGAAGCTTGCTGCAAGAGTTAGCCAAGAATTTTGTACCACCAAACTTATTAAACCTAGTACCCAAGGGCTTCGAAGTAATAGGAGGCATCGCCATCTTAAACCTACCAAGAGAGTTAGAGGAGCATAAGTTTGAGATAGCTGAAGCACTTCTCAATTACTTAAAGCCTAGAATTAGACTTGTCGTTAGAAGAAGTTCTCCAGCAAGAGACCCTGAAAGAGTCCATAGCTACGAGGTCTTAGCTGGATCCGGCGGCTTCGAGACGCTTCACAGAGAGAGCGGGTGCACCTTCAAAGTTGACGTATCAAAGGTATTCTTCACCTCTAGGCTTCAATACGAGAGGTTAAGAATAGCGAACCTCGTTAAGCCGGGTGAAACCATAATTAACATGTTCGCGGGAGTTGGCCCCTTCTCAATAGTGATTGCGAAGAAGGTTCCTGGAGTAAAGGTGTATTCAATAGACATAAACCCTGAGGCTTACAAGCTCATGGTGGAGAACGTGAAGTTAAATAAAGTAGAGGATAAAGTCATACCTCTATTGGGGGACGCAGGAGAAGTTATAGATCAATATGATCTTAAAGGCATAGCAGATAGAGTTTTAATGCCTTCTCCAGAACACGCCATCAACTACTTAAGCAAAGCCGTCGAAGCCTTGAAAGTTAAAGGTGTTGTACATTACTATGATGTAGCTTGTCAAGTGAAAAGTCTCAACGATCACCTTACGAGTAGGATTTCATCGATTCTTAATGGTGCGGGCATTAAATGGGAGGTGAGGACCATCAGAGTAATAAGATCCGTGGCTCCTTTAAAGATCTATTTATGTGCTGATGTACACCTAGATAAAGGGCTCAAGTTGATAGCTAAACAGCCCTTTTAGTTTTGTAAACTGTAACTTGATCGATGCTCCTTATAGCTGCACTATTTTGGGATATTATTCTAACTACTTCATCAAAGTCTATGTTGGTGCCCACTATGGTTATTTTGACGGTCTCAGTCTTTGCATCGACCTCCGTCACGATAACGTCAACTTCTTTAACCCCCTTAGCTGCACATATAGCCTTCGATAATTCAGTTATTGGTACCTCCCTTGGCTTTAGAGCATCTATCAGAACCTTCCTTATCGATATGGACATGGTCCATCCCCAACACTATATGTATGCTCCTAACAGAACTATAACAATTGCTGATGTCACGCCAGCGAGCATCATGTACAACATGTATCCTAAAGGTCTCTTCTTAGCTATCCTGCCCAAGAAGAAGCCTAACAGGCCTAAAACGATTATACCCACCAATAGTGAGACGAGAGACGCTACGGTGAAACTAAAATTAAACAATTGGGAGAGCATTAAGGGGACGCTAAGTGCAATGCAAGCTATCAATGGTGAAATACCGTCAATAATTGAGACCACCAGAACAGCTAACTTCGACAACCGTTCATAGAGGGATCCCTTCATGTCTTGAAACATAGCCTCTTCAAGCTCACGAATTTTCCTCTCCCTCTCAGCTTTTTCGGTCAGATACGCTCCCAGCGACCCCGAAAAGAACATTGCTAAGCCGGCTGCAAGAACAGTCTTAATGGCTACTCTCGGATCATCTACACCTGAAACCCACATACCAATTATTACTCCCAGAGCTGCTAAAGTGCCATCAAACATATTCATGACGAAGTACCTTCTACATATTTCAGCAACGCCACTTATAGTCAACATGTTCTTGATGCTAGTGCCACTAAATTTACGACGTAGTAGCCGAATTGGTAGGGTGATACTGAGGAATTTTGACTTTACATTTAACGCTTTAATAACTAACCTATCCTTCCCATCTTCATTCATACGTAATAGCGCGAGATCATCTTACGCAAGGACTTTTAAGCTTTTCCTGACACATTGTCAGCTAAAATATCAGAAAATTTATTAGCCTTTAAGTGAAAAAGGTGTAGGCTTGTGGAGGTTCAGCGTATGGGTGGTCGTCAAATCAAAGTTTATTGAAATTTACGATACAACACTTAGAGACGGAGCTCAAGGAATGAGAGTGAACTTCTCGCTTCAAGACAAAATAAGCTTAACTTTAAAGCTTGACGAGTTTGGAATTCCCTTCATTGAAGGAGGTTGGCCCTTTTCCAATCCGAAGGATGAAGAGTACTTCAAGGCTATGAAGGAATATCCTTTAAGGCAAGCAAAGATAGTTGCTTTTGGAAGCACAAGGAGGAAGAATGTAAAGGCTGAGAACGACGAGAACCTCAACGCCATAATAAAATGCGACGTTGAGTATGCGGCGATAGTAGGCAAGTCGTGGATACTTCACGTTAAAGAAGTCTTGAGAGCTAAGCGTCGCGAAAACCTAGATATGATTTACGATTCAATAAGCTACTTGAGGTCTCATGGGATAAAAGTAATTTTCGATGCTGAGCACTTCTACGATGGCTACAAAGAGGATCCAGAATACGCAGTTAAAGTCCTAGAAGCTGCTAGAGAAGCTGGAGCTGAGAGATTAGTTCTATGTGACACCAATGGAGGAGCCTTAACTCACGAGATCTACGAAATAACCAAGAAGATACGTGAAAAATTTGGAGATATCATAGGAGTACACTGTCACAACGACTCTGGCTTAGCTGTAGCTAACAGCTTAATGGCAGTGATGGCAGGGGCCATGCATGTTCAGGGAACATTTAACGGTATTGGAGAAAGATGTGGAAATGCAGACCTATGCCAGATAATACCTGCTCTAGAGATCAAAATGGGCTATAAGGCCTTGAATTCCACATCTAACAGCCTCAAGGATCTCAAGAGACTATCAACCTTCGTGTATAACCTAATGGGGATGGAGCCTAACCCTTACCAACCATATACTGGGCAGTACGCGTTCGCCCATAAAGCTGGTCTTCACAGCGATGGAGTAATGAAGGTGTCAAGAGCGTACGAACATATCGATCCAGAGCTTGTAGGCAACGAGAGGTTCATAGCTGTATCGGAAGTCTCAGGTAGATCTGCTATCGCTTATAGAGCTAAGAAGCTAGGTCTAAGCTTAGATGAAAATGACGCTATTGTTCTTAAGGTATTGAGGATGGTTAAGGAGCTCGAAGCTGCAGGCAAGATATTTGATGAAGCTGATGGCTCGCTTTACCTATTGATCTTGAAGACGATGAATAAATACAAGCCACACTTTGAAGTGCTATCCTGGATCGTGACCAGTAGAGCAAGCAAGGCTGGTGTAAGATCCATATGCGATGTGAAGCTCAAGGTTAAAGATAAGATTGTTACCAGTATAGCTGAAGGAGTAGGGCCAGTGCACGCACAAGACTTAGCGTTAATTAAAGCGTTAAAGTCAGAGTATCCAGATCTTGAGAAGATTAGCTTAATAAACTATAGGGTATCGATAGTTGGTAAAAGCATGGGGACGGCCTCTGTCGTTAGAGTGCTCATAGAGTTCAAAGGAGATGGGGAGTATTGGACAACGATAGGATCTTCAGCTAACATACTCGAAGCAAGCATGGAAGCTTTAACAGAAGGATACGAGTACTACCTTCATAGACGTGAGACTTCGTGAAGTAATGTAAGCAAACCCCACCTTTAATCGGCGGTCTTAAGGTTTATAAGTTGTAGGCTATCTAATAACAAACTTTGGATGCACCTTGTTTCGAGAGCCTAAAAACTCTTAGGATTAAGGCTCTCACAGAGAAGATGTCTGTAGAGGACGTGATGCGATGTCTCTTAGGTTTAAGTAGAGATGAAGTGAAGACATACTTCATGCTCCTCAACAACTCCATGACTATTGACGAAATAGCTGAAGTTCTCGGTAAAAGCAAGCCTACTGCTTACAGGATAGCCGTTAAGCTTACTAAAATGGGGCTATTGGTGAGAAAGCCTCACATAATGGAGAAGGGAGGCTACTACTACAAGTATGAAGCAGTAGAGCCTGAAACGATTAAGAGGGGGATTCAAGAAGTACTAAATGTAGTATGCAAGAAGGTCTTAGAGGCTTTAAGCCAAGACTTTGCAGAAGTTAAGAGAAAACTTCACGAATCAACAAGTAGGTAATTGTAGATAGTTTGAGGCTCGACAAACACTTAACTAGTTGTCTGATAAGTTGCTAAAGAGCTAGTGGGAGATAGGCTTTGTCGAGTAGGATTTCTCCTCTACAAGTCTACAAATTCCTGCCGGGACTAAATTGCAAGAAGTGTGGCACGACGTGCATGGGCTTTGCGGTCAAGCTAATAAGCCGACAAGCAAAAATTGAAGACTGTCCTCCACTGGTTAACGATCCTAAGTACTCCGATAAACTTACTAAGTTGAGGGACCTATTAGCTCCATTAACTTCAGCTACTGAAACATTAGTTCAAATAGATTCCGATAAGTGTATTGGATGCGGTAACTGCATCGTGGCTTGTCCCGAGAACATCATTTTAGATCCTCCATCAGCTAGAGGCTGTAATTCTAAGAGTCCCAATGCTTTATGGACCGTGGAAGATGGAAAGATAAAAGTCTTGCATCTAGAGAAGTGTAGGCGTTACCCACCCTCAAGAATGAACTGTAACGTCTGCGAAATAGTTTGCTATAGTGGAGCGATTAAGGTTGTGGCTTAAAGATGATGATTGAGAATATTGTTTGTACAGGATGCTCACTGTTATGCAATGACGTTGACGTTGAGGTCCAAGCTTCTTCAATAAAAAGAACTAGAGGAGCTTGTAGCCATGGAGATTCTAGGCTTAAAGGCTTCCAACAGAATAGACTTCGAAGACCTTTAATTGATGGCACTCCAACCGACATTGACAAAGCCATTGAGGCTACTACTGAGAGACTTAAGTCGGCTAAGGCGCCTCTAATTTATGGGGGTGAGTGCTCAAGCAACAGAACCATAGAGTTAGCATTGAAGCTGGCTGAAAGATTGGAGGCGTACTACGATGCTCCGCCATCAATATGCAGGGTTGTTATACCGATTCAAGAAGAGCTTGAAATTAAAAGTTTCAGCTTAGATGAGGTTCTAGACGAAGCGGACTTCATAATATACTGGGGTGTGAGCGCTGCAGACACGCACTTACGACATGCTAGTCGGTATGCAGTCATGCCTAGAGGAAGCGTGGTAAAGATGGGAAGGGAAAGCAGAATCGTGGCTACCATAGATGCCAGAGAATCCATGACCATGAAGATATCTCAACACAAGATATTGATTGATCCGTGCTTCGATACTAGAATAGCGAAAGCCATAGCGGACTTAGTAGATGGATACAGTCCATCATTAGATGACGTTACGGCGAGGCAGATAGCTATCCTAGTATCAGATCTTAAGAGGGCCTCTTTCGTAGCCTTATTCCTAGGCTCTAACATTCTGAGATGTAATTATTGTGGAGAGACTGTTAGGGGGATCTTGGAGTCAGTGAGAAGGTTAAGCGCAAGGTATAAGTGCTCAGTTCACCCGATGGCTGAGAACGTTAACTCTTATGGTCAAGCAAAGATCATGTGGAAGACCTTGAAGACTTGCTCCCCCTATAGCTTTAAGGAAAAGAAGTCAGCAGAGCCCCTCCACGTCTTAGTTGCACGTCAAGCTATCGACTTCGTCTTAGCGATTAATAGTGACGTCTTGACTCAAATACCTCTTGAGGCCTCAAGAAGTCTTAGGATGAAGTTAGCCTGCACCACCGAGTTAAGGAGTATAACTCAAGAGAACTCAGTGATTGCAATGCCGATTAAAATCCTAGGAGTTGAAGCAGGAGGTGTCGTAACCAGAACAGATGGTGTGAATGTAGATCTTAAACCGTTCATAACTAATGACGAAGTCCCTAGCGAGGAGGAAGTCTTAAGTCGCTTACTAGCCAGTATTTGAGGGACTAAAATTGATTCAATGCGATGAAGGTGTATCAAATCAAAGGAGCTTAGGAAAGGATAAGGTACTACTCTTTGTATGTAGATGTGGTACGAACATAGCTGGGACTGTGAACATAGATGACGTGCTTAAGCACTTTTCTGGTAGAGAAGGAGTTGTTGTTAAAGAACATGAACATTGCTGCAGCGATGATGGGATTAAGAAGATAAGGGACTCTATAAGGGAAGTAGGAGCATTAAGGTTAGTAATAGCATGCTGCACTCCATCACTCCATGGAGAACTCTTTAAGAAAGTTGCTGAAGAAGCTGGCTTAAATCGAGGTTTTGTAGAGATAGTAAATATACGAGAGCAATGCTCATGGGTCCACTACCATGATCCTGAAAGAGCTACGAATAAAGCCATAGATCTCATAGAGATGGGCTTAGCTGCTATTCCCCATGCATTACCAGCTAAGCTGGTTAAAGTGCCTATTGAAAGGTCTGTTCTAGTGCTAGGTGGAGGTGTTGCTGGAGTAACTGTAGCTCTACTACTAGCAGAAATGGGCATAAAGGTGTACTTAGTAGAGAGGGAGGGCTTTATCGGAGGTCACATGGCTAAGTGGGATAAGGTGTATCCAACACTGGATTGTAGCATATGCGTCTTAGGTCCACAGCTCTCAAAAGTGTACAATCATCCAAACATAAAAGTCTTCACGCTCAGTGAGGTCAAGTCAGTAAGGGGAATTCTAGGCAATTACGAAGTTGAAATAGTGAAAAGGGCTAGGTACGTAGATGAGGGGTTATGCAATGGATGTAATAAGTGCCTTGATGTGTGCCCCATACAGCTTCCAAACGAATACAATTATGGCATTGGCTTCAGGTCCGCGATAGTTAAGCCATCACCAGAAGCCGTTCCGCCTGCACCTTACATAGATTTAAAGCATTGTATTGGTTGTTACTGCTGCGTCGGCGTTTGCGATCCTAAAGCAATAAACTTTAATGATGAGGACAAAACCATCAAACTCAAAGTTGGTGCAATAGTAGTTGCCACCGGCTTTAAGCCCTTCGATCCTCGAATACTTGAGGAGTATGGTTACGGAAGAATACCTGACGTAATCATCAGTGCTGAGTATGAAAGGATATTAAATAGCTCAGGACCAACTAAAGGGAAGATAATTAGGATATCTGATGGAAGAGAGCCTAGAAAGATCGCTTTCATACAATGCGTTGGCAGTAGAAGCGATAGATTGGGTCGTAGATATTGTAGTAGGGTCTGTTGTAACAACGCCATAAAGCAAGCTATTCAAACGAAGCTCATGATCCCAGATAGCGATATTAAGATTTTCTATGTTGATGTAAGGGCGACAGGAAAGCTGAGCGAAGAAGCTTATAGGCGAGCAATGGATATGGGCATCAGTTTTGTGAAAGCTAGAGTGAGCGAACTGAAGAAGACTAAGGATGGCAAAATAAGAATGTTTTATGAGGACGTCTTAAGCCAAGAGTTTGTGGAAGAAGACTTCGATCTAGTAGTCTTAAGCATTGGAATGGAACCTCCTGAAGGTATTAGAGATCTAGCTTCAATGCTTGGTATCCCTCTAAGTGAAGATGGCTTTCTTGCAGAGTATCATCTTAAGCTTAATCCAGCTGATACCTTCTGTAGAGGGATATACCTAGCTGGTGCTTGCTCTGGTCCTAAGGACATAACTGAGACCGTAACTCAAGCTGGACTAGCTGCTTCAAGAGTTGCAGAACTCTTAAGAAAAGGGGAGGTAGAGGTGGAGCTTCATGCTCCAGTGATTGACAAGTCTAAATGCATGTTGTGCTTAAATTGCGTTAGAGCATGCCCCTTCGGAACGTTGAAAGTAGGCGAGAAAGGCGTCGTCATTGATGAGGTTGCTTGTAGAGGTTGTGGAGCATGCATAGCAGCATGCCCATCAGGAGCCATATCTCCCTCAAGCTTCTTAAGCGATCACCAAATACTAGCCATGCTCAAAGCGTTACTTTCAAGGAAGAGCGAGTATCCTTTGATAGTTGCCTTTATGTGTATGTGGTGCGGCTATGCTGCAGCTGATAATGCTGGGTTAAATAAGGTGGTCTATCCAACGAACATCAGAATCATAAGGATCCCTTGTGCTGTTAGAGTTCCTCCAAATCACGTGCTAGAAGCCTTTAAGCTTGGAGCTGATGGAGTAATGATTTTGGGCT
Source organism: Candidatus Nezhaarchaeota archaeon WYZ-LMO8 (assembly GCA_004347965.1). GTDB lineage: Archaea > Thermoproteota > Methanomethylicia > Nezhaarchaeales > WYZ-LMO8 > WYZ-LMO8. Next base: position 29,618 of record QNVF01000012.1, read on the forward strand.
GCTACGAACAGGATTGCCACTATAGGTTCGGAAGAATTAAGGCAAACGAAAGAGTTGAGGTTCTCAAGGAGCTCTTAAAGGAGATCGGAGTGAATCCTGAGAGACTCGTAATCGATGGTGTTGCTGCATCTGAAGGTAAAAAGGTAGCTGAACTTGTAAGCTCCTTCGTTGAGAAAGTGGCTAAGCTTGGACCAATAGGCTCAGAGTTTGGAGCGTGAGAGAGCATTGCAGTCACTAAAACCAACTCTTGAAGTTGAAGTGGAGGAGAAGGCTCTAAACTATAGGTGGAGAGGACCAGTCCTAGAGAAGAAGCTTGTATACGACCTTGACAAGTGCTTTGGTTGTGGTCTATGTGAGATTGTGTGTCCAGTGAAAGCGATATCCATGGGGCCAATTAAGGAGATAGCCTCTGGTAGAATCAGCGCACCTTACATAATAATCGATGAGACGAGATGTGTAGTTTGCCCGCTCTGCTCATCGATTTGCCCTTCAGGAGCTCTAAAGCTCGAGCTACAATCAGACTTTGAGCACCCGAGAGTTAAAGGCCGCATAGAGGTAGACAAGAGTGAGTGCATTCCGTGTCTGCTATGCGAGAAGGTGTGCCCTAGAAAAGCCATCAAAGCTGAAGTCTCAGTTAAAAAGAAGAGTGAGCTCGTCAAGTACCTTGAGGAAGGTAATGCTTGGGGTAGAGGAAGAATAAGTATAGATGTTGACAAATGCTGTTTTTGCGGCTTATGTGAGCTTTTGTGCGATGCAGTGAAAATAGAATGGATTAACCCTCAACCACCAGACTTCAAGCTTGGAGTATCGATAAGAGTTAATGAAGAGAAGTGTGATTATTGTGGTCTATGCGAAAAGATATGTCCAGTAAGAGCAATCAAAGTTGAGTGCGTAGAATCTGCTCCTAGGGAAATCAAGGAACCAGTTATTGAGGGATCAATTAAGATAAGTGAAGACTGCATTTGGTGTGGGCTCTGTAGTAGCCTTTGCCCGGTAAAAGCGATCAAGGTCGAAAAGCCATTTGAAGGAGACGTCTACATGATCGAGCCAAACGATTGCGATCCTTCAGGGTGTAAAAACTGTATTAACATATGTCCTGCGAAGATAGTTTACGTGGCCAGACCTCCATCAAAGGAGAAAATGCTTTTCACGAAGAACTATTGTATATTTTGCGGTTCATGTGAAAGAGCATGCCCAGTTGATGCCATTAGAGTTGCTAGAAAAAGCATGAGAGTTGAAAGCTCAAAGTCTCCTTGGATGGATATGAGCAACGAGCAATTTAGAAAGGTGCTATATGGCTACAAGCACCCGAGACCAAGCATTTATCATAGAGTTGTAAAGTTAGAGGAAGCACCTATAGCGCTTCCACAGCCTCTAACTACACCACCAACACCTAAAGGCTTTAGCAGAGTCGTTGAGGGGATCGAGAGGGTCGAGAAGCTATTGTCGAGTGTGCTGGGAAGAGTCCTCTTTGAGCGACGTGAGGTCAGAAGATTGCTATCTAATTTAAGAGGTGAATAAAGTGGTTAAACTTGTGGGTTCTCCACTAGACTTAGAAACTGTTACTTTAATTATGGAAGGATGCTCATCGAGTCCTAAGAGGGCCATGGAGTATGGTGAAGGGGGCATGAAGGCTAGGCCCCTCCTAACGTCGCTTCTAACTCTTGCTCTAACCTTCACTGAACCATGCTTAGAGGATACTTCAACGATGTCGCCGTCCGATACTCCAAGAATCGAAGAATCCTCTTGGCTTAAGTATATGGTCGCTGATTCTCTACAATATTCATTGCTTAAAGAGCCTAAGCGTTTTGCCTTCTCGAAATCGTGTAAACCCTCAATCAGTAAGTTAAGCTCTAGTCTCATCATAGTCTCATAAGGGGTGAGTGATAATAAATACGTTTTCCTCTGATGTCAATAAGTGCATTCAGTGTGGAAGCTGTACATCAGCTTGCCCCGTTTCTAGAGCTACTAAGAGGTTTAACCCTCGATTAATAGTGCTTACTTTCAAGAGAAAAGCACCGCTTAAAAGCGAAGACCTGTGGTTATGCTTAAACTGCCATGTATGTGAGGCTCGATGCCCTAACGATGTTAAGGTCTCAAAGATGATTCTTGAAGAGAGGGGTAAGGCCTTAGAAGCTCATGGTGAGGATAGAGTCTTCGAGTTCTACTCAACCTGGATTAGAGCTCTACTTGATAGCGGCGTCATAGCTTTCGCAACCAACACTAAGGTAGAAGACTTCAAGGCTGAGAGTGGACTCAACATTCCAACGCTTACAGAGAGTGTAAAGCTTGAGCTTCGTAACTTTCTGAGAAGTATAAGCTTAGAAGCGAGGTTAAGGGAGGTAATGGGCTTTGAGAGGTAAAGATAAGGGAGGAGTTATACTTTATCCTGGCTGCGTCTCCCTTAATAAGTATCCTGGAATAGTTAGGTCAGCTATTGAAGTATTGAAGTTTCTAGGAGTAGAGTTTAGATTCCCCACTAACATGCTTTGTTGCTCACGTCCACTTGAGAGAATCGGAGTTTTAAAGGAAGAGTACACCAACGCTCTCGCCTACTTCAATTTAACTAGGCTCATGGATAATCCGAGCAGCGTCATTGTTGTGTGTAATGGATGTTATCTATCTTTCCGTAGAGCCTTAGAAGTTAACGAGCTTAGAAGCAGTTATGGAGTTGAAGCTGAGTGCTCTCACATAGCTGAGGTTATATGGCGGAATAGGCATGAGCTTGCCAGTCAAGCTAAGGTTAAGCTTAATAAGCTAAGAGTTGCTGTCCACGTTGGCTGTCACTACCTCTACTATCCGCATGGCGACATAATCAAGAGCGAGGATGGAGAAGACATTTTAGAAGACATAGCCTTAACGCTTAATGCTGAAGTGGTAGATTATGGAGAGAAGCGAACTTGTTGCGGAGGGACCATGGTCAAATGGTTTAGGAATGTAACCTTTGCGATAGCTCGAGAAAAGCTGAAGAGTATTGTAGAGAGCGATGCCAACGTTATTTTAACAATGTGCCCTTACTGCCTGAGAACTTTTAACAGAGCTCAGCAAAGGCTGAGAGGTCTTAAGGAAATCGAAAGAGTCATACCTGTAATACACGTATCTCAACTAGTCGCCCTAGCCTTAGGTTTTGACCCGGTGAAGATTGCAGGGTTGCATATGCAAATGCCAAATCAAGAGCTTGAGAGACTTTGTCAAGCTTTAACCTCCTAATCACTTTCACCTACTTGCTCCTCAACTTCTGATTGAAGTAGTGATGACAAGGCTATTATGGCGCTTGAAGCAGCGAAGTCCGTTGCTATCGTAACTCCAGGGCATAAGTCAACAACTGCTGAAGCATATCTAAAAACGCCCTTCGGTATTCCCTCTCTTGAGCCTACCAGGATGTTAACTCTCTTACCACTTAACAATAGCGATTTAAGCCTATCACTCATAGAGCCTATATAGTTCCCCTCAGGCTCAAAGACTATTATCACTTCATTAGACCTTTCCCTCACTAACTGAAAGAGATCCTGGACTAAGACTGGGACCTTATAGACCTCTCTACCATAAACTCTACGTTGCACCTCATACCTCGTCTTAATTCCTTCGTAGACTCCGTCTATGAAGTTGCGAAGTTGCTTAGCGTTCACAGATCCTATGATTGCTATGACTAGCTCACCGACCTCAAATGTTTGTACTGCTCGACCAATCCTTAGTCCCATAGTTTTAGAGGCTTCCTCATCTCCAAGATATGGTA
>QNVF01000013.1 GCA_004347965.1 Candidatus Nezhaarchaeota archaeon WYZ-LMO8
GGTAACAGGGACTTTTCATGGCAGGGACTTCTAGTAGGTCCAATCAATGGTACCGTGTACAAGGTCCTAGACGCTATCTACTATAAGCCTCTAGACGCTCAAGAACTCAAGCCCATATATGTTGCAGCTGGAAGAAATAAAGCTCTTTACTCGTACATTGATGAGCAAGGTAAGGCCTACGATGTTAGAATCTCGATTAGGACCCTGAAGGATCGGGGGAGACTCGAAGTATTTGCTTCTAGGCCATCGGTATTCGCTCCGATATTCGCTTTCTACGACATGAGGACTAATTATGAGTCGTCCTTCCAGATAGTTAGAGAAGGTAATGCTGTGAAGGTAGAGCCAGAGACAATACCCCTAAGGCTAATTATAAGGGGCTTTTCAACACTTAATAGCTTGAATCAAGAATTCTACTGGGTATACAAGTTAGGTGATGGTTTTCGAACGGTTAGTGAAGGGAAGGTTTACTTTGTAAGGCATGTTCGTCGAGTTAAAGTCCCGATAGCCCTTACTTCAGAAGAAGGACTGTTAAGTGTGGAGATACCGTTAAGGAAGCTAAGTTTCAAGAGGATCGACTATAGAGTTAGGGATAGGTTAAGGAGGTTGCGTGGAGAGCTTAAGAAGAAAGTACGCTATGAGGTAACACCCCAAGTGATCGATGCGCTTGTACTTAGAATTGACAGGTTAATGGCCTTCGGTATACCAATAGACTCGATACTAGCTCCGGAAGCTGGCGCTATGTGGTTTAAGAGCGTCTGGACTAGAGACCTGCTTGAAGGGTTGCGGTGGAACTTATTAACCTACACACGCATTTTGGGCGTATCGAGCTGGCTTATTAAATTGGTTGAGAAGCTAATATCCATAGCTTACGAAAATCGCGGTTTAAGGGTCTTCTTAAATGGAGGTGATCACGTTAGCGATGCTTTTCCTCAGCTAATAAGCCTAGTTGCAAAGCTCTACACGTTAACCCACGATAAAGCTCTAATTAAGAAGACATTGAAGCTCACTTCGACTGCTTGCAAGCTTCTAAGAAGTGGAGAAAGCTTCTCTGCTTGCAAGCTTTACGACGGTTTACTACTGTGCAAGGCTAATACCTCGTGGACCGATGTGATTTACGAGATTGATGGAGAAAAATGGCCTCTCAGGATACCATTAGACTGGACAAATAAGACTTCACCAGGAAGCACATTCGCACTCGTTGAGGTTAACGCCCTCTTCATAGAGAGCCTAAATAGTCTCCTAAAGGTTGTAGAAGGAACGGGGCTTAAAGTTGACAGTGAGATTTATGAAGTTAAATTCGAGCTACTTGATGGTTACAAGAAGTGGTTCTACGTAGAAGATGGTCTCCCGCCATCAACCATAGAACCGCTAAGTAATTTAAGGGATTGGACTCCGAGCTCAACTGGCTTAGTAGCGCTCGCAGTGCTTAAAAACATAGTCTACGATAAAAATAGTATCTCGAATACTTGGAAGCACGTGAAGGCCATGATCGTAAAGAGGAAGTTGGTAAAGTTGGGAGATGGCTGGGAAGACTTTGGCGTCATCACTAGAAAAGTTGAGGAGAGACCTTACCTAGGAGATTTGGAGTATCATGGATCAGTTGTGTGGCCTCGTGACACACCTTACTTAGTGGAGGTAATGAAGGAGCTGGGCATGGATCCTTACGGCATATTGATTAACAACTTGGATCACATGATCTCTGAGGGGGCCATAGGATATGTCAATGAGCTGTTTAGCTTACCCGCAGGCTTAAATCCACATCCTTCAGGAGAACTTTCACATAACCCAGTGCCTGTCAAGAATTATGCACAGTACTGGAGTCACTGGTGCGATCCATACATAGAATACTTTCTCAAAGGTGATGGCTCATGAAGGAAGAGATAACGCAAATGCTACATAAAATCTTGTCTACGATGCATCTTCTATCTGCCATCGACGCTGAGAACGCCGTCAATGCCGATGACATAGCTAAGCATGTACAATCAATTGACAAGAGCCAGATAGAGGATGTGCTGAGATGTTGTAAGGAACTGGGTTATGTAGGTGAAAGAAGTGGACGTTTTTACCTTACCTTCAAAGGAATCCTCTCTGCTCTCTCAATAAGTAGCTGACGAACTATGGTACATTTGATACTCGTATTTACATGGCACATCAATGGAGTAGTAGGATCGCAAGTACAAGAAGATGCCGAAGAGATCGCAAAACGAGGCTACGAGGTTATAGTGCTGTATCCATGGCACCATGACATCGGTTCTAAAAGGCGTAACGTGCTCTACCAGCCGGTTGCCATATCAATAAAGGATAACACGAACATAGTCACCAGCGTAATATCAGCTCTAGGAGATTTCGCTAGAGTGCTATCGAGATTAATTCATGAGCTCTACGATCCTAATCAAGTGAAGCTGATAATATCTTATGAGTGGTCTGGAGCCCTCTTAGGTTTCTTTGCTAAAGAGTACTTGAAAAGACCCATGATAACCTCGGTTAACAGCGTTGAGAGCATGAGAACGGGTGAGAAGAGTCTTCTAAGCCTTAGCGTACGTGGCCTTGAAATGCGCTTTTTACACGCCTCAGACTTAATTGTTGCTAGAACTGAGGAAGCTATAGTAAGAATATTAAACGAGTACAGGATACCAAGCGATAGAGTGAGACTCTCATCAAGTCCAGCACGCATGGCCTTCATAGTTGAGGAGGTCTTGAGGACCTTTGAAAGTGCTAATGTTTAGCTGGGAATATCCACCCAGGATCATAGGTGGACTAGCTCGCCACGTGTACTGGCTATCGAAGGCATTGGCTCGTAGAGGCGTAGAGGTAACGGTGATAACCCTAGATTATCCGGAGACTCCAAGAGTTGAGCATGAAAGGAACTTGAAGATCGTTAGAGTCTCAAGCTACGGATATCAGTCAAGCGATTTCGCATCGTGGGTCCATCAATTCAACTTAAATATGATAGAAGCAGCACTTGAAGAAGATGCCTCAATAATTCACGTTCACGATTGGCTCACAGCAATTGCTGGGATCACGCTCAAGCATTTGCTGAGAAGGCCACTTATAGCCACCTTCCATTCAACAGAGCGTGGGAGGAGGCAGGGCTCAATAGTAGAAGCAATGCAGAGCCACATACATGCAATTGAGTGGTGGTTAGCTTACGAGAGTTGGAGGATCATAGTATGCAGCAATTACATGAAGTACGAGCTAAGAAATTCTTTAGGCGTTCCTGAAGACAAGATTGCAGTCATACCCAACGGGATTCACTTGGTAGAGGTACTGCATGCCGTAGACGTTCATCAAGTTAGAAGGAGATACGCGGAGGATTGGGAGAAGTTAGTTCTCTTCGTTGGAAGAATGGTGTACGAAAAAGGAGTCCACGTACTGGTTGATGCAGCTCTATCCCTGCTATCAAGGAGTCAGGATGTGAAGTTCGTCATCGTGGGGGAGGGGCCCATGCGCAAAGAGCTTATGGACAAAGCTTACAGAAGCGGATTTGGACACAAATTCTACTTCACCGGCTTTATTGAAGACCTTGAGCTTTACGAGCTTTACAGGTCGTGCGACGTAGCTGTCTTTCCAAGTCTCTACGAGCCCTTCGGCATAGTGGCTTTAGAAGCATTGATGGCTGGAAAGCCGGTGATAGTTTCCGATGTGGGGGGCCTCTCAGAAATAGTGATTAATGGAGTTAATGGATTGAAGGTACCTCCAGGTGATGTACACGCATTAAGCTCTGCAATCGAGTACCTAATCGGGAACCCTGAGGTCATGAGGGCTATGGGAGAGAATGGTGCGAAGATTGCTAGAGAAGTGTACTCTTGGGATACCATAGCAGAAAAAACGCTGAACTTGTACCTTCAAGTCTTGCAAGAGTACGAGAATAACCCTTGGAAACCTAAGAAGAGCGTAAAGTGATATAGCAACTATGCAACCTTCAAGAATGTATCGGTCTTTAGGGCTATCACTAGCATTTTCTCACAATTTCTTCATACACTTTAAGCGTCCTCAAGGTAGCGTGATCCCACGTAAAGTTTTCTAATACCCTCTTCCTACCGTTGACACCCATCCACCTCCCCCTATCCTGGCTTGATAGTACTGCATCTATCCCCCAAGCAATGTCTTTAGGATCCTGTGGATTTACATGAATACCACACTGGTTAGCCCCTGATGGTATCACTACCTCTCGAAGACCACTACATCCTCGAGCACCTACAACGACAGGCCTCTCCATGGACATGGCCTCTAGAGCCACTATTCCAAACGGCTCATAGAGGCTTGGGAAGACAGCTACATCACATGCGGCATAATAAGCGACCTTCTCTTCGTCGCTCAAGAACTTATTGATTAATGTTATGTGGCCCATTACATTAAGTTTACTAGCTAATTGAACCAAGTAGTCATATAGATCTCCTTGGCCTATCACGAGCAATCTCGCACCAGGATAATCTCTGAGCACGTAGGGCATGGCCTCTACCAGCTTGTCGACACCTTTCACCCTAACGAGCCTACCTATGAAAAGTATCAACGGCCCATTTCTTACGGCGTGCTTAGCTCTAACCTTCTCGACGACCTCTCTTGAGATCTTTGTGGACGAGAACTTTTCGGGGTCAACGCCATTCCACACGACATGAACCTTGCTCATTGGAAAGCCTTGGGGCGCAAGGTCATGATCTCTCATTGCGTAAGAGACCGTGATTATTGAGTCGGCTTTCTCGGCGCACGCAAGCTCTAAGGCTGAGACTGTAGGAGAACCTCCTCCAAAGTTCCTTCCTCTTTCGGTGGAGTGAACGTGAAATACTAGGGGCAAGCTCCTTACCTCATCTTTAACTATGAGCCCCGCCATTGCTGAAAGCCAGTCATGAACTGATACGACGTCAAATGGTACTCCACCCCACTCAATCTCCCTCAATATTTCAAATGCGGACGCGACATTGTAGGTAAACACGTCGTTAAGATATCTAAATCCCAGACCCCAAGATCTTAACTCGTCGTTCACCATGATCCTTAGAACCGAAGTAGCATCAACAAACTTTAATCTGTGAATGCGAACTCCTTTATCCAAAGAGGTTGTTGGAAGACCTCCAGGGTTCATAGAGAAAACGTGGACTTCATGGCCTAACTTGGCGAGGCGGATTGTCAATTCTCTAGAGTAAACTCCCAAACCTCCGTACACGTTAGGTGGGTATTCTGTTGTAACGAACGCTATTCTCAATTAATTCGCCTCCTTCTTTAAACAAGGGATCAATTGCTTTTATCATTAACTAGCACATTAAGTTGTCAGCCGTTTTGAATAATGAACTTTACTTTTTCCCTCGCAACTCAGCTATGATGAAGTTATTTAGACAAGAAACCAAGATTTCTCAATAAGTAGTGACCGATTAACTATATCAACTTTACATGACATCAAACCATCAAGGAGCATTGAAGTCGACTAGGAGTTTGGCAACTTCTAAAAACTTTCTATCAATCACTGAGCTGAAAATAAAGAACTTATAGGTCAAACTTGCACCATATCTCATAGCTCACAGACAGTGATGCATGAGTTGAAGGAATTATGAGCCTAGAAGAGGCACAAATCCTTAGAGAGAGAGCTAAAGCATTCTTGAAAAACGCTGAGAGCCTTTTCAAAGAAGGTGTATATGACCTTGCAGCATTTAATGTTGAGCAATATTGCCAGCTAATGCTTAAGTATAAGCTGTTAGTTAAGACCGGGACGTATCCAAGAACTCACTCAATAATAAGGCTTGTGAGGGAGCTATCTAAGATAGATGAAAAGGCAGGTCAACTTCTTCGAGACATGATAATGGTTACTAAGATAGAGGATGCTTATATAGGCTCAAGGTACCTACCACGCAGGTACGAAAAAGAAGAGGTTGAGGCCATGCTTAAATACGCTAAAGAGGTTTTCGAGGTCGTGACGAATGAGCTTTGATTTGTACATTGAGCGTGGGCTTAGGGACTTAGAGGCCATGAAGAACTACGTGGCAATCGCTAAGAAGGTCAAGGACATAGTATTAAGTTATGCTCCCGACGCTAGAGTATACGTGTTTGGCTCTGTAGTGGAAGGAAGGTATACAGCAAGTAGCGACATAGACATACTGATAGTGGCCAGCTTAGAGGACGAAGAGATTTATAGGATGAAGTCGAGAATTTACGAGGAACTTGATGCACCACTACAACTGCATGTAGTACATCCAACTAAGCTATGCTGGTACACCAAATTTGTAAGCAAGCTCGTAGAGGTCTAGAGTCTAAGGTGACTAGGACGCTACGGGTCACCGTGGATGTTAGGGTGTAAAGTTTTAACTTGAGATCTTATCTCTTAATAACTTTACTGAACATTAGCAAGATCATGAAGTTAACTAGTACATTGTGTTGTCTAACTCGTACTTACAATCACGATTAAACGTTCTCCAAAACCTCAATAGGATCTAACTCCTCCAAGACTTAGAAGAGAGATGAGAAGGTATCGCTTGCATGTAGTGGATTGTCGATGCCATTAATTGAGTATTTTATAAAAACATGCATGCCATCTTGATTGCGATTTAAATGATAGAAGATAAGTATAGAAAAACTTTTATTACATGTCACGAGTTGACGAACTTGTGAAGGACCATGTATGTCCACCTTCTCTTCGAGAAATTTGATGGGATCATCAAGATAAGCTTAAATAGACCAGAGCTTCTCAACGCCATAAACATAAAACTTCTCAGCGAACTGCATGACGTCATAGAGAAAGTGAAGAGTGATCCTGAAGTTAAAGTTGTAGTACTAACAGGTGTTGGAAAGGCCTTCTCGTCAGGCATCGAACTTAAAGTCGCACTAGGAGAGATAGTCAAAGCACCACAACTTGAGTTGCTTGATCGTGTAAAGAAGTTTCATGAAATGATGTACTCCCTCTACACTATTGACAAGATAACCATAGCCGCTATTAACGGTCTGGCAATAGGCTTGGGACTAAGCTTAACGTTAGCTTGCGACTTGCGTATAGCATCAGAGAAAGCCATACTAGCTACAGGATACATAAGGTTAGGTCTTCATCCAGATGGAGGTCTCACATACTTCGTGACTAAGTTAACAAATCCAGCAAAGGCCCTCGAACTCTTCCTGACATCAGACTTCATAGATGCTAAGGAGGCTGAGAGGATAGGTCTAGTTAACAGAGTCGTGCCCCATGAAAAGCTCGACGAAGAGGTTATGAGCTTAGCTAGGAAGATAGCACAAGGGCCATCGACCACAATAAGGCTTCTAAAGAGTACTATTCACGAGTGCATAAACGCGGATTTGAAGACTATACTTGAGAGAGAGGCTCTTGCCATAGTGTTGAGCTCTAAAACAGAAGACGCGGAGGAAGGAGTAAGAGCCCTCATCGAGAAGAGACAACCTCAGTTCAAAGGTAGATAATACCATGAGGTTGAGAGACAGTAAGGGCAGTATTTGACTACGTCAACATATGTGACAGAGAAGATCTGGTAAAACACCATTTAACTATCATAGCCCAGATGTGAAAATCCCCTCATAGTTGAAGTCATGATAGCTTTAAACGAGGACTAAACATCCCTCCTTAAGAAAGCCTAAAAGAGGGTTACATAGCTGAAGTAAACATATCCTATTGGAAGAAGTAATCCATCATTCAATAGCACATGAAGCTTTGAAAATTAACGGGCCCGGGGGGACTTGAACCCCCGACCTCCGGCTCCGAAGGCCGTTGCTCTATCCTGGCTGAGCTACGGGCCCATTTTCTGAATGTGCAGAGGCGATAAAAATGTTAAGTTGATTTATGCTTAATTATTGACTCACCCTCGTTGAAGCTTACACGAATTTTTAGGAAACCCCATCTTCACACATCATCTATAAAACATGTTTACCTGCAGTCTCACTAACTATAGTTCATTTTGCCCTAAAATTTTAGTTATAGGGATGAATGCTGAGAAAAGCTTTAGTTTCTACAAGGTCATAGTTTTGTTAATAAGTAAATGCAAAAATGTGAATTTATTGACTTTAAATGGATAAAATAATTTCCATAGTATATGCCTTTAAAGAAAAATTTTTAACATATTGTAGAGATTAGTAGAAGACTGGTGTTTAAGTTGGAGCTAAGAGTTTTAAGGGTTAACTTAAGCAAAGGAATGCTTCGTGATGAGGTTTTACCAAAAGGGTTTGTGGAGAACTTTATTGGCGGTAAAGGCTTTGCTTGGCTTCTCGCTAAGGAGTTAAAGCCTAATGTTGATCCTCTAAGTCCAGAGAACAAGATAATATTTGCTTCAGGTCCTCTTACCGGATCGGGGGCTCCAGGTTTCTCAGGTAGACACGTTGTTATAACGAAGTCCCCGCTAACTAACATTTTTCTTGATACTTATGCTGGCGGTTTCTGGGGAGCTAGACTAAGATTTGCTGGTTATGACGCTATAGTAATAGAGGGTAAGTCAGAAAAGCCTGTCTACTTATGGATTCACGATGGAGTAGCTGAAATTAAAGATGCTCAAGATATATGGGGTAAAACCGTAAGTGAAACAGATAGGCTTGTGAAAAAAGATGTGGGAGAAAAAGACACTAGCGTGGCATCTATAGGGATTGCAGGCGAAAACATGGTGAGGTTTGCGTGCATCGCAAATGATGGTGGCAGAGAAGCTGGTAGAGGTGGTGCTGGAGCAGTAATGGGCTCAAAGCTTCTTAAAGCGATAGCTGTTACTGGCAAGCCAAGCGATAAGGTATCGAGGGTTACGATAGCAAATAGAGAGAAGTTCGAGGAAGCATGTAATGAGCTACGTGATTTGCTAGCGAAGAACCCTCTTACAAGCATTCTGCTTCCGAGTCTTGGAACACCCGGTTTTGTCAACGTTGCTAATGCACTTGGTGGTTGGAGAGTTAGAAACGCTAGGGAAGGTGTATTTGAAAGAGCTGAGGAGATTAGTGGAGAAACTATGAAGGGAAAGATCTTTGTACGTAGCACCGCATGTTATGGTTGTCCAATAGGGTGCCGAAAAATTTCTCAAGTTAAAGAGGGACCATATGCTTGTACGGTTGAAGGACCTGAATTTGAGTCTATATGCTTGTTAGGAGCTAACTGTGGAATTGGCGACCTAGAACCTTTAGCGTATGCTGCGTATCTATGTGATGAACTAGGAATGGATACCATATCAACAGGTGCAGTAATAGGCTTTGCCATGGAACTCTATGAGAGAGGAATTATTTCTAAAACTGAAACCGAAGGTTTAGAACTTAAGTTTGGAAATTACGGAGCTCTAATAGAAATGATTAGAAGAATAGCAGGGAAAAGGGGGTTTGGTTCTATACTAGCCGAGGGGGTTAAGAGAGCATCTCAGAAGATAGGTCGGGGCTCTGAGTACTATGCTGATCACATCAAGGGTCTTGAATTACCAGCTTGGGAGCCTAGGGCTTTCTGGGGTCATGCTTTATCAATGTGTTTAAGCGATAGAGGAGCATGCCATACACACTCACCTGTACTAGACTTAGACATGTCAGGCAAGCTTGACAGATTCTCTATCGAAGGTAAGCCAGAAGCCGTTAAGCAAGGTGAAGAGTTTACTGCTGCCAAGGACACACTCATTCATTGCCTATTCGTATCTCAATTCGCACAGCTATCGGCGTCTTTCTGTGCAATGCTGGTCTCATCTGCTGTCGGAATAGAATTTAGCGAAAAAAGCTTCCTGCTTGTGGGAGAACGATTAATAAATTTAACCAGGATGTTCAACGTGCGTGAAGGAGTCACGAGAAGGGATGATTATCTTCCAAAGAGGTTAATGGAACAGGTACATACTATAGGGCCTACGAGCGGGAAGGTCTTAAGTGAGGAACTTCTCGACAAAATGTTGGATAGATATTACGAACTAAGAGGTTGGGATGTTAAGACCGGAGTGCCATTAAAAGATAAGCTTAGGGCTTTAGGATTGCTGGAGTCTGATAATCTCTAACGTTAGTAGCCAAAATCACTCAATTTTCTTTGAACATAAACAATTATTTTATAAGGATCTTGAGTCGATCTCTTAGTGTTATTTAGTCTTACCTCTTTTTGAAGGTGTTAAGGAAACTGCTTGTCGTAAGACATGACTATGAACGTCTACATTAGAGAGGATTTTTTCTACTTGCTGGGATACGTACAAATCATAAATCAAGGTTGGAGTCATTTTAGAGCATAAATGTCCTATAACATTACAGTATTTATTAGTTAGAAAGAAAAGAGAATTTAGGTTAGTTAATCATATAATGTCGAGTTAAGATGCGTGTTATAGATGCTTCATCTAGATTCTTTTCTCAAGCTCTTTAACTAAGTCTCTGAAAATCTCATAAACCTTATCCAACAAGTCTTTCGTTATCACAAGTGGCGGCATGAATCTAAAGACTTGCCCCCATCTACCACACATCAATGCAAGTACTCCTTTATCTCTCATACGTTGTGCTAACCACACCATATTCTCAAGAGACATAGGCTCTTTCGTTCTTTTATCTTTGACAATCTCTACTCCTATCATTAGCCCTAAGCCCCTGACTTCGCCAACGATTTTAGTCTCATCTTCAAGCTCCTTTAACATCTTCATGAAGTAACTTCCTAGCTTAGATGCTCTTTCATCTAACTTATACCTCTTCATTAACTCTATGTTCTTTAAGGCTACAGCACATCCTAAGGCATTTCCAGCGAAGGTTACTGGTTGGGAGGCTTTCGGAAGCTTATCCATTATTTTTTTCAATCCAACGACTGCAGCTACAGGAAAATCTCCTCCTAAAGCTTTTCCTAGGTTTAGAAGGTCAGGCGTCACATCCCAATGTTCAACAGCGAACCACTTACCAGTTCTGCAGAAGCCGCTCTGAACCTCATCATCTATGAATACTACATCATTTTCTCTGCAAACTTTCCAAACCCACCTAACAAAGTCCCTTGGCGGTACCACATAACCTCCTTCACCTTGAACTGGCTCCATTATCACGGCTGCTGGTTTATCTACAAGACCTGTACCTGGCTTTGTTATAAGATCTTCAACGTATCTAGCACATTGCAGATCGCAATCCGGATATCCCTTTTGCTTAAAAGCGCATCTATAGCAGTAAGCATATGGAGCAAAGTGTATTCCCGGTACGAGTATTGGAAGCCCTCTTTTATATGCTGGGTTGGTCGTTAAGGCTAATACACCTGCTGTTATGCCATGATATCCTCCTTGGAAGGCTATTATCTCTGTTCTTCCCGTACACCACCTGGCAAACTTAAGACACATTTCAGCTGCGTCGCTACCACTCATTGCAAAAGCAACTCTGACGTTACCTTTCATCTCTCCAGGAGCAATCCTTGAAAGCTCTTCTATTAGCTCAACTCTTCTTGGACTTGGCATATCAGCTGTATGCATAAGCTTTTCTGCTTGACTTTTTATCACTTCAACTATCTCTGGATGGCTGTGACCAACTGCATTCACAGCTATAGCTGCAGTCATGTCGATGAATATATTGCCATCGGGATCCATTATTGTCGCTCCACGTGCCTCTTGCCATACGAAAGGTATTATGTATGGTGCTAAGAGCGTGACAGTCTCAAGTTCATAAACCTTCTTAAGGATTTCGCTAGCTTTAGGTCCCGGAACTGTTTCAGTTATTATCTTAGGAGCCTCAGGATACGATAATTTACGAATTTCCTCTTCGTAGGGGAATTCCATAAATTTTTCCCTCATTCCCTTTACTGCTGTGAAAATTTTTATAAAGCTTTCTCCTTGTGTAGGGAAAATTTTTTTCTATGAAAATAGTGTTGTAACTTTGCAAAGAGATAGATTTAAGGGAAAGATTTTGTCTCAGAACCAATTGTGCTCTATTACAAGAGCTTACCTCCGGTGTTGTAGATGAGCTCGGTTAAGGTTGATGACATGGATCTTAAGATATTAGAGTCCTTAAGGAGGAATGGTAGAGTCTCGTATAGGGAAGTAGCAGAGAAGTTGGGTGTAGGTGTTGCAACTGTTTATAAGAGGGTTAAGAGACTTGAAAAACTTGGCATAATAAGAGGATATACAGCAATAATAGATGAGTCTAAGCTAGGCAAAAATATTGTTGGTTACATAGGTCTTGAAGTAAGACCGGTGGATACGAATAAGGTATTAGAGGAACTACTAAAGATGGATGAGGTTGTTGAGATCGCAACCGTTACTGGGACTTTTGATGTGCTTATTAAGGTGAAAGTTAAAAGTCTAGATGAGCTGTGGAACTTCATTTACGTCAAGACACCCAAGATTAAAGAAATACTTAAGACGACGACGATGATAGCCATAAACGTCGTAAAAGACGAGTTAGGTTGCTCAGGGTTTAATGCGATCGACAACAAGCATGGTATAGGTTTTCGCGACACCAGTCATTGAACCTATAGCTCCTAGAATCTCGCTGAACTCTCTTATGGACCTAGCTTGAAGCTTTATGAGAAGGTCGTACTCCCCTGTTATGCCGTAAACCTCCTTAACCGAGCCAATCTTGATTATATTTTTGACTACCTGTGGATAGTGCTCTCTTGGATGAATGCTTATGCAAACGTAAGCTAGGACTTCTCGAGGAACTTTAATTCGACTCATAATCACAAAAGTATAGAATTTAGGTAAAGAATTTTTAGCTTAAACTTTCCTTTCGTGCTCTTAGATAGTATATTAATAGGGCGACTAGGAATAATGCCACGGAGTACACTCCTCCATATATGAGAATGTTGATATTTCCGTAGGGTGGCGCTACTGTGTATACTAGAATGAATAGTGTTGATATGACCCCTATGACAGCTAGTATGGGAACTTTAGAAGGCCCTCCCATTTTGAACGGTCTTGGATCTTGAGGTCTCTTTATTCTTAATGCTATGACGTTTATGAACATGAACAAGTAGATTATTAGGAATACGAAGCAACAGGACAACGCTAAGCTGAATGGAGCTTCCAATCCTAAGAAAGTTACTGCTGATCCTATAACAAGGAGCATGAGAACATAGAGTATTATTAGTGAGCCCCATGGGGTCCTGAATCTTGGATGAAGCCAGCCAAATATCTTGGGTAAATACCCCTCTCTTGACATGCCATATAGTACTCTCGTAGCCCCTGCCATAACCGAATTTATTGTGGTCCCAGTAGCAAATAGGCTTATAATAGCGAACCATACCCCCCCGATGGGTCCAAGCAAGTATTCTGCAGCACCCACATGATAAGGCTCACTAAGGAGAACTTCTCGTGGAACTGACGCAGCCCACGATAACCCCAAGAACTGTTCAACTGCAAAGAGCGTTATCATTGACGTTATCATGGCCAAAGGTATGGTCTTACTCGGATTTTTAACTTCCTCCGCTAGTGGCGCAGCAACTTCTACTCCTATAAAGAGCCATACTGCTGCAAGCATAAGTACAGCAATGCTTGGGAGGCCTGCAGGAGTTCCAGGGTAAAGTTCTGATGCAGGTGGGAAGAGGAACGTCTCAGTTAGATAACTCCAGTCAGGTTTACCTAGCGTAAGACCTACTACGGCCATCGCTACATACGAGCAAACCATGATTATTAGTAAAGCCAGCTGCGTATAGCCAGCTACAACTATTCCAAGCATGTTAGTTATCATGAATATTGTTAACACTAAGATGGCCCAACCCCACCATGGTACTTGAGGAAAGAAATGCTCTAGTATTATACCTGCAAGAGTGGACTCTGCGGGAAAACCGAAGATGTCCTTAAATCCATACCATAGCCCAACACTTATCCCAGCAGCTCTTCCAAGAGCCTTAGTAGTGTAAAGCTCTAAGCTGCTTGCCCTTGGATAAGTTGTTGCCAGCTCGCTAAAGGCTAAGCACACTAATATGATGAATAGTAAGGCTAGTATATGAGTTACCGTAAAGCCAGCGCCAAGGTCGCCAAAACCTAAGCTTAGAGTCATTAATGTCGTTGAACATGTGACTAATCCTAGACACATTGCCCACGTTGTCCAAAAGCCTAGGGCTCTTTTAAGCTCAGCCACGATATTCCCTCTCTAAGCGAGTTTTTACTGAATAATTTTACCTTTGAAAAATTATTTATAACTTTCTCCTAAAAATTTAGTGATAATTTATCCTACTGACAAGTAGTTGAGAAAAAATTTTTATGCTATATTAATGAGGCTAATATCGTGGTGGTTTAGATGCACGAAACCTTAATACTAACTGATGAAGAGGTTAGAAAGCTTCTATCAATGCCAGAGGTACTTAATGTTGTTGAAGAAGCTTTTAGAGAAAAGGCACTTAATAGAGTGCAGATGCCCCCTAAGATTTATCTTTTCTATAAGAAGTATGATGGTGACCTGAGGGTAATGCCATCATATCTTGAAGAGCTTGATATATCAGCTGT
This sequence comes from Candidatus Nezhaarchaeota archaeon WYZ-LMO8, assembly GCA_004347965.1. Taxonomy (GTDB): domain Archaea; phylum Thermoproteota; class Methanomethylicia; order Nezhaarchaeales; family WYZ-LMO8; genus WYZ-LMO8. Next base: position 14,319 of record QNVF01000013.1, read on the forward strand.
TAAGATCGTGAATGTTCATCCCCAAAATAGGCAAAGGTTTGAATTACCAACGGTCATGGCTATTGTCGTTCTTGTAGATCCCAAGACGGGTTTTCCATTGTCAATAATGGGTGGCAGCTGGCTTACAGCTATGAGGACTGGTGCTGCTGGTGGTATAGCTGCTAAGTATCTTGCTCGCGAAGACTCTGAGGTCATATGTTTTATTGGTGCAGGAACACAAGCTAAGACTCAGCTAATGGCTTTGAGTAATGTCTTAAGAAACATCAAGAGAATTCAAGTTTATGACTTAGTAAAAGAAGCTTCTAAAAGCTTTGTTGAATACGCCTTAACAGTATTAAAAGATATCAAGGTGAAAGTTTGTGAATCTCCACGAGATGCCGTAAGTAGTGCAGACGTAATTGTAACGGCTACTCCATCGAGACAACCAATTGTGATGTCTGAGTGGGTTAGTAATGGAGCTCACTTTAATTGTATAGGTGCTGATGCCCCGGGTAAGCAAGAGATTGACCCAAAAATCCTGTTGAGGTCAAAGATAGTAGTTGATGACATGGAACAAGCTCTTCATAGTGGTGAGGTTAATGTTCCTATAGCTAAGGGTATGCTTAAAAAAGAGCAGATTTATGGAGAGTTAGGGGAGATCGTTGCCGGCATTAAGAGAGGTAGAGAATCGAGAGATGAAATAACGGTTTTTGTGTCTACAGGATTATCAATACAAGATGCTGTCGCCGCTAAATTAGCTTATGACAAAGCCTTGTCAAGAGGCTTCGGAGTTAGGTTAAAAATTGTCATTGCTTCTTAGTAACTTTCACGTCACATTCCACCCGCTGTCATGATTTATGAGGTGATGTCTACAAAATTCTTGCATCGTAAGCCCTTACGAGTCCTCTCACTAAATCTCTGAGAGCCTCCTCTTGGTCCTTTGCCCTTACAACTCCTGATGCCACTAAGACTCCTTGAGTTCCAAGCTTTATTGCAGCCTCCACATCGTCGCTACTTGTTATTCCAGCTCCACATATCACCACAACACTTGGGTTCACGCTCTTAATAAGTCTTATAGTGTTAGTTATCACTTCGGGCTTAGTTTTCGAAACCGCTTTTCCAGTCCCTATAAGCTCCGGTGGCTCTATCGCTATGAAGTCAGGTCTAAGGGCTGAAAGTGAGGCAGCAACTTCTGGGGTATTTGCACACGCTACCACCTCAAGACCTATGCTGGCAGCCCTCTTAATTACTTCATCTACCTCATCAATTCGAAGCCTCTTCTCTGAATGATTAATCAAAGTCCCTACAGCTCCAGCTTCCTTAACAGCTTCCATTGATATGCTCCCGGTGTAAGCACCAGGAGGATAGGGATCAACGTGTTGAGCTAGAACTGGGATAGAGACCATAGAGACAATTTTAGCTATGTCTACAGCTTGGGGGGCCACAGCTATATTCACCCCAAATTCATTAGCTATTCTCTCGCTCTTCTTCGCAAGTTCTAAAGCTCTCTGACCAGTTGCTTCGAGATACGTCTTGAAGTTTACGATAATTAATGGTGTTTTAAGCTTCTTCATACCAATATCATGACTCAAGTGCACTTAAAAATATTGTTATTTGTAATTTCCTTTGAAGTGGGGGTGTTTATGGGCTCTATATACTTCTTAGAGCAGAGAGTCTAAACGCATTTCGATTTATGAACTTTCACGGACTTTCAAGTGTTGATAAAGGTTAAATTAAGCTTGCATCTTCCTAACTCTTTCAAATATCTCAAGCCAGGTCAATACGCAACGCCCAATTTCGTAAAGCCTATCAAGATCACTTTCAAACTTAGCCATATTGGTGAGCTCCATTATTTTCTGGCTTGCCGTTGATGTAAGCTCACTTATAGCTTGAATTTGAGTAATCTTGGTTATGTCCTCTCCCTCTTTCACGAAAATAACTCTCTTCTCACATCCAGGGCAAAATATCTCTCCACTCTTCAGTTTAAAGAGAGGAGAGTTGCATATCGGACAGACATCAGCTAGCATGGTAGCACCGCTTCTTAGCAGATCAACCATTCGCTTCATCCTAATAGCTTCATCCTTCTCTCTACTCACGAAAATTCTCACCGATCCTCTTAATCCTTAATCTGTTCTAAGATGCTTACTGCTTGCCATATAGCTGTTCTAGCGAAGAGAGGCATGTTAGGATCCTGACTACATTCATCAAGTATGCTTATAGCGTTTGAAGCTCTAACACCAGGAGTATATTTCTTAGTCTTCAATATCTTTATTGATTCGCTACAAGCTCTTCTAATGTTCCTAGGAACTCCAAGATCATCGGCAATCCTCTGTAAAACCATAATTGCCTGCTGGATTTTTTGCTCAGCATCGCTCTCACCAGACATAAATCAACACCCTCATAAAGTTAAGGAGGGTTGTCAGAACAAAACCTAGTAAGAAAGGCTTAAACCCCTTCTTAAAAATCTTTCATATAAAGCTCTAAGTCAAAAACAAGTGTTGTCAGCAGGGGTTCTAGATTGAATGATATATCAGTGATTATTAGAGGTATATATACAACAGCTCTCGTTAAGCTGCTGCTTGACCATGGCTTCAAGATAGCTAAGCCATCAGCTACCATAGCTGAGAGATTTAAACTTAAAGATGTATCTAATGAGTGGGATGCGAGGATTAGGGATTATAGACCTTTAAAGGGCTCTATAGTAATTGACGGTCCAAAGGCCCACGAAGTTGTTGTTGTCTTAATGGGGAAGCTGCCAGATGCCATCTTGAATTATAGGAAGGTAGGCTACGAGATATACAAAGGGATTGTAGAGAAGGTTGACGAGAGAGGAAGCTACGTTAATTACGGGAATGGAGTAGGCCTATTACCAGAAAAGTTAAGTGAAGGTCAAGAGGTAATAGTTTCACCAATTAAGGATGAACCTCGTAGAGATAACCATGTTAGTCTGACTAGGAGAGTAAGGATAGTTGGCTACTATGCTGACTTAGTTAAAGATGGTTGGATTTCAACACCCAAGGATGTGCCTACAAGCATGGCGAGCAGGTTGATGAACTTGGGTCATTTAATGAAGCCTCCTGGCTGGGGTGTGCAGTGGAAGAGGGAAGCATCAGAAGCCAGTACAAGCGATCTACTTGAGGAGCTGCAGAGGTTAAGGGAAAAAGCCATTGAGGTGGTACAACAATCATTAGAAGTTAAGGCACCCGCTCTAATCTACGAACCGTCTACAAGTTACATTGTAATATTGCCTTACGATAGTAAGAAGTACTTAGACGGTATGAGAGGGCTCGTAGTACCGACCATGCCCAAACACCACTTAATAAAGAGTTGGGGGAGGAGGTATGCATACGCCGTTGATGTTATTGAGAAATTAATGGCAGTTCTCAGCGAAGACATAGGTCATATAGCCTCAAATATCATCGTGAAGGGGGCAGTTAAAAGAGGTGCTAAGATTGCTATAGAACATGTAAAGCCTGACGGTAAGATCTATAAGCTATCTCCTGGCATTGTAGAAGACTTCGATGAAGATACTATGACGATAACGTTGAAGAGGAGGTTCAAGGGCGGTGGGGTTTATAACGGTCTTGGTGTCCCGAAAGAGCAAGGAGACTACGGATTGTCAACGTATAGAATAGGTGTCCCTCTTTCGAAGACTGCATACTACAGCGAGAAGGGAGCTTTAAAGGGGATTTACGTAAACATATCAACGCCAGTGGAGATTGCTCCAAGAAAGGTGAGGTACGTAGATCTCGAAGTTGATGTGATCGCCAAGCCTAACGGTGAAGTTCGAGTTTTAGACGTCGACAAAGCAAGAGAGCTAATGCATAAAGGCATAATAACCAGCAGGCTCTACCACGCTATAATGGAGATAGCTGATAAAGTAAAGAAAACCCTTTCTGAAAGAGGGGATGTGGATCTAGACCTTAAGCTTTTCTAACCCTAACTATCAAGAATCCTTGCTTAAACGATACTCTAAGAGATGTTGGATCAAGGGGTTCCGGGAACCTTATAACCTTTCTATATCGACTAAATTCTGTACTTCTTTGTATAGTTCCCCAACGCTCAAATTTAACTTTCTCCTTAATCTCAGCTTCAACCTTTAATGCGTCCTCTCCTTCAACGTAGACGTTGATCTTCCCCTTATCGACTAGAGGTAGGTCTACTACAACTTCATACTCGTCTCCAAGATCCCTTATGCTAGATAGTGGTGTAAGACAGCATTCTCTAGCATCCCACATCGGCTCATCGAATTCTTCGATTAGTGACGTTAATCTATCAACTTCCTCTCTAAGCTCCTCTATGAGGTCGGAAATTGACTGGAAGAGCATCCTTCTCCTGAACACGGTACATCACCTCCTACGTGTACATCAATGGAACCTCATACTCGTGAGTCTTCTTCATTTGCTTTAAGGCTTCAGCTGTACGCTTCATAAGCTCACGCGTCCTCACTCTTATCATCTCGGCTTCGTCTAATAGAGGCTTTACATCTATTTCTAACCCAAGAATTTTATTCAATGCTAATAAGGCCTGAGCAGCCGCACCAGGATCTGGGTATTCGAGGAAGCACTGAGCTAAGAGCATGATGGATGGAAGACCTCTTCTAATCCCCTCTCGCATCATTATGGCTGCAGGTCCTACAACAAACCCCTCTTCGAAGCTCTTTACATTGGCTTTTGTAAGTACATCACTAAGTTCTGTAGCTCCAGCTATACCATAGACTTCTGGAACCTCTATGTCTAGCCTATTCGGTATAGCGATGCCGGTTATTGTAATTATCCCCTTAACACCCTCCTTAATAGCCCAATCAATAACACTCCTACCCAGTGGATATACGAGGGATGGATGTACAGGAACCTCGCTACTTAGAACCATTAAACCTTCCCTACCAAAGAACCTTACGGGATCATAAACTCTTGATTGATGAACTACGATTACTGGTGGAAGAAGTTCGCTCTCCACGTGGGCTATGGCCTCTAAACCTAGTGCTTTAACTATGTGAGCAGCAGAGATAGCACCCACGAGACCAGCATCTGGAAGTCCAACTATCAACCAACTGTCCTTGAACCCTCTACCTACAATCTTCACATCCAAGCTAAACACCAAGAATAGAATTCCCGCTTACGAGATAAAACTAGCGTGTCATAGAAAACTTAACATTTAAGAGTATGCTCTAAAATTCACAAAAAACAAGGCCCGGTCGTATAGAGGCCTGCCTGCGTGGGAGCCGTACAACCCGGTCAAGTATCCCGGCCTTTCGAGCCGGAGACCCGGGTTCAAATCCCGGCCGGGCCATCACTTCTTGTCTTCTCCACCTAAACCTTAATGACCTCACTTATTCACCTTTCACTGCTTGAATTCTCTCAGGAACTTTAAATCAAGGTATATGGAGTAAAAACATACTTTTTATGCTAGCTCATGGGCTCGTTCTGCAGAGAATAGATTCTTTAAGGCGCAAAGCATCGATCTAAAGCTTAAGTTGATGAAACTTTTTGGCACCTTCTTCTTTACAATATTCTCTCAATATTGGATGACATAAGTAGCACTTGGGCTTACGGCTTGTGCATATCGAAGATCCGAAGAGATACGTTAACGTTTGAATCCAACCTCCAAATCCTGGAAAGAGACTTTTGATGACTTCTCTTAAGCATGGCCCATACTTATTGATGCATTCGTCACAGTAGTAAGCTAGACATAAAGTCTTCGCCGGTAATCTAACATTGTAATCTATCCATCCAAGCCTTTTAGATACTCTCTGTAAATGGACATCACATGGAACAATGTACGGAGACTTAGTCGTAAAGAGTAGGACAGCATCAGCAATCTTTGGTCCTACCCCCCAACATAGCATTAATGCTCTTCTAATGTTTTCTAGCTCGTTTTTTTGTAGACGTAACTTCACGTAGCTCCTTAGCACCTTAACTAAATCCGTCAGTTGATAACTGGTTCCAATAATCTTAATCTCTCCAGGTCTAAGGTTAGCTATGACCTCTAAGTTACAATGCCACTTTTCCCAAAGCTTCTTAACCCACCTCCTCACGAAAACCTCATAGCTTGTTCTTTTCGAGAGTATAACAGCTATGAGTATACAGTTGAAATCGTGAGGAGCTATTGAAAGCCTAACTCCAGGAAAGAGCTCTGATAAGGCTTTGACCTCTTCTCTGATCGCACCACTTAGCTTAGATATTCGGGATGATGGCTTCTCATCCCACAATCCAGACTCGCAAAGAATAACCTCATGCACCTCATCACTAGCACCACGCTTTACGTATGCTTCGAGTACCTCGTCCTCCTGTTTGAGTGACAACGACTCAGCATAGAGACCTACGCGCTTAATCCAATATGTACCTTCTCTGCTGTAGAGCGATGAGACGAAGGAGGGCTTAAGCGTTAACTCAAGGTTGTAATCTCTTACATCACCAACTTTAAACAGCAACTTCATAACCAACTGCCACACTCTACATAACTAATCTGACGGTAATCTTTTAATGCGCTTAAAGCCATGGTCCCACGATTATTAAGAGTCAGCAAGTAGCTCGTAGAGTTGAAGGAAGTAACTTATGCGCACGTGAAGATCACGACAAGGTCATTGAACAATCTCCTAGAATAGATCAAGCACTATCCATCGACTATTGTAGTTAGAGGATCCAATAGGGGCAAGAGCTTGCATAAACTTCATAAGAACTAGGAAAAGATTAGGAGGTGCTAAATGAGCCACTCTCCATCTTTAATTACCATTTTGCCGTCAACGTAGACTGTTGGTTTAGTTATTATGCCGTCAATATGTATACCAGCTTTAATCCTCCCGCCTATTGTGCTATTATCGCCAAAGGCTATGTGCACGGTCCTATACACCTTCTCATCCATTAATATGTTGCCAACGATCCTAGCACCTGGATTCGTGCCTATGCCAAATTCAGCTACGTTAAATGCCTCCTTCATCCCTACAGAACTTAGTAGTTGCTTAAGCTTCTGAGCTTCATCTCTCCCTTCGAACTCAACGGCGAATCCGTCCTTAATTAGGACCTTAACTGGGGCCTTAAGAGCCCCCACTCCCGCTATCGCACCATCAAATATCACGATACCATTAGCCGTGCCTTCGACAGGAGCCACGAAGACCTCGCCAGCTGGCAGATTACCAAATGAACCTCTCTCAGTCAGTATCCCAGTATCAGCGATGAACTCTCTGCCTTCCACCAAAAACTTTACATCCGTGCCTAGAGGCGACGTTACCCTAATCTCTTTAGAATCCCTCAATACTTTCAGTAGTCTATCACAATTTGACTTGACCACGTTGTAGTCAACACTCATTCCCTCAATGAATATATCCATCGTTATCATTGGCATGGTGGCTCCTCTAGCACCTGCTTCCGTAGCCTTCTTCCTCGCTTGTGTGTGAGTCAAGCTATACTTTGTGGGCGCTGCAAATACGTCAGCCTTAGTCCACATAGCTGCTATAGGTTCAGGAGGTTCTTCGCCATGTCTTGTACGAGGTCTCATAACGACTAGTATGGTTTCAGCACCGACTTCCCAACCACTTTCAGCAATTACTCTACCTATAATTTCACTATTAGTATCAGTAATGACCAAGAATTTTTCGCCGGCCTTGACTCCTAAACAAGTTTGGACAACCATATAAGCTGCTTTCTTTAACTTCTCTTTCAACTCCTCTGAAGCCTGCAAGGTCTCACCTCTAAATCCTAGTATTTACGTTAAATAGATTTTAATAAATAGATTTGTAACCCACTGGCTAACGATAAAACTTAAAATTATTTAAAAGCAAAAACATTAGTGGAGGAACCTTCATGAGGACCTTATCTATAAATGATTTAAAGGACATAGTCGTAGGAGCTACATTCTTAGGTAGTGGTGGTGGCGGCTCGCCGGAGAATGGTCTTAAACTTGTCGAAGCAATAGCCAACGTGACTAAAGAAATAAAGCTTGCTTCTCCTGATGAAGTTGCAGATAATGATTATGTGGCAATGATAGCAGGTATGGGTGCCCCTAAAGCGCTTAAAGAGAAGGGCTTCGGTCCCGAGGCTCTTCATGCCTTTCATGGTTTAGAAAAGCTTTACTCTATGATAGGCGTAGAGTTCAAGTATATAATGCCAGGGGAAACTGGAGGCTTTAATTCTATAACGCCAATATATGTGGCTGCCGTAAGGAATCTTATTGTAGTTGATGCTGATGGAACTGGTGGTAGGGCTGTCCCGGAGCTAGGGACTACACTCTATAACCTTTACGGCTTGCCTGTATCACCATTTGTCGTAGCCGACAAAGTAGGAAACATAGTTGTAGGCTGGCTTGCAAACCCCCTAGATGGTCATACAGCTGAAGAAATAGCGAGACACGTAACTGTCGCTTTCGGTATGCTGTCTGGCTTAGGGACCTGGGTTGTCACTGGTTGGCAAATAAAGAACTTCTTAGAACCTCATGTTTTAACAAGGTCTCTAGATATTGGCAGAGCCTTAAGAGAAGCAAAGGAGAAGGGCAAGGATCCGGTGAAGACTGTTATCGATGTAGTTAAGGGCTATGAGCTCTTCAGAGGGAGGGTTGAAAAAGTGGAGCTAAGGACTGTCGCAGGTTTTGACTTTGGCAGAGTAGTACTCAATGGTGTGGAGGGCTATGCAGGAAAGAAGTTCTACGTGGACTTCAAAAATGAAAACATGATTGCATGGAAGAAGCTCGGAGAACCTGCCGCGATGGTTCCAGACATGATATGTTGGCTTACGCTTCAAGGAGAAGCATTAACGAACGCGGACATTAAGGAGGGTATGGAACTAGCGGTCATAGGTATACCAGCTTCAGATAGATGGAGGAGACATCCGAAAGCGTTTGATGTGTGGAGGCACATATTAGATAAGATGGAGTACAAAGGAGACTACATCTGCATCGAGAAGCTTCTGTAATTCAAAACTTAACTTTTTCTTTGAACACTTTCTTTAAGCATCCAATCATTTGAGGGGCATGAATTGAAAGATATTGAATTAAGCAGCATCGCTGATGTGTTGGCTAATGTGATTAAAACGAGACGAACGATAAGAAGGTTTAAGAAGGATGTGAAAGTGCCCAAGGAGGTCATTGAAAGGATACTAGACATCGCTCGATGGTCTCCCAGTGGTAGTAATGCTCAGGAGTGGAGGTTCATAGCGATAATGGATGAAAGGCTTCTCAGAGCTATGAAAATGTTCTCGCCAGGATGGCTTGGTGAGGCTCCTGCAGCCATAGTCGCATGTGCTGATAAAGATTGGTCCTACAGAGTTGCAGGTGTCCTAGGCAGAGATAAAATGTACTTAATCGATGTAGGTATAGTCGTGCAAACGATAGCCCTCTTAGCTCATGCCATGGGTTTAGGAACAAACATAATAATGTCGTTCTCTCAAGAAGCGATATCGGAGCTCCTCAATGTACCGCATAATTGGGAAATCGTGGTCATAATAGCTATTGGTTACCCTGATGAAGAGCCGAAACCTCCACCTCGTATGTCGCTAAGTGAGTTAGTTATATGGAGGTAAGAGGTTATGAAGGTGGACGAGGAAAGAAAGATGCGTATCTACGACTTCATAGCATACTTGATTTCAAGTGCAAGAGGTCTACTTGTAGAGCCACAGGTGTACGGGCCATTTAGATGTCTAGATGCAGTGTCAAGGTTCATACATTTGCTTAGTGACTTAGGAATTAAAGATCCCTACCTCGATGAATTAAAAGACGAAGTAGACAAAGGTAAGTACTTACTGCTAATTGATGAAAGTAAGTTTAAAGACTTCATAATACATTTAAATGTGAAGTTAGCTCGAAAAATAAAGGAGGACTTAAACCTATAGCCCCTCCTTATTATCATAGCCCTGTTTTACACTTCACAAATTGAATGAACTTGACAGACTAGCTTTTCTTACGTAATTATCGATTCTAAAACTTAAATAGTCTTTATCTTGGAAAAATTAGAAGGGGAGTTTGTTTTGTCAACTAGATCAAGTAAGGAAGTTCAAGACGTCTATGGAGACTATGCAACTCTAACGGTCCCTTCTGAGAAGCTTAGGAGCACGTTAAACGTTTTCATGGTGTACATGGGGGTCCTAGCTGTTGTAGCAGCAATATTTGCAGGGTCAGGCTTAGCCGCGATGTACGACTCTATGACAGCATTGATCGTAGCGTTAATTGGAAATGCTATGCTAGCAGTATTTGGGGCTCTCATAGCTTACATAGGCGGCACCACAAAGGCTAACACATACATGCTATTGAGGTATCCGCTAGGTAGGGTAGGAGCTATGATAGGTAGCCTGGTTGTATCAGCTCTACCACTTATCATGTGGTTTGCTGTTGAGACTTGGTTATTCGGGATAACTGTTAACGTCATATACCCCGGTCACCCACTGACCTCCATAGCAGCTGCATCAGTATGGGGTGGTGTGTTAATGATGCTTACAGCGTACTACGGTTTTGAGGCAATAGCGCTACTAAGCTACATAACAGTTCCCTTCTGGTACGCGTTGATAGTGATAGGCTTCTTTGCAGCAATAGATGTTAGCGGGGGACTAGGAGCTTTGTGGACTGTAAAGCCAGTAACAATAGCTCCTCTAGGAGTAGGCATAACCTACGTCTTCGGTCTCTATGCTTCAGGTTGCGTTATATCATCTGATGTTTCCAGGTATGGTACCAAGCGATGGTCTGGCAGCCTTGCATGGTCTCTCCATGTATTCGTATTTATGACTATCTTGCTTTTTGTCGGTGCTGCCATGACACTGTTAACGGGTTCACCTAACGTAATAGTAGCTATAGCTCAGCTGGGTCTAGGTGTGGGTGCATTGCTTCTTGCAATACTAGGTCAGTGGACGACTAATGACAACAACTTGTGGAGTGCATCGTTAGCCTGGGTGAACATCGTAGGAAGGCTTACAAAGAGAGTTTGGGTCATAATAGTAGGTATCATAGGCACAGCGATAGCTGCTATATGGGGAGGAGTTTGGGGCATGAGCTTAGACCCCTTCATAGCCTTTGGAATCTTCCTAGGATACTTCATACCACCAGTAGGGGCTGTAATGATAGCTGACTACTACATATTTAGTAGGTATGTGGCTAAACGTACTTACAACTTCGGTCCAGGTACTAAGTACTCCTTAGTTAACGTGCCCGGGATAATAGGTATGGTTGCTGGAGGGCTAGCAGGTTGGGCCGCAACAACTTATGGTCTACCACTACCAACAGGTATAGGTGTAGCTGATGCAATAATAGTTGCTTTTCTGCTATACTTAGTATTGGCCGTGGGGCTCTACAAAGCAGGCATTAAGATCGAGGTGGGTGAGTGGGTTGAAAGAGCTACAGGTTTCTAAGGAGGTGAAGTAATGATGAGCATTGATCCTCAAAGAATTAAGAGGTTCGCTGAGGTATCCATGGTGATAATGCTCTTGCTGGGAGCCGTAACACTTGGCTTAGCACCATTTACAGGCAGTTACAGAGGTTTCTATCTCTCAGTTTTCCTCGGTGGGGTGATAGTATTTACATCAATAATCTACTTGTTACTGATGGTCATGAGGAAGGCTGAGGATGTAAAGGGGATTGCAACACCGGCTATACAATGCTTATGGATATCAACGTCTATGAGCTTAGGCTACGTAGTAACGGCTCTAGCTCCTTACTTTAGCATAAGCTTTACGATAGCTGTGACGCTGTTCGTGATAGGATGGTTGATGCTGATATACGGATTATACGCCCTACTAAAGATAAGTAAAGAAACTAAAGTACCATTAGCCGTTTAAACAAGAAAATCTTTATAACTTCCATACTTTTTTCCCCACATTACTATAATGTGTTCTTGTAATGGCATGAGAAGGTTCTGTAAGCTATCCTTACTCTTAATAATTTCATTGCATGTGTTTGGCATTATCTAATCTTATTAACTGGCCCGGCGAAATGTCATGCCGAACAAATAACGTACTTTAAACGAGAACGTCGATTACGAATAGTGTTCCTATGCTTTTATCGTATTGGGCTACTTAAACTCCTAGATGCCATTAGCGTGATGTATCAACCCTTCACTTTATAAAGCGTGGGCTACTATCACAGTAAATAAAAGATTTCTCAAGTGTAGGGCTTACGAAAGCTGCATCAATAACACCTAATCCAATAACCCATACCCTTATACTACCTATACTGACTAGGCAAAATGCTCATTTTCTAAACTTGGTATGTAGTTTAGGACATGTTTTCTTTAATCCATGTTCTCACGTAGTAGAAATTTAGCTAGTTGTGAAGAGTATGACTTTAGAAACTAACATCGAAAAGCTAAGCGAAAAATAGGTGTAGAAGTTGAATAGCCAAAGATCTTTTTGGCGATGCATTCTCCTAATCTTTATATGTGGATGTAGAATAATTTTTCAACATGTACTACGAAGAGTTAATGCAAAGATTGGGTTTTCCGAGTTCTGCACTTTTAAGGAGGATTCTAGAGCATCTGATGACCGAGGATGAGGCAAGGATTGCAGCAGCTTTGCCGGGAAGCGTTGAAGAGATTGCAAATAATCTTTCCATGGAAAAAACAAGGGTCAAAGAAATTCTTGAAGATCTTTTTAGGAAGGGAGTAGCTATACCGAAGGACTTCAAAGATAGAGAGTATTATAGGCTCGTAAGGGACATAGTTCAGCTTCATGATGCGACCCTAGCATCAAAGCACATGAAGGATCCCGAGTATGCAAGACTTTGGAAGGAATTTGGCGAAAAGGAGGTCCACAAAGTAGTTGGTAAAGTTAGAGCGTTGATTGGAGTCAAAACATGGAGAGTTGTCCCAGCTTACAACGCTATAAAGGATTTGCCCGACGTTCTTCCTTGCGAGAACATGGTTGAGATGATGAAAGCACAAAAGAAGATAGCTGTCGTTCCATGCTCATGTAGAAACGTCACACGTTTTGCAGCTAGTGGCTGTCAATATACTAAAGAGCTCGTTGAAGATGAAAAAACGTGGAAGTGTATTCAAGTTGGTAGAGGAGCTGAATATGTCATAGAGAGAGGCTCTGGAATAGAGATAAGCATTGATGAAGCTGTAGAGCTCGTAGAGAAGATAGAGGAAGATGGTTTAGTGCACACATGGGCTAACACCGCAAAAATAGTAGACAAGAGCGTTACTGTGAATTGCAACTGCTGTCAGGACTGTTGTGAGTTTTTCTTGGCATCAAAGCATTCAGGCGTACCAATGTTGATGATCCTCGAGAAAAGCCGTTATGTGGCTTACGTAGATAAAGAAGCTTGTGTAGCTTGTGGATTATGCGTAAATAGATGTCACTTTAATGCCATAACATTAAATGACTATGCTAAAGTTGATGAAGAGAAGTGCTTTGGTTGTGGTGTTTGTGTAGTAGGCTGTAAGCAGGGAGCTATAAGGCTGAAGGCTGTGAGGGAAAAGGAGCACATACCACCGTAACCTAACAGACATGAGCAGAGCGAGTCTCTAGCAGAAGTCTGAAGTCTTAGAACAACAAGTCTCGCGATGTTACTACAATAGTACATTCGTGGTTAGCTGAGCAGTTCAACGATCATCTCAAATGCTTATTTGACCACATAGCTTTTAAGACGTGGCGACCCCTCTTCAAGAAGAGCCTATGTACATCATCTTCTTTTAAATAACAGAAAGCTTAGTAATATTTTGGGGATGGTGGACATGAATCAATTTAAAGGTTGTAAGGAACCTATTGAAGCACTAGAAGTTGCGAATAAGATAAGTCCTCAGCTCAAAGATGCTGTAAGCTCTCTCTACTCAACTATATGGAGAGATGGAGCACTACCATTAAAGTTCAAGCACTTAATAGCATTAGCTCTCAGCATATGTTATGGAGTTGAGGAGAACCAAGCACATAAAATCATGACAAGAGCACTTGAAGCGGGAGCCACGAAGGAAGAGATTGTAGAGACAATTCTCGTAACAATGTGGTTCTCTGGCATTCCAGCTCTCGTCGCTTCTAGAAGTCTCTTGGAGAGACTTAAAAGCTAAAACATTTAACTGCAGGTACTAACATTAAACTGCACCACACAAGGGGTTGGTCGAGGTGAAAATTGCTCTACTAGGTGGAACAGGAGACATGGGTGAGGGATTAGCATTAAGATGGGTTAAAAACCATGAAATACTAGTAGGATCTAGGGAAGCATCAAAAGGTATGAGAGTAGCCGCGGAATACTTAACAAAGGCCAAGGGATTCTATGGAGATTCTATGAAAGGTACCATAAGGGGGATGGCAAACCCCGACGCTGCTGCCGAGGCGGACGTCATAGTTCTTACAATACCATACGAATATGCAGCCTCAACAATTATTAGCATAAAAGACAGGCTTCAATCAAGCCAAATAATAGTTTCTCCTGTTGTACCAATGGTTAAGGTTAACAGAGGAATGATGTACATGCCGATGGTAGAGGACGGCAAGATAATGTCATACGCCGAAGCACTAGCAAGAGAGTTAAAAGATGTTCCAGTCATAGCAGCTTTTCACGCCATATCTGCTAAGAAGCTTGCGAACCCCTCCTTAGTTCTAAACTACGATGTCCCCATAGCTGGTGACGATGAAAAGGCAGTTGAAGTGGTAGCAAACCTTACACGCGAAATTCATAACTTACGACCAATTTACGTAGGTCCACTAAAGCTAGCACTAATGATAGAGTCGTTAACGCCGCTAATCATAAATGTAGCTATATTCAGCAAGATAAAGGACGCATCAATAGCGTTCGTTGAATAAGTCTCTTACTTAACATATCTTAATGTGAATGAGGATGTCAAGTAGCATACCCTTCAAATTGTTCGAAGAAGAGTGCTTAAAGCTACTTAAGACCTCGCTTGAAGAATCGAGAATAGAATCAACCGAGAACGTTTTAGTAAGAAGCCTAGAAATCCCTCCCGCAAGAGAGATGGGAGAGCTAGCTCTTCCCTGCTTTGAGCTTGCTAAGTTATTGAGGAGGAACCCTAAGGAGCTGGCTGAAGAGCTGGCCGCAAAGATGTCATTGATGGAAAGAAAGTACGTTAGCGACATTAAGCCTGCAGGTCTTGGCTACATAAACTTTTACGTTAACCACTTCGAGCTTGCTCAAGAGCTATTCACGGCAGTTACGAACTTTGGATCACAGTACGGATTGATAAAGGTTGAGAGACCTCTCAAGATAATAGTAGAACATACTAGTGGTAACCCAATACACCCTCTGACTATAGGCACAGGGAGGAATGCAGTTATAGGTGATAGCTTAGCATCCCTACTGAGATCTCGAGGCCACGACGTCAAAGCACACTTCTACGTTAATGATGTAGGCCTTCAAGTAATGATTGCTGCTTATGGATATTCAAAGGTGATGGACAAGATCAAAGGCGAGAAGTTCGATCACTCGATAGGAATCATTTATCCAATGACGAACTCGATAGTAGAGATAATTGAGCTCAGGAAGAGACTTGAAAGAGCGTCAGATGATGAGACAAAGCGTGAAATATTGAAGGAGATCGATGAGTGGGTTGGGATAGCTTATGAGCTTAGAAATAAAGATCCTGAGCTTTTCGACTACCTCTTAAGTAAGATAAGTGAGGATGAAGATCCCAAGTCTATGATATCTAAGTTGAATAAAGACTATGAAGAGGGGGCTAGGGAAGCTGTTGAAATCGTAAGAGGGCTATGCAAGGCTGTCATAGAGGGCTTCAAGCAAACTCTATCAAGGATGTGGATAAAGTTTGATTCATGGGATTGGGAGAGTGAAATAGCTGTCTGGAGCAAAGCAACTGAGGAAGTGATAGGGAAGATAGGGGACATAGCTCCTTGGGCTCTTGAGAGGTCTGAAGGAGCTTTAGTGTTAAACGTTAATGGAGTAGCTTCGGCATTGAACCTCAAGGAGAAGTGGGGCTTGGCAGATAAAGAGTTACCAAAACTAACCTTGAGGAGAGCTGATGGAACATCTCTCTACACTACTAGAGATATAGTTTATGCCTTTTGGAAGCTTAAAAAAGCCGATAAGGTCATAAATGTGATAGGAGCGGAACAAAGTTTAGCTCAACTACAATTAAAGATTGTATTAGCTCTTCTCGGAGTAAAGGATGTTGAGACTAGATACATTCATTATGCATACGAGCTCGTCAAGCTTCCAGGAGCTAAAATGTCAAGCAGGCGAGGTAGATACATCCCCTTAGATGACCTCCTAAACGAGTCCGTCAATAGGGTTAGGATCGAAGTAGAGAAAAGAGGCTCAGCATTAAGCGAAGAAGAGAAGAAGGAGATAGCTGAAGTAATCGGCGTAGGCGCAGTTAAGTACGCTCTCCTGAATGTTACAGCTTCTAAGCCAATAACCTTCGATTTTGACCAGGTAGTCAACTTTGAGAGAAACAGCTTCCCCTTCATAAACTACACGTACGTAAGAGCACTCGGCATCTTGAGGAAGAGCAGCTTCACGCCAACACCTAACGTCGATACATCCAAGCTAACTCACGAGTACGAGAGAGAACTAGTGATACAGATGGCTAAGTACCCCAAGATATTCATAGAAGCAGCTGACGAGCTTAAACCAGAGCTACTTACCAATTACCTAAACCAGCTTAGTGAGCTTTTCAATTCGTACTACGAGAAGGTAAACGTAATAAAAGAAAAGGATGAGGAAACCCGCAAGGCTAGGTTGATGCTAGTTTACTCGATCAAGACTGTTATCGAGAGCTGTACTAAAGCACTCAACTTTAAACTAGCTCAACGAATGTAGCCGGGTTGTCAAGTAGACCATCAAGGACATCTTCATGTAATCGTAGACCTGCATTCATTACCTCAATTCTAAATCTTCTAACGGCTTTACTCGTCATCCCCTTAATCATGTTCATTGACGTTCCGTTGCAGGAACTTCGTACCAAGTACCCTCCTCAGATAGTATTAAGACGTTACCGCACTTCAAGCACTTATAGTACTTATTAACGCCCTTCTCACCCTTCTGATCCCCTAGAAACTCCAATTTGTCATGAGGGCACTTCATCTCTATACTTTTAGAGCTTTCCATCGATCTAATATTGCTTTTAAGCATTACTTAAGTCTTGCGATAGCAATTATCTTAGTCTCTCCTTCTTAGTGTCTCTTCTTATGAAAAAGCATTAAAATCGTAGTTGTGATATCTATTCTAAACCACACGTTGATAGTAGCACTTTGTGGTTTGACATTAATAGTTTGAAGAATTGAATTTTTATGGAGAATCACATATTAAAGCTAAACCTTAAGGTTAAAGCGTAAGTAGTATCATCAAGTGCTTGATTAGCTCGAATTACAATATAGCGATAAGGAATTAGGAAGCATCATATTCTAACCTTAGCAGCTCTCGTTACCGGATTAATACCTGGTGCTGCAAAGAAAAATCGAATTCTCAAAAGGTGGTCTCAGCTAAAGAGAGGATATAGCACCATGAACTTATGGCTATAGACTTAATGGTGAAGGCTTTCTTGGTATGCCTCATATACATCGTTGTCTCTCATAGCCTCATGTGTGCCTAAAAAATGCTAGGATGGTGAAGGGAAAAGCGATTAGGAGGGCTATGAATACTACCATGAAGACTATTGAATCAAGAATTCCAATGTCGAGCTTTGCATGACTTTATTAAATTGCATCTTGCATTTTTCTGAGCTCTAGGTGTAGGAGCGTGTGGCAGCAAGAAAATGATCTAAGTTTTAAGCGGGCCCGCGGGGACTTGAACCCCGGACCTCCAGCTTTCTGCATGAACCGCAGGCTGGCGTCCTATCCAAGCTAGAC
>QNVF01000014.1 GCA_004347965.1 Candidatus Nezhaarchaeota archaeon WYZ-LMO8
GGCTTAGGAATAATAAGCAAGAAGCTCGTAAGATACGCGCTTACTGGAGAATGGATGTCAGCCGCTCAGTGTAAAGAGCTTGGACTAGTTGACATAGTCGTCCCACCAGATCAGCTTGAAGTCGTGGGCATTGAGATGATTGTAAAGATATTGAGAGCTGCACCACTTGGAGTAAGAGCCATTAAGACTTTGGCTGGAGCTTATAGGAGAACCTACGAGAACCTGATGAGAATTGCAATACAAGAGCTCGTATCGCTTTCAATGACAGAAGACTTCACGGAAGGAACCAGAGCCTTTGTTGAAAAGCGTGCTCCAAGATGGAAAGGGAAGTGAAGCCATATAGAGCCAACAATTAAGCATGCTAAGCCTTTAATCTCATGCTGAAGCAAACCTCTCCATAGCTCTTAGAGGTAAAGATCTTTTGAGTAAACTGACTTAATTACGTGCTCCAACTAATCAGTGAAGTAGGGGGTCTCCAAATGTTCAGCAAATTTTGAGGATATCATAGCCCAGTAAAGAATTAAGGAGATATGAGTGGAGCCCTCACATCGATAGCGAGTTTTACGATCTATGGAGAATAACCTTTACCAAATAGTAGTCTCGATATTATCAGCTTCATTATGTCACTCGTACCATCACCTATGAGTAGCCCCCTTAAAGCTCTAAAAATCCTTTCAAATGGATAGTCTTTGGTGTATCCTACAGCTCCAAATGTTTGAATGACGTCATTTACGGTGCTAAATGCTTCTTCACATCCATACCACTTAGCTGCAGCAGCTTCAGCCATGTATGGCTTCTTGTTGTCAGCTAACCATAGAGCTTTATACGCTAATAGCTTGGCGCACTGGATCTTGGTCCAGTGCTCAGCTAACCTGAAGCTGACGGCTTCAAACCTCGATATCGGTTGACCGAATGCTGTCCTCTGCTTGGCGTACTTCACAGCTTCTTCAAGACACCTCTCAGCTAATCCTAGAGAGGAAAGTGCTATGAGGACCCTTAAAATATTGAATTCCTCCATCAACAAGTAAAATCCTAAGTTCTCCATGCCTATGAGGTTGCCAACGGGAACCTCCACGTTATCAAATATTACTCCTCCAAATTCACCCTTTAAGTCGCTAGCCATGGACTCTAATTCGTATGGTTCAACTCCTCTTCGATTAGCTTCTATGAGTAGAAGGCTTATGTTCCTATGAGGTTTATCCGAGGATCCTGTTACCACAGATGCTATGAAGACATCTGCTATTGGAGCACCAGTTATAAAGGCCTTCTCTCCTTTTACTCTGTATACGTCCCCTAATTTCTCAGCCTTGGTGGTTATTGCAGCAGCATCTGACCCACAACCCGGTTCGGTAAAGGCTCCAGCTATGAGTAGTTCTCCTCTCAACAATTTACCGATAACTTCCCCTCTTACCTCATCATCAACTATGAAGGGTAATAGCCTTGCAAAGCCAAAGATTGTTAAGAATATTGGCGCCACAAGTTCATGCCTCCCTAAAGTCTCAGCGACAATTCCTTGGCTAACGTTGTCCAATGGGGAGCCCCCAAGCTCCTCTGGTATGTTCATTCCAGTTAAGCCAATATTACTCAGCTTTTTTAGTAGGTCTCGAGGGAAGCTCCTTTCCTTGACCCACTTGCTTACATAAGGATCTACCTCTTTCTTACAAAACTCTTCAATGGAATTCCTCAGGAGCTCCTGCTCTTTAGTGAAGGAGAAGTCCATGGAGTAATGAGATAAGAGAGGCCCTATAAGCCTTATGCCGCAAATCTTTAGCTATGTGGAGTGGGTGAAGCAGAAGGTACAAGCTAAACACCTATGAGGGCATGTAAGAAAACTGAGGGAGCTGGTTGGTGAAGGCGAGGAGTGCCTTCAATGAGTTAAAGGCTGCGAGCGCTCATGGTGAAACCGTTTTTCGAGGACTAAGGGAGGCGCTGAACTCCTCTACTTTCACCAACTTTGACCTCCACTTGTATAGCTCCAGCATTTCTCTTCTTATGACGTGTACTTCAAATGGGTCCTTTATCCCCCTCTCCCACAGTTTTACCAACACTTCTTCCGGCGGCTGGTCCGTGACTACTAGTATGTCTATATCGCTTGATAACGTATACGTACCTTCAACAACACTACCAAAGAGGTAGACTTCGGCGTTCTCATCCAGTTCCTTAACTGTTTCTACGACTACCTTAAGGTAGTGCTTGAGGTTTCTAAAAACTTCAGCTCTATGCCTAGCTAACTTTACTAAGAGCTTCTCTGACAACTCTAAACACCCTATCCACTACTCCTCTAACCCTCATCGCTTCTTCAATTCTGAAATCTCTTGGCACGTATCTTGAAGTTATGTAGGCATCTTCGAGTAAAGCTAGTTCTACGCTATGCTCCACCCACAGCTCTTTAACGTCTTCGTCTCCCGTAAGCTCGTGCACCAATTCGAGTAGCCTTCTAATGCTGTGCGTTCTCGGATAGTCTACACCCAGAGAGAGTAGAGCCGCCTTCAAGAACAATTGGAGACTTTGCTCGAAACTAAACATCGCTAAGTCATGAAAGCCCTTCTCGATCTGAAAAAGGGCGGATTCGTAGAAACGCCTAGATCTCTCCAAGAGACTATTTACTTCATCTTGTTTAGTCAAACAGTATACACCTCACATGCCTAATACTAGTGACCTAAATATTTCTTAGGCTTGCCACCTACTCCCAGCGCTAACTCAAACATACGAAGTCTTCGCATATTAACGTTCATTTTTATCTTAGAAATCTACTAATGACTAATGATAGAGGAGCACATATTCTTGAAACTGTTCCAATACATTACAAGAAACTGCAAGACCTTTTAAAGCACGCATTACTCCTACAGTCTTGTAGATGGAGTGTGGCTCATTAAGCAATCTGTGCAGAGTGATTAACATTTTGGTGAGGTCCTCTGATTGAGCTTATAAGTTAAGAGAAGTTTTTGCGGACTGATGTAGAGAGGTAATACTAAAGCTATCGATTCTCAATAAATCTTCCTGAGTTTATAGCTCATTTGCTTTCGAGGTTTTACAAAACGCTACGTGAGGCTATGAAGCTATATTTGAAGTAAGAAGTTCAGCTCTAACATAGGTTTATATTAAATTGGTGTCATCGTCTCATCCTTGTTCCCCCGCATCCTGCCTGGATTCTCATTGGGCTCAGGAACGTCCGGGGGGGAACCCCCTAGACCCCACATTTCTTTAGTTAACGCGGGGGCCACATAGTTATTTAAGATGTTTCTTGTCATTAACAGTAACTCGGTAAGTTCTTTCTCAATATTGTCTACCAACGTCGTACTTTCATACTCCAAGAGTTTAGCTAACTTCACAGCTATAGTTATGGACGTTCCAGAAGTTATAGGATAAAGGCCTTTGTCGCTGCAACCTATCTCTGAGCCAGCTCTAGTATAGTTTCGCTGGATTGACTAGCAGCTATAATTCTCTCTTCAACCGCATCAATATTGTCAGCCTTGCCTAGCCTATACCAAGTCTCTCCGCAGCTATTCCAGACGTTCTGAGCCTAACACAACTTTTTGGATTTCACATCTGTTCGTGCTGGTTGATGTAGATGGAAGCACTCATAAGTACCCTATATGTAGCAGGATGAAGTAGTTCGATGAAGGATCGAGAGCTAAAAAGGCTCTCCCCGAGCTGCTCGAGATTTGAAGTCCTCCACAGCCGAGGTGGAACGAATAGTTGAAAAGAGTTAACTATCCGACAACGGAAAAGGATAAGTCTCTAACCGCTTTTCACTCTTGGTGTCTTCATGAAGATATGTTTAAGGTTCCACATGAGCAAGATATTTGACTCAGGATGGGCAGCGAAACTCTTGAAGTTCTTTAAGGATTACGGTGAGGTTGTGGCAGTGGTCTCCGGAACCATGGGCACCGTCGCAATGATGGATTTTGGGCTAAACCTCAACGTCTTGAAGGAGAGGTTCGTAGATTGGGCGAATAGGAGGGAGTTTGACTTAGTCATAAGTGCAACTCAAACAACCTCAGTTAACAGAATGCTCGCTGATGGTTGGCATCTTTCCAAGAAGTTGAGGTTTCCGGTAATCGGAATAGAGACTGGCACCATGACTTTAGCGTACTGGGGGGATGTAAAAGAGGTGGCGGAGGAGTTTGCTGTGAAGTTAGGGTTCAAGCTTGTAGAGGGACCAGATTTTGGCATCACTTTTTGGAGGGATGAAAAGTTAGAGTATAGGAAGATATTAGCAGTTGAGCCTGGAGATTGGATTTTAGTGAACGGTATAATAGTTGGGAGGGCTTTTAGAGAAGAGGTGATCTTTGTCTGCGAATCTGGTAGAATATTGGAGATTAAGGGAGTTGAGGTTAATTGGCATGGAGTTCAGAAGCTTGGCTACATAGATTTAGAGAAGGCCAAGATCGATACGATAAAAGTATTGAGAGACGAGGTTAAGAATAGAGCAAGACTAAGCTACTCAGCTGGAAGGAAAATTGCCTTCATAGATCACGCTGGATACGAGGTCTTTAAGTTTCTAGAGGAAGGTATTTGTTGTGCAGTCACAATCGGTGATGATACGACAGCTATTGTAGGAGATATTCTAGAGAGGTTTGGAGTACCAGTGATCGGAGTTGTTGATGGAGACTTAAATGGTCTTCTCCCTACAGCAAAGCTTCATCCGAACTCCATGATTCTTAAAGTAAAAAATGATGATGCCTTCGGGAGGAGGATTTATAGAAAAGTATTTCAAGAACGTGAGGTCATTGAAGGTGACTTAGAGTCTATAAAGCATGAAATATTGAAGTTGCTTGCTGAAGAAGAATGATGGCCGGTTAATCTGTGACTATTCATTTCATTAATGATCAAGGAGTATGGTAATTCACTGCACATCACATCTTATGATTGAGATTTAAAGATCGTCATCGACCCCACGAATTAACACAGGCTTTCTACGCACATAACTTTACAACAATAGAATGAGGTTGCGTGCTGTTATGTTAACTTAATACCATCTCTTTTGCCCTCTTTTCTACGTTTGTTTAAACTTTCTTCACACTTTTCTACAGGTTTTCTACAGCTTATAGCCAGTGACGAACATGGCCGAATAGCAATGAGGTCTCAAGAAGAATACGTTAAGTCATGCGAGCTTTTAGTAGTATCTATTTCTCATATTGATCAGGAGCGATTTAACTTGGTGGGAGGTCAAAGCAGCTGTTGAAGAAGAAGTGGAGTTACGTAAACCTCAATAAAAGCAGCAAGAACCAGGAGAGGCATGACGATCTTAAAGTAAGCCTTGATACAGGATATTACAACACTACCGATGCTGACGTCCTTCCTGTGAATCCTTCTGACCACGCTCATTCCTATCCCAATCCCTAGAGCACAGCTTATCAGTAAAGCTGGGATCTCAAAGACCCCATGGGGCAACAGACCTGTAAGGAGAAAGAGCACACCTTTCTCCTCTGCCACAAAGAAGCCAAGGGCTCCAAGTATGACGCCATTAATCAGGGCAAAGAGCACTGTTGGTATTGCGAACAAGATCCCCAGTAACATGAATAAAAAGGTTTTAATGAAGTTGTTGACCAATATCACTACCGTCAACATGATGGGGGGAAAGCCCGTTAAAGGGCTAAATAGATGCTCCAAATCCTCTACTAAGCTCTTTAAGGAATGAGCTGAGGAATAGCCTATAAAAATGCCTAGGAAGAATATCATTGAGCTAATGAGCACTAAGCTCATTCGAATGGGTGTAGTTGGCAGTTTCATATAGGAGATTTGTGGTGAGAACATAATCTAATTTTCTCCTCCCAACTAAGCGCACTAACATTGTACTTGCTAATGGTTAGCCACTTCTCTGCTACTCTCTATTCTCCCATCCCTAATGCTATAGACTCTTGTGCATGCATCTACAACTATGGGATCGTGAGTTACTATGATGAATGCCTGGCCATTCTCTTTGTTTAGTCGCCTCACAAGGTTCATTAGCGACCTTGCCGACTTCGAGTCTAGGTCCCCTGTAGACTCGTCAGTTAAGACTATTGCAGGATTGTTTGCCAAAAGCTCTAGCTATGGCTACCCTCTGTTGCTCTCCACCACTCAGCTCGTCAGGCTTATGACTTGCTCTAGCTTCCAAACCCACCATCTCAAGAGCTCGAATGCCCCTCCCTTCTCTCGCTTTTTGGTACTCCAGCCAACGCCATCGGCAGCTCTACGTTCTCTAGAGCTGTTAAATCGTGATTTCACTTTAAACAAGCTTTCTTTTTATCACTTGTTGAGCAATCATGAATGCCTACATAGGTCGGGAGCCTTTAGACTAGGATAAGAACTATGTGAACGCAAAATTTACATGGTAAAGTTGAGGAGGTCATGCACTAAATGACGTACATGGTCAACAGTAGTAGAGTATTCTTCCTCTTACCTCAACCTTACTGACTTCACCTTTACGTACTAGATGTTCTAGGTGAGCTATAGTCTCTCCAACAATAAACCACTTTTGTATCACAGGTAGCTTGCTTAGATTTTTCTCCTCTATGTCCCAGCTTATGCTCGGTGCAACCTCCCAAGCAGTTTTGGGATGATCTAAAGCGGACAAAGCTTCCTTAAGTCTCTTCTCGTGATGCACCTTTAGCTCCTCAATTCTCTCCCTCAAATTGATGCCGAAGCCTCTGTGACCGGGAAGTACGAGCTTGACGTTGAAGGAGAGTAGTTTCTCAAGGCTCTTTAAGTACTCGTTAAGTGGATCTTCAAGCATCGGCATCCAAGATATGTTAGGAGTTATGTCAAAGAGGACGTGGTCTCCAGAGAACAACACCTTCCTCTCTTCGTCGTATAAGCATATGTGTCCGGGTGTGTGGCCCGGTGTTAAAATGCATCGTAGTGATACGTCACCTAGAGTGATGACGTCGCCATCACTAAGTTTTTTAAATTTAAAGTCCCTCCAGTACGTGTACTTTATTCCCGGATGAAGTCTTAGCAGCAGCCCAGCCTCTTCTTTGGGGAAGCCGTTCATTACGTAAAAGTCTACGAGCTTCTTCCAGTAGTCGTGCGAGCTTCGACGCATTTCCTCAATGCATTCAATCTCTATGGAGCTCATAAGTATGGAGTCGGAGAACCTTCCAGCAAGGCCCATATGATCAGCATGAAGGTGTGTAGATAAGAAGAGGGGCTTCTCCACTCTAAGCTCATCTAGGGCTAAAGCCAAGGTGTTGTAGCATTCATCAACGTTAAAGCCTGTATCTATTATCAAGCACTCATCTTCGGCTTTTACTATGTACGAGTTTGTATATCTAAGTGGATTGTTGGGTAGCGGTACTTTAACTCTGAAAACGCTTGGCACTATCTCTTCAATGAGCATGGTAATTGTATGCTTAATTCTGAGGATATTAACTTTTTCGACGCCTCATAATCAGCAATACAAGTTGAGTTGTACTCTTCTCCCCCTGACACGAAAATCAGCTAAAAGTCTAGTTGTGTAACCTTAAGAAGAGAGACGATTCTATAAGAAGTTGTGTGAGATTATGCTTGAGAACGACGCTTTACTGACAGAGGAGGAAGTTAAGCTTCGAGATGAAGTTAAGGAGTTCGTAGCGACAGTAGACCCAGAACTTCTTAGAAGAATGGATAGGAATGAAGTGGATTATCCATTCGAATTTGTAAGATCTGCAGCTCAGAGAGGTCTATTGGGCTTGAGGTTTCCGAAGGAATACGGCGGAAGAGGGATGAGCTGGACCGCTGAGGGCGTTGCTATTGAAGAGATAGGGGTTCTAGGTTATGGTATTGGCTGCGCGTACTCGATGATTAGCATTGTTGGTGAAGCTCTATATCGCTTTGGAAGCGAGTGGCAGAAAGAAAAGTTCCTCAAACCCCTAATAAGAGGGGAGAGAATCGCAGCAGAGGGGCTTACAGAGCCTAGAGGAGGCAGCGACTTCTTCGGGACAACAACTAGAGCTGAGAAGAAAGGGAGAGTTTGGGTCCTAAACGGTCAGAAGAGGTTTATAGCTGGTGGAAAGGTAGCAGACTTCTTTCTGTTATACGCAAGAACTGATCCAAATGCTCCTTCACACAAGGCTTTGACAGCCTTCTTGGTTGAAAGGGACATGGGCGTAAAAGTGGAGGAGATCTACAATCTACTAGGCTTAAGGGGTATGGGGACGGCTAGAATAGTCCTCAAGGACGTCGAGGTCCCTGAAGAATATGTGGTAGGAGAAGTGAATGATGCGAGGGAGGTCTTCAATAGAATGATGATACCTGAAAGATTGACCTCAGCAGCTGGAGCTATAGGGCTTGCAAGAGCTGCTTTAGAAATAGCAATAAAATACTCAGATAAGAGGAAGGCCTTTGGTAGGAAGATTAGAGAGTTTCAAGGAGTTAACTTCATGGTAGCTGAGGCCGTAACGAAGCTGGATGCTGCAAGAGCTCTAGTTTACACAGCTGCAAGAGCTGTGGACCTCTACGATGCTGGAGTAAATGATCCTCGAAGAATAGGAGGCGACCCTAGGAAGTTAGTGAGTGAAGCTAAGTACTATGCAACTGAGGTTAGCTGGGAGGTCGTTAACATAGCCATGCAGATCCTAGGTGGAATAGGTTACACCCAAGTGTACCCAGTTGAAAGAATGCTGAGAGATGCACGCTTAGGTCTCATATGGACTGGGAGCAATGAGATAATGAAGGTCCTAGTCCAGCATGAAACCTACAAGTTGATGGGACTACCATCAAGAGAAAGGGATTACGAGAAGGATGCTATGGACTGGTACAAGGAGTGGGAGAAAGTATACGAGTAGAATAGATCGAGGACTGCACTAAGATCATATCTTAAGGATCTATGAACTTAAATTAATAAAAAAGAGGTTTAGTGGATAAGTAGTTAAACCATTTCCTCTACTTCTTTTTCACCGGTTTTAAGTTGTAATTCCTGCTCGGTGTCCAGCCTTCTGAGCAATGCTAAGAACTCGCCTACGTGGGTTTTCTCCTCTTTGGCTATATCCTCAAAAACTCTTTTAACCTTCTCATCACTACATGCTCTAGCAAACTGGAGGTATAAGTTTACAGCGTCGAGCTCAGCTATTATCGCTATCCTAAGGGCTTCTATCAGCTCTGCGAACGTGAATTTCCTGTTAAGAGGAAGTTCTAAAGGGTTCTTCGCCATCAATTAACTACCACCTTCTTAGCCTTTTAATGGGCTTTGTGATTAACTTTTACCCCGAACCTACGTGTGAATGGTTGTTCGGGTGCTTAAGACCGTGATCCTAATTCTTTTCTGATTTAGAGGGTGAAAGATGTCGCTTAACATTGAAGACCGGGGTCTACACAAAGGTTTTCTCTTTCCATGCATAAAATATCTTGTAGGTTTTGAAAATGTACAAGATAATACCTCTCAAACAAGCTGAAATAAGCGTACCACTCAGTCTCGTCATGATGATGGGGGATGCACGAACCATCGTTACAGGTCCAGTTTATGTGTGGGTCATAGATGGACGTGACGAAAAGATAGTCGTTGATGCTGGGATTCAAGAGCCACATAATGGTCTCGTACAGGGCTACCCGGTAAAAGGTGGTGGAGAGAAGGGGTTGAGAAGTGCCTTAGAGAAGGCAAATGTAAGGCCGGAGGAAGTAGAAAAGCTGGTGATTACGCATTTACACTTCGACCACGTTGCGAATGCTGGTCTCTTCCACAACGCAAGAATCTACGTGCAGAAGAGGGAATGGGATTCAGCTCTAAATCCTCCAATGCATTATCGAAGAACTTATGATAGAAACTTGATTCTTCCACTTGAGGAAATGGATCTTTGCTTAGTTGAAGGAGATGTGGAGATAACTGATGGCGTAAAGTTAGTACTTCTCCCTGGTCATACGAAGGGAATGCAAGGAGTGGCTATTGAAACCGAGAAGGGAAGGTACTTAATAGCAGGAGATCAGTTCTACACTTACTTTAACATCTTTCCTCCAAAGCAGCCATTAGAGCTTACAGACTCTGCAGGCAACAAAGTTCAGATACCAGCCATTGACCTGCCTTTCCTACCTACGGGACTTCACGTCGACTTAAGTGAGTGGTACAACAGCTGCTTTAAGGCGTTAAGCTATGTGAGGAGACGAAATATACTTCCAGGCCACGATCCATCTCTTGAGGGATCCACCTTCCCCTAATCTTTTTATCTTCTTTCCAACAACATTTATTCTGAAAATTTAGGAGGAGTGAGAGGTTGAGGACATCAGAGGAGTATAAGCAAGACCTGTACAAGATGAAGCCTAACGTGTACATTAGAGGCAATAGGGTGAGAAGAGATTCACCAGAGCTAAGTGGAGGGATCTATGTAATTTCTCACACCTTTGATCTCGTGGAGCATCCAGACTATAAGGACCTGCTTGCCGTGACGTCACACTTAACTGGGAAGAAGATCAATAGATTCACTCACATAAACCAATCGATGGAGGATTTATTGACAAAACAATTAATGATAAGAAAACTTTGTCAAGTAACAGGCGGTTGCATTCAACGTTGCATGGGTTGCGATGCAATAAACGCTCTCTCAGTAGCAACTTATGCAGTAGACATGGAGTACGGCACGGACTACCATAAAAGGTTCATTAATTATCTAAAGGAGTTTCAAGAGAGGGACTTGGTTGCTGCATGTGCACAGACGGATGTCAAGGGGGATCGTAGTAGGAGACCTCATGAACAGGTAGATCCAGATATGTACGTTAGAGTCGTCGAAAAGAGGAGTGATGGAATAATAGTGAGGGGAGCGAAGAACTGCATAACAATGGCTGCTATAGCGGACGAAATAATAGTCGTTCCAACGAGGGCTATGACTGAGAAGGACAAGGACTGGAGTGTTGCCTTTGCGATTCCAGCTGATACGGATGGTGTTAAGATCATTGCGAGGACGACTCACCTTAGAGCCCCTGAAGGATTAAAGATGCCTCATGCGAACATAGGAGACGACGAGAACATGATAATATTCGACGACGTCTTCGTGCCCTGGGATAGAGTATTCATTTGCGGTGAAAACAAATATGCCACTTTGGCTGCACACCTCTTCGCGCTATTTCATAGGCACAGCTACACTGGTTGTAAGCCAGCGATGACTGATGTTGTTACGGGGTTTGGAGCCTTAATCGCTGACTACAATGGGGTCTACGATAGGCCTAACATAAGAGAGAGACTTGTAGAGCTTGCAGCTACAGCAGAGCTTGTATATGCTGCAGGAGTTGCTTCAGCCATTTATGGTCAGAAGACGCCTGCAGGAACATTCATACCCAACGAGGTCTACGCGAACGTGGGTAGGAGACATGCAGGAATGCACTTTTACAGGGAGCTTGAAATTCTTGCTGAGCTTGCTGGCGGAATATCAGCAACACTCCCCTTCGCAGAAGACTTTCTAAGTGAAGAGGTGGGACCATACATTAAGAAGTACATCAAGAGAAGAGCGGATGTTCCACCAGAACACGTTTACAGGTGTCTCTATGGGATCTCGAACATCCTTTGCTCGTCCCTCGGTGGAGTCATGGCGGTAGCAGGTGTGCATGGTGGAGGATCTCCAGTCATGGAGGACATCGCGATTTGGAGAACCTACAACTTCGAGGAGAAGAAGAACATTGCAAAGTACCTCGTAGGGATCTCTCAAGAACTACCAAAAGTTTAATTCCCCTCAAACTTTTTATGTGGATTAAAGTTGGAGAACGATATTAGATGAGGTAGTTTTACATTAAACTCACATACTAGAGTACTTGCAAGTATGTTTATATGAATACTAGCATCAAGATATAAATGAGTGGTAAATTGATTTCTTCTATAAGAGGTTTGACGGCCTTAGCCATTGTAGCCCTTCTCATTCCTACGCTCAGTAAAGGAATGGTTACTGTAGAAAGTAGTAGTGACGTGGAGAGCTTTACCCTTTACTTCCTTAATGGTATAGTGGTGTACGACTCATTGATCAACGATACCCTAATTCTAGAGACACCAATAAACATATCCCTTAAAGATGGCTTCGAGCAAAAAGTTGTGTACACCATGCAATACAACGTAGTCTTCAACGAGACCATTGGAGCCTACGTATTTAACGCTACAAAGGGTTTTATAGGCTTCTTCTTAAGCCATGTTGAGCTCCATAGCAGGCATAGAGAGCAAACGTATAGAAGCTTAATGCAAGCTTTATACGATCCTAAATTTACCTCAACATCAAGATCTATTGAGATGCCCGAAGAAGTAAGTAGTTACCTGAAGAGCCCATACCTAAAGGTTGTTGAAGTAGTTAGACCGAAGTACGAAGAGTGGTTTAAGGGAACCTATGGCTACGATGTTGAGGATGCAGGGCTTTTAGGGATAGCAGCTACAGCTGCTTACTTTGTTCAACACGTCTTCATTCAATACGATCCTAGTGGTATACCTAAATCTATCGATGAAGTTGTTGATACAAGGCGTGGCGATTGCGATGACATGTCGAGAGTTCTAGTGGAGTTGCTCAGTACGTACAATATACCGGCGGTTATCTCCATCGGGTACGTTTACGTTAGCAACTTCAACTTCACAGTGCCAATTGAGAATGTAACCTACAGGTATGTAAACTGTGGACCCCATGCATTCGTCATGGCGTACATACCTAGTGAAGGATGGCTTTCACTGGACTTTCTCGCCTTCACACTTCTTGCACACCCCTTCATTTGTGAGGGTTATAGTAGGGAAACCACAGTTGAAGAAGAGTTGGTTCAAGAGTATTTAAGCCTACATCGATCCCTTAATGCCACCCAAGTAATGATGATTCTGAGTGAAGAGGATCTATTGAAGCTCTTAGGTGGACCTCTAACACTAGAATCAGTAATGAAGTGCCTTCAGGACATCGTTAAAATTGACGGCATAACCCCCCTTGACTCACTCAAGGAAGCTAACTCTGAACATAGAGATAAAGAGGAAGCTGGGAAAGTTGATGTAATAATGCCAGGAGTAGAATACATAGTGATAGTCGTCATCACATTACTATCGCTGACACTCACGATAATGTTCAGTAAAAGATCAAGTAGATCCGCAAAGGCTTCTACACAGTCTTAAGCTTAAGGAGAGTAACAACCATGTCATAAGCATCTTTTATGTGCAGCAGTTGTAATAATACAGCGATTCATCATGGTGAAAGTGCCTGTAGGTTAAGGGCTTTAAGACTTGGCTTGCATTCTAAAAGGTCCATCTAAGTTTTAAGGTTTATTAATCTTCATTAAGAAAAGTTTATTAACCTCCATTCTTAGACAATCCTCCTCTCAAGATTTAAAGGAGATCGTCGTGATGTAGGTATTGATAATTGAAGATTAGTCTTGAAGTTCTTGGAACATTTAAAGTGCTTCTAGCTTCATAGCATCTACGCGTAGTAAACAAGTATTACGATGAAGTTATGGCTTTAAAGCCGATGATCAATGAACTACTGTTCTTTTACTAAAAAGTTTCAACAAACGTTTTATTAAGAGTTAGGCTCTTGAAGATCAAGGTGAAGAAATTCCTTGTCTAAGATTGAGAAGTTCGCTAAAAATTGGGAAAGAGAACTAAAGGAGCCAGCAACATCTAAGATAAGGTCTGCGCTTCTTCCCAGCTCTCCTCTAAAGTACAAAATTGATTTGACGATGACTAGATTGAAGACTCAAGTAGACAAACTGAATCAAGTGATGACACGACTCATGGAGAAGGAGAGGAAGATTTTTGATATGGTTGTTGACGCCTACATGAAGCACGATGTGGATAGGGCAACGCTCTACGCTAATGAGCTTGCTGAGCTTAGAAAAATGAGCAAGATAATCCTCTACAGCAAGCTATCGCTTGAAAAAGTGCTGTTAAGGCTTGGAACAATAAAGGATGTCGGTGAACTTCTAGTGGCTGTGGCCCCAGTCATAGGCGTTGTGAGGGCAATTAAGAGTAGCTTAGCAGGAATATTGCCGGGAGCTGAGCAAGAGCTAAACGAATTGAGCTATATCCTCAATAGTTTAGTTACAGAGATAGGTGAAGCTACCGGGCAGCCACCAACTTTAGAAGCTACTGAGGAGGCTCAGAAGATTTTGGAGGAGGCAATGACCGTAGCTGAACAAAAGATAAAAGAGAAACTACCTGAGCTACCTGCATCAGAGACCCCTGTCTCAAATAGAGAGAGGACGAATAAATGAAAATGTTCTAAACCTAGCTATGGAAATGTGCTTATAGGCAAAGTAACGTACGTCCTACAACATTAATATTTTTACGAAGTTGAGATAGCAACTGCTTTTTAACACGTATGCTAACAAGCTAATGAGGATGCTTGTCATTCCACTCAGTTAGAGCTGTATTCGATGTTCTGCATTAGAGCTTGATGACCATGCATAATCCTTTGAGTTGTGAGGTGTAGTGCTATTGTGATTATAGTCCACGTAATTATTCCTATTGCTCCCAAACCTAGAAGTACTTCTCGCTGTTCTAGTGGAAGGTTTGATGCTACTACTGTTAAACTCCACAATGCGTTAATAGCACCGTGAAGAGATGCTGCTGGAATGATGCTGCTGCTCACAGTTACCAGTAGAAGATGTGGAAACGTTGTTGCTATGGTAAGCATTGTAAATAGCGCGATTCCTAACAACCTGTTTATCGGGTAATCGTATCCTAGGATGGCTATCGCTGATGCATGCCATAAACCCCATAAAGCTCCTACCACGACAATGCTCCTAATGCTCGGTCTCGATCCCAAAAGGTGGTAGAGGTATCCTCTCCAACCAATCTCCTCACCTAAAGCGAAGAGGGCGTTTATCGATATTGCAGCCACGTATCCCAAGAAGAGCTGTGAATAAGCAGCTACACTAGCAAGAGCTTTCAACTCTACATCGGACATGGAGGGAATCTGAGCTTTAATAGTCTCAGTCAACATGTCTACGTAGATGTCGAAGTTAAATAGCCCTAGCGGCATGGTAATAGCCACGTAAACTCCAAGAGCTAGGTAAGCTATCGTTGGCGCCAATAAGTAGTACACCACTACCCTCTTAGAGAGTTTTAGGAACCACTTAATTCTCGATACTACATCCTCCTTGAACATTATCAAGCAAATGACTACTGATAAAGCAACGCTCCACATCCTTATAGAGCCCCATAACCACAATATCATCGGCGTGTAGAAGCTAATCATGATGACATCGAGTATAAGAGCTATGGTGTAAGATAGAATTACGAAAATTAGGATTCTCGATAAAGTTGACTTATCCAAATACTGCACCCAAAGTGGAGGGCATGTACTGGAAGTTAAGTTTTGCTTCTCGCCCTTCGAGAGATCATAGCTTAAACGTGTAGACGTAACCATAATCTAGCCATCCTATCCTTAGCTTTGTGATTAGGACGTGTGGAGCTGTTGAAAAAGTAGATGGCTCTGAACGTGGGCATCAATGATCGTGAAAGTTCATGAGACACTACTTACTAAGATGATTTTGTAACTTTACCATGACGAAGCTTTATTACTTGAAGTAGCTCTTTAAGAATTCTTTATAGCGTTTTATTGACTTAGTCTCCTCTGGATCTAATCCTCTAAGTTTTGCTAAAATGACCGATGATAGACCTACGATCCACGAGCCATACAGCATAGTTTCAAGGTAACTTGGCTTACTAACGTTCAGGACCTTTAGGTTGTAGCCAAGCTCCCTCAAGTAATCTGATGCAAAATCTATGAGACCCGGTCCCTCTTTGAAGAGCACGAATTTAAACCATTCTCTGTTTCCACCTTCCCATCCAACTATGTCGTTGTGTCCCCATTCTGGAAGAACTTCTACCTTCCCAACGATCTTAGAGTTCTCATTGAACTCGTTCTTAGCTCTGAGGCCAAGCGGATACAAGTCATCAGTAACTACGAATACTGGAACTCCCGTAAATAGAAACTTTGCGAGGTCCTCGGCTATTTCAATTGCTACTCGATCTTCTAGAACTTCAACACCACTCTCTATTCTCAGATCGAGGTTTAATAGTGAATTGATTAAGTTTATGGTTCCTGCTAGTAGAGCTGGGAAGGCTGATCTGGGAGTATGTCCTCCCTCAACCACGATGCGAGGGCTCTTCACCTTCTCGGCCATGGCCATAAGGCGACCGCCAGATGCAACCACACAGGTTATAGCTCCTCTCTTGACGGCCTCGCTAAAGGACATTATGGTCTCCAAGGTCTCACCTGAGTAACTTAGTGCCACTACTAACCAGTCCTTACCTATGAACTTAGGGAGGGTATAATCTTTGATCGTAACGACTGGGATATCGAGGGTCTTGCTCAAGAGCTTTGTTAGCACGTCTCCTATTATTCCTGAGCCGCCCATTCCTAGGAAGGATATGCCTCGAAGCGCTCTCACGTCTATAAATTTAGCATCTAGCACTTCACTTTCGAGAGCTCTCTTCAATTGCAAGCTCCAACTCAGGTAATCTTCAAAGAGCTTGCTCATTAATGCTGCCTCCGGGTTTTTCAAGACCTTCTCCACCATAATTACTTAAGTTAGTGTTCGAGGAAAAATTATTGCTCGAGCAAGGTTAGAAGCTTTTATAAAAAACTCTTCGCGCAATGAATGTTACTACCCGATTTCAATCTCTTCATTGACTCATTTACCTGCAGTGTAAGCTCTTTTAGTCTCTCTGTGAACAGATGGGGAGGTAATGGAGCTCATTAAAATGATGACCCCGACAATGACGAATACCGTGCTAAAGCCGAAGTGATCAGCTAGTAGTCCACCGATTGATGCAGCTGCAGCTTGTCCTAAGCTCGTCGAAACTGCGTAGAAGCCCCATTCCAATGATTCGTGACCCTTATCTATGTACCTAGTAAAGAGGCTCATTATGGATGAGTAGCGTAGAGCTGTTCCAATACCGTTTAACGCTTGAAGCACGTAGACTTGCCATGGATAGGTGGCGAAGACGTAGAGGAGGAAGGATGCACCCACAATGATCGTTCCAGTAGATAGCAAGGCTATTCTCTGCGTTTCATTCAAGACCTTGTCCACGTAGTAGGCTGAAATCAACCTAACAATAGAGAAGAGAACCATGTATATTGAAGTAGCAACTCCAACTACTGCCGCTGAGCCTCCAATAATGTTGTTAGCTACGAATATAGCAAATATTGGAGTTATTAATCCACTTGCTGCTAGCATGTTAGTATCTAAGATTATTAGGGACTTCACCACGCTGTTTAGTCTCATAACTCCACACCTTAAGATTAAGCGTGTATGAATATTAGGTAGTGAAGTGCTTCTCCAATTAGCACCGCCGTCATGGTATAAGGGACACCAAGCTTTGTGAATTCCAGAAAAGAAACCTTATAGCCTCTCTTCTCCAATAGACCGACGGCGACAGCGTTAGCAGAAGCCCCTATGTAGGTACAATTTCCTCCCAAGCTCCCTCCAATAAGTAGAGCCCACATGAGGGCATAAACGTCCATACCCGATAGCTTCGAGAGCGTCATAACCATCGGTATCATAATGGCGAAGTATGGTATATTATCTATAAAGGCAGAAAAGAGGACCGATATCCAAATCAGGATGGCTGAAGTTACTACAACACCGGATCCAGATGCTTCATAAACTTTTTTGGCTATGAGGTCTATAAAGCCTACCTCAGCAAGCCCGCCACTCATCAAAAGTATCGAGGCCACGAAGGCTATCGTCTTCCAATCAACGCCCTTAATTATCGCATCAAGCGACTTCTCCACTGGAGCTCTAAGAGCTAAAATCACCAACGCCCCAATGATCGGGGGGACCCAGAGGGGGACTTCGTACATCTTCCTAACGCTTAATAGAAGCACTACTAAAAAGAAGATAGTTAGAGCTTCAGCTAATACAACCTCATTTTTACTCACAACAAACTTTAAGTCCGCGGAGGAGCTGGAGCTCTTAACGTACTTCTTGGCTGTGACAAGTAGAGTTAAAGCGGCTATGGGGCAAGCGGCCATTATGATGAAAAACACGCCAGGTCTTCCTTCAAAAACTATGAAGTCGATGAAGCTCAAATTCAAGGCTGAAGCAACCATCATTGAAGGTGGGTCTCCAATCATGAGTGCTGCTCCTACTAAATTCGAGCCTAAAGCAACTGCTAAGACGTACGGCACAGCACTTACACCGAATGAGCTCGCTAACCTGAAGGCTATGGGGGCAAGGAGGAGGGTTGTAGAAACGTTATCTAAGACGGCTGAGATGAGGGATCCCAGCATGGCTAGAATCAATAGTGCATTTAAGGGCTTGAACCCTGAAAACTTCAAGAAAGTTATTGTAACCCAATCCGTGAACCCTGATCTCTCTAAGTAATACGTTATCACAGCCATTCCTGTTAAAAGCCCTATGACGTTTATGTCGAGGTAGCTCAAGACCTTGTTTAAAGGTAGTAAACCGGAGACTATGAAAATTGCTGCTGAGACTAAGCCTACATAGGCTCTATGCACTCTTCCCCAAGCAATTAGTACAATCGATGCTACGAATATGGCGATAGCGATGATCATGTTGTTCAGCATTATGTTGGCTTCCATGTTAAACGAGCCTTGAAGATCTTGTGAAAGCGAGCTTATATTGTTTATGGTTAACGAGAGTACTAGCGTTTAATTAGGGTATTCGTGATCGATTCTAGCTTAGACTTGCTTAAAGTAAGAAAGGTTAAATAATACAATGTAATTTAATCTTCCTATGGCGGCTCAAGCTCAAGGGCAAATAGACTTGAAGAAGATCTCAAGGGAGATCTCAACATCAAGCGCGATGTTAGTGATGTACATAGTACTCTATGTAGTAGTATCGGCTTTAGTTAAATACGTGATCTCAACGCTTCTACCGAGCTTTGGCATTACAGTGGCAGAGTACGAGGTTTACGTCCAGATACTACTAGCTCTAGCCTTTGGATACCTCATCGTAAACAGTGTAGCTAGGCTCTTCTACTGGTCTACCGTAGGTAAGTATGGTCACTCTACGGCAGCAGCTATAAGGAATGTGGTGAGAATAGTGGGTGTGGGAGCTATGGTTGCTGCCATAGCTGGAGGAGTTGCTGGAGGAGCTGCAGGTGTGGCTCTCGGAGGCTTTCTAGGTATGGTCGTAGGCTTCGCTTCACAGCAAGTTCTAGGACAAGCAATAGCAGGTCTCTTCCTACTTATAGCTAGACCATTCAGGATAGGTGACGCAGTCGTTATAGCTGGCGAGGATGGCATAGTCGACGACGTCTCCACGCTTTTCACGAAAGTGGCGAAGACCGATGGCATTAAGGTATTGATACCAAATAACGCTATTATAGGAAGTAAGGTGTACCTAAAACCTAAGTAGCAATGATGATTAAGTTTCTTACTATTTTTAATTGTGTAGATGAGTAAGTATCTTGAGTGAGACTGTAAAAGTATCATGAGATCATGCCTTGCGACGAGAATGTTCTAGAAGAATGTTGATTCTAGCACTATATTGACGACTTCAAGTATTTACGTCTTAGCAAGAAAAGGTAGCTTCCCCATGATTAATGATCAACTTTGAGGTCTAAGGATGGAGGTCTTCAGGCCTATTACCTAGCTTTGTATAAGAGATAAGAAACGTAAAGAAACGATTAGAATAAAAAAATGAGGAGAATAAAACTAGATCCAGCCTCGAAGCTTCATAGCTTTAACGACCCTATCAATCGCAATGACGTAAGCAGCAACCCTCATTGGATATTCCGAGTACTTCTTCTGCCACTCATCAAGGACCTTATTGAAGTTTATAGTCATCATTTTGTCCAGCCTGGCAAGCGCCTCTTCATCTGTCAACCAGCACCCCATCCTGTTGTGGCTCCACTCTATCCAGCTCATAGTGACCCCTCCAGCATTTGCTAATATATCTGGCACGACCATTACCCCCCTTTCGTGTAGAAACTTATCCGCCTCAGGGGTTGTTGGTCCATTAGCACCTTCCACTATCACCTTAGCCTTGATCCTTTCAACATTCTCCTTTGTAATGACATTCTCAATAGCCGCTGGGATTAATATGTCGACTGGGAGCTCTAGAAGCTCTAAGTGATTTGCTAATACCTTTACACCCTCACTCTTGTAGTTAATAACAGCACCTGTACTCTCTTTTACTTGCATAACTTTTTCGATGTCTAAGCCCTTGGGGTTGTATATGTATCCCTTACTGTCACTAACAGCTACTACGTTGGCACCCCACTCTGCTAGGTACTTGGCTGCATATATGCCCACGTTGCCAAATCCATGAACCGCTACGCTCTTACCTTCAAGTCCTCCTAGAACTCTCTTTGCCGCTTCTCGAGCTGAAAGAGCTGTACCGTATCCAGTTGAAACAACTCTTGCATAGAGACCTCCGATCTCCATAGGCTTAGCTGTTACGACACCCCAAGCTGGATATCCAACAATCTTGCTATACTCATCGTAGTACCAAGCCATCACCTGCGGGTTCGTGTACACATCTGGAGCTGGTATGTCTATGTCGGGTCCCACATCTCTAGCTATGGCTGCAAAGTATCTTCTACTAAGCTCCTCAAGCTCTCTTGGACTAAGGATCTTGGGGTTCACCCTAACGGAGCCCTTACCGCCACCGTAGGGTAAGCCAGCTAACGAGTTCTTCCAAGTCATCCACATAGAGAGAGCAACAGTCTCACCTACCGTCGCGTTCTCACTATACCTTACTCCTCCCTTATAGGGACCTAAGGCGCTGTTGTGCTGACTCCTCCACCCGATTAAGGTGGCTACCCTACTGTCATCCCTCTTAATTACAACCTTTACTTGCACAAGCTTTTCAGGATGTACAAGAACTTCCACCACGTCGTCTGCAAGACCTAGTATCAACGCTGCATCACGTACTTGCTTTACAGCCATCTGGTAGACAGGATCCGTCTCATAGAGAACTCTGTACTCACTCATATGCTCACCTTCCAGGTAACGATATCAACTTTTCAAGCTGCGAGGTAGGCTTCGCTAGCTATATAAGTTTTTCCTGATCTGACCTGAACATTCAAGCCTTGCGCTTGGTCTCTCCATAGCCCAAGATTACTTGAAGCTCACTTTCCCTCTTCTTCGCTCTCTAATAGATGGCTCAACGTGGATTGACATATCTATCCCGCTTAACTTGAGGTCTCTCTCTACGGTGTCGATGATCGCATGAATTTCTTCGAGGGATTTATCGGAGGATACTCTTACAATCATGTCTCCCTGATACACGTTTTCAAGGATCTTCCTAACCCTGAGCTTATCGACTTTTAAGCCATATCTTCTTGCATTATCGAGAATCCTATCTACGACGCTTTGTGATGCCACGTCACTTATTGACACCATCACTTCTCTAAAGTTTTTCGCAAGCTCCACGAATAGGAAGCAGGTTAAAGCTATGGCTCCTAAATAGTCTATGACGAAGCTTACCACGATTCCACAAGTAGATGAAATTATTGACGTAGCGCTCTCTATAAGCTCTATCGTCGTAAAGCTTGCATAGCCAACTGTTAACGAATAATGTCTTGCCATAAGTATAGCTAGCCCGTAAGGGATCACGGCTATGGCTGCGAATATGGGGGCTTCATAGCCTACGCTATAGTCTCTCCCAGCAGTGCTCACTAAATCCAAAATTATCACACCAGCTACGAAAGAGTACAGCATGAGCATTGATATGGGTCCACCAAGCATCAATCTATGATGACCGTAGTGGTGGTCAGCATCAGGCGGCTCTAGGCCAGCTCTAAAGAATATCGAGACGAAGATTATGGCCAACGAGTTGGCTATGGACGTTAAAGCATCAACAAGAACGGACTTTGATTCGCCGATAACCCCTCCATAGATTTTCAGGGCTCCACCTATGAGACTAAAGACTACAAGTGCTATTAAAACTCTCTTCACGTTGTCCACGATCTCTCAAGAGATGTTGAGAGAGTGGGATTTAAGCTTTAATTGAAAGAATTTATGCTATGAAATCATCACTTTTAACATCACGATCTTCGTTCTACTTGCAGCAAAGTATAAATTCTCTATGTAGATTAAAGATGTTCCTTAAGCTTTTCTATCGGCATTCTCCCTGGAGTCTCAGACATCCTGAAT
Source organism: Candidatus Nezhaarchaeota archaeon WYZ-LMO8 (assembly GCA_004347965.1). Classification (GTDB taxonomy): domain Archaea; phylum Thermoproteota; class Methanomethylicia; order Nezhaarchaeales; family WYZ-LMO8; genus WYZ-LMO8. Next base: position 21,972 of record QNVF01000014.1, read on the forward strand.
GGAGAGTTTGGAACAAGCATCTCCTTACCATTTATATTTGCTTTCAAGAGCGAACTCCTGATGTACCAATGTTTTTCGCTAAGCGTTTCTTTAAGTGTGTAAGATCTTACTATTATGGGTCTTCCCACAAGCCTTCTGAAAGCCTCTGGCAAGAAACCTCTTCTAGTGGCCCTCTTTATGAGCTCGTTGGTTGAAAACTTTGAAAGCTCCTTCCTTACCTCCTTGTCAAGTTCAACTATTCGATCCACGTCATCAGTCACTCTATCAGTAGCGTATCTCCAATCGGGCTCTAAATCCCATCTATTAATGAGCTTTAGAAAGGCTCTAAAGTCTGTGTCATATGGCGTAGCTATTGTTATGTATCCATCTCTAGTTTTGTATACGCCGAATGGATACAGTATGTAATCTATGAAGCCATACTGAGGTCTTGACCTTCCGAAGAGGAAGCCCACTATGATCGGAAACTGATGCACTGCTGCCAAAGCTTCGTGAGTAGCTACGTCTATGAACTGTCCTTTGCCGCTTCTTAGCCTCTCGTAGAGAGCTATTAGTACTCCTGTTACAGCGCATATCGCTGCCATAGACCATGCAGCCCAGATACCAGCTCGTAGTGGGATTGGCCTTACACTTGGATTTCCTATGAGTGATGGATATCCATTACGAGCTTGAGCCGTTAGATCAGAGTCAGGGATATTGCAAAGCTCCTTGCTCTCCTTAGAGAAGTGTCCATAAGGTGATATAGCTAAATATACTACTTTAGGGTTTTTGCTTGAAATGTCTCGATACCCCAACCCGATGGAGTCCAGATATCCAGGCTTAGTAGCATCAATGACCACATCGCATGACAATAAGAGGCTCTTCAACTCCTCTCTATCCTTCTCATTCTCTAAGTCTAGGTGAACTATCTTCTTACCCACATTCTCAATGAGATATGGTATCCCAACACCCTTTATTCTGGCTCCGTACGGTGAAATTTCCCGAGTAGAATCTCCTGGAGACTCAACTTTTACGACTTCAGCACCAAGTTCTCTAAGCAAGCCTCCAACCATCGAGCCGACAAGGTTAGATTTGGAAATCTCTACTACATTAATTCCATCCAATGCTGATGGCTTACCCTCGAAACTGAAAAACTTTGCTAAAAGCTCGTCTCTCTTACTCACACTCATCTTTTTCACCCTTAAACACGGGGTCGTTACCTATATCCCAAGCATCAGGTGGGCACATACCTGGAGCCTGGTCCCAATAACCTATGATACCCTCTTCTTCAAGCTTCTTTATCTCTTCATCTGTGTAGCCAAGCCACTTCTTAAGAATTAACTTATTGTGATATCCAACAGGTCTCGCAAGCCACTTTATCTTGGGAGGAGTCGCGGAAAGATGTATTGGAAGTACGGGGATGTGGACCTTACCGTAAATTCTATCATCAAATTCTATGATGCTACCTCGCTCCCATCTCCATGGATCCTTGTACACATCAAAATCGGCAAAGACAGGTGATGCTGGGAATCCGTAGGTCTTAGCGTAATTCATAATTTCATCTAAGGTTCTTGAGGAAACCCACTTAGATATGAGGTCGCTTAGCTCGTTTATGCACTCCTTACTTCTAAGCTTGTCCTTGTACTGACTAACTAGGTCTATGTTCATTGCCCTTGATATAGCAAGTAACTGCTCTTCATCCATTATGGCGATTGCTACGAATTTCTCGTCGCTAGTAGCAAATATCCCTGAAGCTATTGCTAAGGGATCTACGTTGCCAGTCTTACCTATTTCCTCTCCTGTTAGAGTTAGGTACGTGATATCATAGAAGAATCTGAAGAGCGACTCAGCTTGCGATATGTCTATGTACTGACCCTTCCCCGTCCTCTCCCTGTAATAAAGAGCTGATATCACAGCAGCTGCTGCAACCATAGCTGGGAAGTAGTCTCCGAAGTAGTCTGGCAACTTGTAGAACTCATCTACATCTGGCCATCCGCTCTTCATGGCTACCCCTATAATTCCTTGAGCAGAGACATCAAAGCTTGGTGCTCTACTTAAAGGACCATACTGACCATATCCGCTGCAGCTTACATAAATTATCTTGGGGTTAATCTTACTGAGTTGCAGATATCCAAGACCTACCGCGTCTAGAAGACCTGCTCTAAAGTTCTCGATGAAGACATCAGCCTTTGCTACAAGTTTTAGAAGTATTTCACGCGCCTTACGGCTTCGTGCGTCAAGTGTTATGAGGTACTTATTTGCGTTCAACGTTAAGAACTGTAGCTGGCCCTTCTTGAACATCCGCATCCAAACAGCACCTAATCTAAATCTATCTCCTTCCCCCATGGGCTCCACCTTAACAACGTCAGCACCGAATTGCGCTAAGACAGCACCTACGGTAGGTCCATAGACGTAATGTGTCATCTCAATAACCTTGACGCCCTTAAGTGGCGGTTCGCGCTTTTCTCCACCTTTAAAGAGTCTCTCAACATACTCAAAATAGTCGCTCATAATCCCAGATACACCTCCTTAATCCTTTTATCGCTCTTTAACTTCTCGGGTGTTCCCTCCATGACTATCCTGCCATTCTCAATCACGTAGGCTCTATCACATATGTCAAAGACTCTATGTGCGTTTTGATCTGCAATAAGTATTGTAATTTTATGCTCATCCCTAAGAGCTCTTATAACTTTATATAAGTCCACAACTATTCTCGGAGCTAGACCAAGGCTAGGCTCATCGATCAACATTAATCTTGGTCTCGACATGAGACCTCGAGCTATTGTAAGCATTTGTTGTTCGCCACCACTCAAAGTTCCAGCTAACTGCTTCCTTCTCTCCTTCAATCGTGGGAATAAGGTGTAGACGAAGTCTAAAGCTTCATGTCTCCTTCTCCAAGACTCTCCATGTATCGTCCCCAAAAGAAGGTTTTCCTCAACAGTTAAGAATGGGAAGAGTTGTCTACCCTCTGGAACTATGAAAAGACCTTTTTTAATTATCTCGTGTGTCTCCTTGTCGTCTATCCTTTCACCGTTGAGTGTTATTCTACCACTTCTCGGCTTAGTAATCCCCATTATCGTATTTAGTGTCGTTGTTTTTCCAGCTCCATTAGGGCCTATGAGACCTACAATCTCGCCTTCACGAACCTCTAAGGAGACGTCCCAGAGAGCCTTGACTTTACCATACCAGACCTCGATATTCTCAACAATCAACATTTAGATCACAACCTCTTCGCCCATGTATGCCTTAATTACACCTACATCCTTTGCGACTTCACGCGGCTCGCCATCAGCTATTATCTTCCCCTCGTTCATCACCACAACTCTCTCGACGGACCTCATGATTATCCTTAAGACGTGCTCAACCCACATAGTTGTAAGCTTAAACTCCTCTCTCAACCTTTGCACGAGCCTTGCAACGTTATCTGCCTCTACTGGGTTAAGGCCAGCCATGACCTCGTCGACCATGATGAACTTCGGGTTCAACGCTAGAGCTCTAGCAAGCTCTACTAAACGTAACTCATATATCGGTAAGTCCCGGCAAAGAACGTCTCTCTTCCTTAAGAGGCCCACTATGTCTAGGTAGTATAAGGCTTCCATTGAGGCCTCTGTTAAAGTCATCTTCTTCTCCTTAAACCTCCTGCTCCCAATGACTGCATAAGTCACATTCTGCCACGCTGTCATGTTACCTATAACTCTAGGTATCTGAAAGGTGCGAGCTATGCCCAGCTTCACCCTCTCGTCTGCAGTCTTCTTGGTTATGTCTACACCCTCAAAGATTATTCTTCCACTATCTGCTTTGTAGAAACCTGCTATTAAATTTATGAGTGTCGTCTTGCCAGAGCCGTTAGGACCTATAAGACCTACAATCTCTCCCTTGCGGATCTCTAAGGAGACACCGTTTACAGCAATTATACCTCCAAATCTCTTTGTTAAATCACTTACATGTAACATGTCTTCACCTCCTACAACTTTCTTCTTATTCGAATAACCGGTACGTACTCCCTGTACCTTGTTTTCCTATATAATCCCCACAACCCTTCAGGTAATAAGTAGAGCGCTATTAGTAAGACTATGTATAATAATAGCAGTGAATAACCTCCACCGATATAACTCCTCAATATGTCCCTACTCAGTACGATGAAGTATGCGCCAAGAGGTGCGCCGTATATTGCTGCCTTACCCCCAAGAACGCTACTCAGCAGGATGAAGATCAGAACCCAAGGCTCAAGCCACATGGTTCCTGCAAAAGCGCCATAGTAGTGAGCTATAAACCACCCAGAAAGGCCCATGATGCCTGAGGTGAAGGTAAACGTGACCACCTTAATTTTCTTGGTATCTATTCCAAAGGATGACGCCACATCCTCGTCCTCGTTAATAACACCAAGCATGAAGCCCCACCTAGACCTAAGTATCTTGTCAACTATTACAGTCAATATCAATACCATTGCGAGAGACAGGTAGAAGCAAATTAAGAGGTCATTCATGGGGTCGCCGGTATGCGCAAGTCTAGTTATTCCTGGTATACCAGTCTCAGCACCGAATATGTCGCCACGCCAAAAGATCAACTCGCCTAGTATTAGCGGTAGTACTAATGTGATTAGCGTAAAGTACAATCCTCGAGATATTACAGTTAACGGGCTTAATGCAAGCCCTACGAGTGCAGTAATGGCGAAGGAGGCTAAGAATGTTAACTCAGAACCAAGGCCATAATTCTTATTGAGCAGAGCAGCTACATAGCCGCCGACGACAAGGAAGAATTGAGGACCGAAGTTAACTCTACCTGTCCCTATAGTCTGGAGAGAATGTGCAATCGCGCTTAAAGCTATCACGTTAGCTAATATCAGTGATGAAAGTAACGTTGTCGATCCTATACCTACAATCCCAAGCGGTACGTAGTACGCCATTATTAGTGGAAGAAGTATCCAAAGGATAACGACTATCAACGGATTCCTCCAGTATCTGGGCTCAATAGTCCATTCAAACCTTGACTTATTTAAGAGGTGGATTATGATCCTCCCCCTCCTCTCCTCTATCTTAATTACCATATAGTCTCAGCCCTCGCTAAACCTCTAGGCTTTAGCGCTAATATTATTACAACAACTACTAGACATGCTAAGCCCGCTAAGCGTGGATTAACTAGGTAGGCCACGAAGGAGTAAATGGCTCCTATCATGTACGCAGCTATTATCGTCCCCTTCAAGTTGCCTAAGCCGCCAAGAACCGCAACCATTATTCCATAGGCGAACAATGTCCATCCTATAAACGGGTTTAAGGCCCACACAGGCGCTAGAAGTAGCATTACCACGGCTGGGGGGATGGATCCGAGAATCATAGCTATTACGAACATAAGGTTAAAGTTAACCCCTATGATCCTCGACACGAGATAGCTTTGGCTAATCGCTCTCATAACGAGCCCCGTCTTCGTCTTCATGAAGAACATCACATATAGCGCGGTCATGATTAAAGAAGCTAAGGCAATAACGAAGTACTGTCCAGGAAGGGATGCAGGTCCTACATTAACACTCCCTTCTATTACACGAGTTGGTATGAATACTCCTGCAGCTTCAGGGTACACTATACTGACCACTTGCTCAACCGCTAAGAATAAGAGGATCAGCGCTGCTAACATGTAGTCCTCAGCTTCCATAAACTTATTCACCACGAACTTGTAGACAAGGTATGATGCTACAGCAACTAGCACGAAGGGCAGTGCTATCGATAATTCAAATGGTAAGTTTAAGTCCCTCCAAAAAAGCCAAGTACCATACGCTGCAATTAAGAAGAAGATCGGGTAAGCTAAATTAAAAACTCTCAATACGCCCGTTACGATCGAGAAGCCTAACGCAATACCCAAATACATAGAGCCAAAAATAAAAGTGTAGATGAGGGATAAGAGGAGCTCGTTGATCATCCTTAGCCACCGGCTCTTAGCTCCGCAGGACTCTTCACTAGCTCTGGATGGAAGTACCGCCTAGCTAACTCCTCAGGAACTTGGCGGAACGGGTTTTCTATACCACTGATACAAACTACCTTTCCATCCCTCTGGAACTGATAGTGAGGTGGTAGACATGCAGGGTATGAGTGGAAGTTCTCGTCAAGACTACCTAAAATCGTCATTTCGGCTGGCAATAGTGTATGCTCTTCACAGGGAACTCTCTCTAAAGCTTTGATGACTGCGTCGATGTCGAACGGGCTACCTCCACGCTCGACGACATACTCAACAGCGCGCTTGAAGTGGTACACTGCTGAGTAGTAGTAGTGAGCGCTCATGTCCACTCTCAGACCTCTTCCAAGCATCTTAGCAATGAATGGTTGAGTATATGGTGAGATAGGTATATAGTCCGGTACATCAAATACGCCTGATATAACCCCGAGCGCAGCACCACCAGTTAAGTTCCAGAACACGGTCCAGTGGTTTGGACCACCGTAAAGCTCTAGGTATATGTCCCTCGCGCCAGATACAGCCCATTGCTTCACTAACGTGATACAATCCGTGTACCAGCTCGACATCACGAATATATATTCTGCGCCAGCTGCCTTAGCGCCCTCAAGGAATGGTAGGAACTCTTTGGTGCCAACTGGAATGTTGGCCTCGTAGACCACTGTTAAGCCCATTTCTCTAGCCAGTTCCCTTAAGGGCTTCTGCGATATCCTAATGGTCTTGGTAACCTCAGGCGTCTTAAGGGTTACGGTCATCTCAAGCCCTTGTCTCGCACCTAGGGTCCAGGCGGCCTCCTCAATTAGTATCGCTATCTTGCTCACTTTAAGGACGTTCTTAGCCTCCCAGAAGATGGCTAGTGGTCTAAGGACGTTGGCTGTGTAGTCTGCATCAAAGAGCCTGAAGGCAAACTTGTACTTATCGTACTCCTCCATAACCTTGATTGTGACCTCCGCAGCCATCCCCACATATCCCAGGATGTGTGGATATTTTGGATATAGCTTGGCCCCCTCCTCCATTAATGCCAGCATCTCCTCACTTACGCCTTCAAGGAGGACGAAGTGAGCACCCCAATCAACGACAGCTTCTCTGTAGGCTGCAACAGCTACATCAACCTTTCTTTGGGTATCCCACTCCTTATATTCAACAGGGTAGCCAGCTATACCACCAGCTTTCTGAAGCTCTTCAATCGCTACTTTAGCAGCTTCACCCTGACCTTTGAGGACTGAAATTGCTGGATTATATAGCAAGGCTATCTTTATGGGCTTTTTCTCTACCGGAGGTGGGGTGGGACCTGGAGGTGGAGCTGTAATGAGAGCATAACTGAGCCCACCCACAACAGCTATTACCACTACCACTATTATTGCTGCCAAGACCTTCTTTGACATAGGCAAAAATTCTCACCTCAAATTATTTTTTTAAAGTTAAGCAAACTTTATATAGCTTCCGCCGTGAGAGTCATATTCATCTTTTTCAAAGTCAATAGTGAAGTACATACTAACTATGAACTATCAATAACGCAAAGTTAATGTTCAATGATCCTAGTGCAAGAGCAATTTGAGCTATGACTCTTCGCTAGAATCAATGATCCTTTTTGTTAAGAAACTCCATAAACGCTTCGCACTACGAAACTCTATGCATTTCAATATCTTCCTACATCTTTATTCACATAGTTAATAGTTATTTTAAGGGTTAAACGCCCTACGAGTGACACTATAGAAGTAGAGTATTCGTTGAAGAACCGTAAAGTTTGATGTCACGGCTAGTATCACGATTCCAATGCGTAGCGCGGATGAGTTAGACCAAACGATTTCTACTACAGATGAAGCCAGTATTATGATTATTCTCTCAGCTCTCTCGATTAGCCCGATGGATTCCATTTTTATACCGAAGGATTCAGCTTTGGCTCTTACATAGCTAGTAAGTAGTGAGCCTACCAATGCTATTGCTCCCCATGCTGGGTCACAGAGCCCGCTAAGTGTGATGCCTAGTAAGACGGCTGAATCAACGTACCTATCGATTAACGAATCAAGAAAACCACCGAAAACTGTTACCTCTCCACGCGTCCTAGCCAAGGTGCCGTCCAAGGCATCGCATAAACTAGAGGACAGGAGTAGAAGGACTGCTAAGGTCAAGTAAGCTCTGTAGGCGCTCAGATCAGTAATAAGAGATCCAGCTATCCAGTAAGCTACTCCTGAAGATATGCCAAGAGCAAAGCCTAGAAAACTTATAGCATTAGGCTTGATACCAAGCCTTCGGATGACATTCGCCCACCTATCCATTAACCTCTGGAACCATGCTCTCAGCTTGGTTAACATCCTACACACCACTGAGGATGTGGGTAGACATGCTCTACCTTTGAATACGCAAAAGTATTCTTTTAACTTTGTACCGCAGGTAAATGTTCATGAACTTTCGTTGAGAGAGATGCGATGAAAAATATGTAACTCTCAGGAAGAATCTTCGTATGCTTAGGCTGGTGGGTGGGAAGGAATGACTCTTCAACTTAAGCCTATAGGTGTAGTACACGTCAATTTAAGCGA
>QNVF01000015.1 GCA_004347965.1 Candidatus Nezhaarchaeota archaeon WYZ-LMO8
ACGTTTACTGAAATGAGGTCCCCATCCTCCACCTCCTTGGTTACTCCAGGACATGCTATTGCCGGTAAGCCGTTATTTATCGCGTTCCTGTAGAATATCCTAGCAAAGGACTCAGCTACAACAACTCTTACTCCAGCAGCCTTTATGGCTATGGCTGCCTGCTCTCTCGATGAGCCCATTCCAAAAACCTTCCCAGCAACTATTATTGCTCCCTGAGCTTTCTTGTGGAATTCTGGATCTATTGATTCCAGAACGTGTTGAGCTAGGTATTGAGGGTCCGTCGACTTCAAGTACTTAGCTGGTATTATTACGTCGGTGTCTATCTTGTCTCCCAACTTGATTACCTTGCCCTCGATTATCATAGCACCTCACCCGGCTCAGCTATTCTACCAGCTATAGCTGTAGCTGCAGCTACAGCTGGACCTGACAAATAAACTTTTGACTGTGGACTACCCATCCTACCTACGAAGTTTCTATTTGAAGTGGAAACTACAACCTCGTTTGGTCCAGCTACTCCAAAGTGCCCTCCTATGCAGGGTCCACAGGTTCCATAAGTGACTACGCAACCTGCTTCGACGAGGGTCTGTATGTATCCTAGCTCTAATGCCTTCTTGAAGACGCTCCAGGAAGCCGGTATGACTATGCACCTGGTCTTAACCTTCTTACCCCTCATTATCTTAGCAGCTATCTCGAGGTCGCTTAACCTTCCATTGGTGCAGGATCCTATGAAGACCATGTCGACTTCAACGTTAGAGAGCTCTCGAACGCTCTTGACATTGTCAACGCTACTCGGTGCAGCCACTAGGAAGTCCACATTGTTTAGCTGGAGAGTGTACTCATCAACGTACTTCGCGCCTGGATCTGGCTTCTCGACCTTAGATAACTTCACGTTCCTCATAGATTCTATGTAGCTTCGAGTCACTTCATCTGGTATGAAGATTAGAGAGTCAGCATTCATCTCAATGCCCATGTTTGCCACGGTTAGCCTATAATCCATTGGGAATTTGCTGGGTTCATTAACAAAGACTTCTATTGACGTACCTACGAAGTAATCTGCCTTAAACACTCTAAGCAGCTCTAGTGAAACCTCCTTCCCTGTTATCCACTGCCTTGGCTCACCATCCAGGACAAGCTTGAAGGGTTGGGGAACCGTTAGCCAAGTTCTACCAGTCATGACTATGGCGGCTACGTCACTTGCACCCATTCCTTGAGCGAAGGCTCCAAGTGCTCCAGACGTTGAGGCGTGGCTGTCAGCGACTACAACAACTTGACCTGGCATGACATATCTTTCTACTAGGACTTGGTGGAGAATTCCGTAGCCTACATCGTGGAAGTTTGGTAGCTTAAGCTCTCTCGCAAAGCTCCTCACTGCTTGCTGTATTTCGGCGCTTTTAACATCTGGTGGTGGCACTAGGTGATCGAACGCTACCACGAGGTTTTCAGGCTTGCTAACCTTCCTTGCTCCAACCTTATCCATGACCTCTATTACGTGGTAACCTGTTAGATCGTGGAAAGCTACTAGGTCAACCTCAACTTCGATCACATCACCTGGCGAGACGTCGGTTCCTGAGGCCCTGCTAAGTATCTTCTCAGTTAGGGTCTTCATGTCTCGACACCCAAAGTCACTGCTAGCATCCTTAGAGAGGATGTGGAATGCTATATAAGCCTAAAGATGCTTAGCATCAAGTACTTAAGTGTAACTATCAGTTATTCGAGCTCGCTCCTCACAAGCTTCAAGAGCATCCAGCAGCCTTACCGTGACCTCAACGAGCACTATCGATGGTCGTCGAACGCTAAATTAGCCACTATATTAGGGTCTCTTGGTCGTGTTATTGGATGCTGCATTTTAACGCGTCCGCAACATACTTAAAGATTTCACGTTCCATAGTATGTGTTAAGGGGGAGATCATGTCCGAATTTAAAACAATAATTTACGAAAAGAGAGGGAATGTGGCCTGGATAACTCTCAATCGTCCAGATAAGCTGAACGCGCAGAACACTGAGATGCGGAGAGAATTGATACGAGCGCTTGAAGATGCTTGGAAGGACGATAACGTGCGCGTAGTGGTAATAACCGGTGCAGGTCGAGCTTTTAGTGCAGGAGCTGACATAAGCGAGTTCCCTATCTTAACTCCAGCTGACTTAGTAAAACGTGCTGAGATAATAAGGCCGTACGAGCTCATTCGTAATATGCCAAAGCCGGTGATAGCTGCTGTTAACGGCTTAGCACTTGGTGGAGGTTGCGAGCTGGCAATGTCATGCGACATAGTAATAGCATCGGAAGACGCACAATTTGGACAACCAGAAGTGAGAGTTGGAGTCATACCAGGTGGTGGAGGTACACAAATCCTTCCAAGATTAGTAGGTGAGAAGATAGCGAAAGAAATGATCTTCACCGGGAAGTTTATATCAGCTCAAGAGGCTTACAGACTTGGCATGATTAACAAGGTAGTTCCTAGAGAGAAGTTAATGGAGGAGGTGAACAACATGGTCAATGAGCTTCTAAAGCAGAGCCCCATAATACTAGCTTTCGCTAAAATGGCTGTGAACAAGGCTTTAGAGACAACCTTAACTGAAGGGTTAAAGTGCGAAGTAGACCTGTTTAGACTATGCTTTAGCACGGAGGATCAAAAAGAGCTATCAAAAGCTTTCCTTGAGAAGAAACCACCGGCAATTAAGGGGAGATAACGAGGTTCTCTCTGATTTAGTAACTCTTCCTCTTTTAGTACAAGAATTGTTTGAAGAAATTGATAGCCCTTAGCATGCCTCCTTCTAAGGTTGTTACGACTACCGTAACCATTACCATTACCTCGAACTTCTTTCCCTGATATTACTTGCTAGTTTAAGATGAGCCAGGCTTTTGCACGACCAGTCACCTTAACACCTTAACCACTTGACATCATTCTTCAACACCCTGACTGTACGCTCAATGCTGCTACTCTTGGAATACTTATTCTCAATATCTTCTCAAGACTTAGTAAGTAGCACCATGATAGCTATTAAGGCGCTTCATATTCTTCCTGAGTTCTAAACACTCAACACAAAACACTTATATGGTCAAGCTTCAATACCAAAATTGCAAGGTTGAGTCGTTATACGAGGAGCAGGAAACTCTATGAGTGAAAGTGAACCTCTTCCTAGTTTCAAAATAGGTGAAAAAGTTGTTTCACCTGGTAGGACAATAACGGAAACTGATATAGTAATGTTTGCAGCTCTCTCAGGTGATTGGACAGAGCTTCATACAAATGCTGAATACATGAAGCACACGATCTTCGGTCAAAGAATAGCTCATGGATTACTAACTTTGAGCGTAGCTTCTGGATTGGCATTACGAGCACGAAGAGAGCCCCTAGAGGTCATAGCGTTCTTAGGAATGGATAATGTGAGGTTTACAGCTCCCGTATTCATAGGTGATACAATAAGGGTTGAGTCAGAGCTTATTGAGGCAAGACCAAGTAAGAGCAGGCCAGGTGCGGGAATAGTGAAGTTTAGGAACTATGTGAAAAATCAAAGAGATGAAGTTGTAGCAACTTACGAGACTACATTAATGATACGCATACGAGCTGAAGGTCAATAGATTGACAGTACGCAAACTTCACAGCATTACTACGCATCATGTTACTCGAAGAGCCTACTTGATGTCATTAGTTTTTTGAGCTGAAGACTCCCGACTAACCTCTCAAGTAGGTAGATCTTCTAGACAGCTACCGTCTTCCACTTAAAAGCTCTTCCAAGTCTCTCAAATGCTCCGACAACATTTCAATAATGTTTAGCACGTTTTTAACTAGCCAGTAACCCATGAGCATTATGAAGTGAAGGTCATGCATCTTTTTATTACTATTAATGGTGTTACTTAACACCAAAAAAGTTATTACTAAAAACTGAAAATTATAGGAATGGCTGGAATTATGGTGGATCAAGCCCTAATAGCGAAAGCTAAGAACCTACACGGGCATGTGTGTCCGTTCTTAGTTCTTGGCTTAAGAGCTTCTGAGATTGCTATGAAGAAGCTCGGTGTTGAAAGAGCTGGAGAGTCTGAGACTGTTAGCGAAGATCTTTTAGCCATAGTTGAGTGCAACAACTGCTTTACTGATGGCGTTCAAGTTGCAACTGGCTGTACTCTAGGAAATAACTGTCTCATCTACTTGGATCTAGGAAAGAACGCAATCACCCTGGTTAGAAGGAGTGACTGGATAGGTGTGAGGGTATACGTAGATGGAGAGAGACTATTTGCTAAGTACTTCAACGAAGAAGCGATGAAGCTCTTCGAGAAGGTAGTTGTAAAGAGGGAGGGAACAGCAGATGATGTCAAGAGATTGCGGGAGATGTGGAGCCAGATAGCTTACTCTCTAAGCAACATGCCTGAAGAGGAGTTCAAGATAGAGGAGGTTAAGGTAACTGAAGTTGAAAGAGCGCCAATCTTTGAGAGCATTCGATGCGAAAAGTGTGGCGAGCTGGCCATGAAGACCCGCGTGGAGATCGTTAACGGGAAAGCTATGTGCTTAAGCTGCTTAGGTGAGTGCAATGCCGTTGTTGGAAGAGGAATAATTTCGAGATTTAAGGTCCCATATGCTAGGTGATGTCTATGAGGAGGGGTATAACCAAGCTTCAAGCCATAGCATTGATGATTATAATGGTCGCAGCTATAGCTCTCACGGTCACCTTTGGTCTTAATAGCCAGCTCTATTCGACAGGTCCAAGCACATCGACTCACCAATTCGACCAGGCTCCAGCTAGAGCTAGTTACGTAATCGACTTCATGGGTAGAAACGTGACCATACCGGAGAACGTAACCCGCATAGTAGCCATAGGTCCTGGAGCACTTCGATTAGTCTGTTACTTAAAAGCTGTCGACCTGCTGGTAGGAGTTGAGGAAAGTGAGATCAAGTGGGGATTTGTTGGGAGAGACTACGCCATGGCCTATGGAGAAGCCTTTGAGAGCCTTCAGATAATAGGTCCTGGAGGTCCTGGCAAACCTCCAAATCCAGAACTGATACTGCAAGCAAAACCGGACCTCATAATCATGAGCCGGGCCTACGCTGAGATGTATGATCCAGATAGGCTTGAGAGTGAGACCAAAGCCAAAGTCGTCGTGGTAGACTATGGTGAAGCAGGTTACTTGGACGTTGACGGGTTGGCTAAAGCACTGAGAATGCTTGGCTTGGTGTTGAATAGGAGCGAGAGAGCTGAAGAGCTGATAAGGTATGTGAACAGTATAGTTGAGGATTTAAGCACTAGAACCGAGAAGATAGCGGAGAGACCTAAGGTCTACGTGGGCGCGATATCCTATAGAGGTCCTCAACCATTCACTACAACTCAAGTTGCTTTTCCGCCGCTTAAGCTGCTACACACTCCATCGATTGCCGACAAGTACTCAGATAAACCTGGAGTCCTATTCTGGAGCTTTGAGACGATATTGCTTGAGCAACCAGATGTGGTGTTCATAGATCAGGGCAACTTAGCTACAGTACTTAGCGACTTTGGAAAGGATCCATCTAAATACTTACAGTTAAAAGCGTTTAGAGATGGTAACGTCTATGGGATCATACCATACAACTACTATCACACTAACGTAGCAACAGCTTTAGCGAACGCTTACTACATGGGTAAGGTTCTGTACCCAAAGAGCTTTGAAGGTGTTGACCCAGAGAAGAAGGCTGACGAGATATTTACGGTCTTCGTTGGGAAGCCAATATATCAACTGTATAAAGAGGGGTATGGGGGCTTCAGAAACCTATCCGGCTTGTTCAAGGTGCCATAGCGTTGCCCCTAGTAACATCGAAAAGTGGCAAGCGGCTCATCTTAATCTCTTTAACATTTTTTGTTCTCCTCCTTATCCCAACATCAATCTCCCTGGGTTTATATAAGGCCTCATTTATGGACGTTATCCGCGCATTACTAATGCCGAGCGACGACATGCTATCAACTGTAATCTGGGATTTAAGGCTTAGAAGGGTTTTAGCTGGAATAATTATAGGAGCAATTCTAGGTGGAGCTGGGACAGCAATTCAAGCTTGTATGAGAAATCCACTGGCCTCTCCCTTCACCTTCGGCTTATCCTTTGCAGCCTCTCTAGGGGTTGCTATTGCTCTACTAGCTCTGCATGGAGGAGGTATTCAAAGGTATCAAATCACGATTTACAACCCCTTCGTGGTCTCAATGTTCGCCTTCATATTCTCTTTAATTCAAGTGGCTTTAGTACTAACTCTGGCCTACAAAGCTGGGCTTAGCGCGGGCTCTCTTGTGCTCTCAGCTATTGCTACTTCCTTCGCTTATCAAGCCATACTCTATTTAATACAATACTTCTACCTCAATGAGATCATGGTGTCTACGGTGATCTTTTGGACCTTCGGGGATCTCGGTAGGATTTCATGGCTTGAGCTCAATATTGTGAGCGTTGTTGCCTTTACGATAGTCATCCCCTACTTCACACTTAGGAGCTTGGATTACGACCTCATCTTAAGTGGAGATGAATTAGCTAAGTCGTCGGGGGTAAGTCCTCAGAGACTTAGGCTCGAGACCATCATCGTAGCTGCTTTAGCTACCGCTCTCGCAACATCGTTTGTAGGCGTCATAGGTTTTGTTTGTCTTGCCGCTCCTCACGTAGCTAGGCTAATCGTTGGAAGTGGCCATAGATACTTAATACCAGCTTCGATGCTATTCGGCTCAATACTCTTAACCTCCTCAGATACCATTGGTAGAGCTATTATAGCTCCAACGGTAATCCCTGTTGGAATAATGACGTCCCTCATAGGAGCTCCTCTACTCGTCTACCTCCTTCTTGGGGCGAGAGGTCGTGGTTATAGAGATTAGCGTTAGAGACGTTAAGGTATATTATCGAAGCATTAAGGCCTTAGACGGCGTCTCAATAAGCGTAAATGGAGGTGAAGTACTTTCAATCCTAGGACCTAATGGTGCTGGTAAGAGTACGCTTTTGAAGGTAATCAATGGAGTTTTAAGACCTGTGATGGGTGTTGTCTACATAGACAATAAGAATTTACTTAAAATTCCTAGAAGAGAATTAGCAAGGAGAATCGGTATTGTACCTCAAAGAGTACACTTAGCAACGCTACTATCAGTCTACGACTTCGTTATGACTGGAAGAAGATCGTACATAAATCTATTTCCCACAAAAATTGATGAAGAGAAAGTTTACGAGGCTCTGAAAGTTGTTGGTGCCCTCGAGCTAGCTAACAGAAGTTTGGATGAATTAAGTGGAGGAGAACTTCAAAGAGTCGTCATTGCTAGAGCATTAGCTGGAGAGCCAGAAGTTCTATTGCTAGATGAACCTACAAATAACCTAGACCTTAAATATCAAATCGAGGTCCTGAATTTAATAAGGTCGTTGCGATCGAGAGGTCTAACGATAATAGTTGCGCTACACGACCTCACTCAAGCATTTAGGATATCAGATAAAGTCCTGCTCTTAAAGGGAGGTAGAGTGTACGCTGTCGGGAGACCTGAAGAGGTTTTGAAGCCAGAGGTGATCTTTGAAGTTTATGGCGTTCCAACAATTGTTATCAGAGAACATAAGATAATAGCACCATTATTTCAATAGCCACAATCAATAGCATCAGCCTTCATGACTTGAAAATACATTATCTCAAGATCATGCGGATCGTGGGCTGTGAAGACTGGAAAGGGTAAACTCACTTAATAATGCTAGCACTAATCGGATTAATGAGAAGTGAGCACCTTAAGAAGTAATAGTCTTAGTCTCTAGGGGTGAGGATTATGAGGATCTTAAAGGCATGGTCGAAGATTGTAATCTTCATAGCCGGGCTTATCTGTGGAATGCTCATTTACGCTTTAACGGTCTCCGAAGTACCTCAACAACCACATGAGGTCTATAGTGGCGGGGCAGGATTACAAATCCACGTGCTCTTAGACAGAGACTATTACCACTCATTACTTGCTGATCTGAGGAATTCAACTAAAAGTGTGAAGGTCGTCATGTACTCCATGATTTACGACGAGAAAGATCACTTTGACTGGGCTAACGACTTGATAAGAGAGCTCGTAAATGCAAAACAGAGAGGTGTAGATGTTAGGGTGGTCATTGAGTACAGAACGTATTACGGGTACATGAATGACAACCTCCCAGCTTACGATTACCTTACATCTCACGGTGTTTACGTTAAGTTAGACAACGAGACAGATACAGATCACTTAAAGCTCGTGCTGATTGACGATGAAGTAGTGTACATAGGATCACACAATTGGAGTGAGTCAGCGCTTTACTACAATCGAGAAGCATCAGTCAAAATAATTAGCAAAGAGGTTGCAAATATCTTCATCGATTACTTGAAGAGAAATTATGGTATATGATCAGTGAACTCCTTAGAATATGCAAACTTTAACTGTTCCTTAGTTTAACTTTGTATCGGGGTTGATGGTTGCCTCTAGACTTTTACATGGTTGATGAACTTTTAAGCGAGGAAGAGCGCTTGATAAGAGATACCGTGAGAAGCTTCCTTAGAAAGGAGATTGCACCTCTAGTAGTAGACGCGTGGCATAAAGAGGAACCTCTCGACGTGAGAATGATTGCTAAGAAGTTCGGAGAGCTTGGAATGCTTGGAAGCTTCATACCGCAAGACTATGGATGTCCAGGCATGAACTACACATCTTTCGGCTTAATATGCCAAGAAGTTGAGAGCATTGATAGCGCGCTTAGGAGCTTTGTTGCCGTTACGTCTGGTTTAGTCATGTACCCTATATGGCAGTATGGAAGTGAAGAACAGAAAAGGAAGTACCTGCCAAAGCTTGCACGTGGAGAAATAATAGGTTGCTTCGGCATGACTGAGCCTAATGTTGGAAGTGACCCTGCCAGTATGGAGACGACAGCGAAGAGACAAGGAGGTGAATGGATACTAAATGGAACAAAGACTTGGATAAGCGAGGCTGGAGTCGCTGACATAGCAATTGTATGGGCTAAAGACGTTGAAGACAAGAAGGTAAAGGGCTTCATAGTTGAGAGAGGGACTCCAGGCTTTGAGCAGACATCCATAATTAAGAAGGGCTCCATGAGGGCTGGAGACGTAGGAGAGCTTCATCTATCTGACTGCAAGGTTCCAGAGGAGAATAGACTCCCAAAAGCTACTGGGTTAAGAGCAGCATTAAGCTGTCTAGATCAAGCCAGGTTTGGGATTGCTTGGGGCGCTATTGGGGCAGCTATTGACTGCTACAAGACGGCTTTGGAGTACGCTAAGAATAGAAAGCAATTTGGAGCACCAATAGCCTCATACCAATTGATCCAGGAAAAGCTAGTTGAAATGCTTACAGAGATAACTAAAGGTCAGCTTGTAGCATGGCGCTTAGGTAGGCTTATGGATGCTGGGAAGGCTACACCGGAGCAGATATCATTCGCTAAGAGGAACAACGTCCGAGTGGCAAGATTTTGTGCTAGAACTGCTAGGGAGATTCTGGGTGCAAATGGCATAAGTCTCGATTACTCACCAATAAGGCACATGGCTAATATAGAGAGCGTTTACACTTACGAGGGAACCGATGACATACACACCCTCATATTAGGAAGGTACATCACCGGGATACAGGCCTTCAGAAGGGAAATGTGAAGGGACTAGAACTACAAGCTTTCAAACTGTGGTGGAACTAAGGTGAGGGGCATTGCGAACATTAAGGTGGTAAGTGGAGGTGGATCTAGGCCTATTTGTGGTGAACCCAAGCATTAGAGTTAGCCCGTACTGCTACTCCATATTTAGAGTAGAGAGCTACTCTTCTTGCGAATATGAGTGCGTCTATTGCTTTGGACGATGGTATAGAAAGGGAGAGCAAGGCGAAAGATGGCATGACGTCCTGTGGAGCTTCAAAAGGCTACTTCGGCTTCTAAAGAACGCTAACTTAAAGAGCATCCCTTTCAGGTTATCCACCCTCGTAGATCCATTTCAACCGAGAGAGGAGAAGCTTAGAATCAGCATGAAGATAATGAAGCTCTGCCTTAAGTACGACGTACCGCTGATAATAAACACCAAATCCACCATGTTGTTGAGCAGCGAGTACCTAGCGATTCTACGCTGTCTAAACGCCGAAGGGTTAGTGATCGCTCAAATATCAATCTCAACAGCGAGTAGAGGTTTAGCGCAATCTCTTGAACCCAAAGCTCCAGCACCTGAGGCTAGATTTGATGTTGCTCGAAAGCTATCAGAAGAAGGGATACCAGTGGTTATTAGGTTTCAGCCATTCATACCTGGAATAAGCGATCACGAGATTGAGGGGATAATCGAGAAGGCGTATAGTAGCGGTGTAAAACATGTAATCGTAGAGTCGCTTAGAGATGAGGCTGAGCGTTTAGGCTTCTATCGAGGTCTAGCCTATGATCAAACAATATATGAGCATATGAATGAATGGGAACCCTACTCCTCAGCTGAGGAGCCGAGAGTTCTCCGTCCAAGTGAGCAGTGGAGAAGAAGCGTCTACTTAAGAGTTAAGAAGTTTTGCGATAAGTATGGAATAAAGTTTGCTACATGCAAGGAAGGGCTTTACGATTACCACACGGCTGATGATTGTTGTGGAATGTACATGTTAAATGGGGAGAAGTACGTTTTAAGGCCCACACTCTTTGAAGCATGGAAGTATTATAAGAGGAGGGGCTATGTTCCTAAATTTGATGAACTTGTAAAGGAGCTTCCAAATACTTACTTATCCGGCGATGCGGTAGGGCGCTATCCAAAGCCCTTGAGGAAGAAGATGGCCTCCCACGAGAAGATCTTAATTAAAGTCCTTAATGAAAGGGTAGTGAACTTAAACCCTGTTAACTGCTATGATCCTACTCTGAATGACCTTAGTCTCCACAATAACCTTAAGCTATAATGGGTCTCATAGTAAAAGATTAGCTCCTCGAATACTGGTTATGAGTTTTTTAGTAACTATGCAACCGTTGGATTATACATTCTACTTAAAATGAGAATCTTCAACTTTCAAGCAGGGGCATGAACTATGATGAAAATTGCATAGTAATGGACTAAAAACGTCATTTAACATTTCTGACCATCAGTCATACCATATCTTTCATTCTATTGCAAGTCAATAATTAACAGTCAGTACCACGATGTATGCGTCTATTAGGATTATGCCGTAAACTTCTAACAAAGCCACAGAAGGCCACTCGATGAGGAGTGCAATTAATGGACCTGCTATTGAGATCGATAAGAGGATCATCCCTGAAAACATTTTCTTCTTGGCTAGGAAGTCTATTGACGATGCCAAGATAGCCATCCACATCTGCACGAAGAACCAAGATGATACGAAGGTATGTGGACGTGTTCCACTTGGAAAGATCCCTATTAATGCTAGAAATATTCCAGCTATGAAAACAAAGGCTGATGCATACAATGCAACTTTACCCGTGGAGAAGTAAGCTAAATAAAGTGCGTAGATCAATGCGATCACACCAGTAATTAAGAGACCGAGATTGTATATCCAAGGATCGAAAGCTCTAGGTCCTCCAAGATCGCTTAAAGCGTGTTTAAACAGATCGAACCAAGGGTTTCTATTAATAGATAGAAGTATTACTAGCCAAGCTAGCACAACTGCGGCAACGCCGCACAATCTCCAAAACATCTTAACTTGTGTTAAATGCATAGTTAAACTGTTCATGGCGTGGTCTAAATTTCTTCCCAACTCGTTAGTCGATAATTTTAGATGAAATCAACTATCTTAGTAACACGTTGATATCTTCATGAAGTTTAGGGGAGGATGTATGTTTAATTTAATTATACCTTCCTGTTCTGCGGCTCTACTTCTTAAAAGGACCTTTAGGTTTAAGAGCACCTGCATGGCGGCTAAGATGAAAGTCATACCAAGCAGAATCTTAAGCGCATGCTCTTCGACTATGCCCACACATGAAGCTCCTCCGTTGAGCTAATGTGAAGCTAATGCAAAAGTTAGAAGAAATTTTGAAATTTTATTAACGTAAAAAGCAAGTCACGTCATTGACTTAGCTGCTTGCTAAACACCTAAAGATGAACGTTCAGAGTTGATTATCACTTTCAGAGCTTTGAAATCAGAATCTAGTGATGCTCGACAAAAATGGTGAGAAGGTAGAATCATAGAATTTTTGAACACTACGAAGCTATGTCCTCCCGAAATCTTTCATATCATTTGCGTAGAACTACGCCATAAGGATCTAAGCTTCTCAGAACTTTTAATTCCTCATCTGTAGGTTCTGGCGTAACTTCAACTTTCTTAGGAATCTTTATTGGGAAGCTACTGTTATTCTGAACATCTTCAATACTTACACCTGGATGTACTGATAGCAACGTCATCCTCTTGTCTTGGTCATCAAAACCGTAAATGCCGAGTTGGGTTATCACTCGCCATGGACCAGTACCGCGCGGTAAGCCAGCTTTCTCCCTTGCTCCTGGACCAGATAAGTAGCCAGGTGTTGTCACGAAGTCCACTCTCTCAACGAACCTTTGTTTGTCCTGTCTCATTAAGACTATGATTCTCCAACAAAGGGAACCAAAGTCATTCGCTCCGCCACTTCCAGGAAGCCTGACCTTAGGTTTATCGTAGGGGCCGATGACAGTTGTATTTATGTTTCCGTAAATATCTATTTGTGCTGCACCCAGAAAGGCGTACTCTCCGTAGCCAGCTTGAATGAAGTTCATCACGTAGTCCATGCTTGCAGCCATTATAGCCTTGTAAGTGGTCATTGAATCTCCAACAGATATGGGAATTGTTGGAGGGATCTCTGGGCACATGCCTCCAGCCTCATATATTATTGCTAGCCTTGGAGCATGAGTCTTCTTGGCTAGAAGTGCAGCTAGTATCGGCATTCCGGTTCCAGTGAACACTGTCTTACCATCTTCTAAAAGTCTTGAGGCGGCTACTATCATCATCTCTGTTTGCGTATACTTAACTTTAGACAACCCACTCATCCTCCTCTAGGAGCTTATCCATGGATAAACGAACTTTGCCCTCCCCTGCTCAAGTCTCCTAAGGTAATTGAGCTTCTCTACGCCTCCTACAAGCTCTAAGTAATCGTTAAAGTCTTCAACTCCGAAGACGTATTTGTTAAAGTACTCCTTCGTTCCTTCCTCCGTTCGAGTCATTCTTAGGTACTCAGCTATATGTTCTTCATCAAAGTAATAGCATCCAGGCATGTTGCACGGGTGACAGCCATAAGGTACTTCGACAACAGCGTCAACGTAAAAGTACGGTATGCACGTTCTCCAAGGCTCCTTCTTAATCTCCTCGGTTGAAACTATTTCTTCGGTGGTGATTATCAACCTTTTTGCGGCTCTGGCGAGCTCATAGTCCATGACGAATGCGCCATCTATCTGACAATTACCATACTTATCACAACGATGAACATGTATAATTGCTACATCGGGGAAACATGCTGGAATTAAGCAAATAGGCCTCCCGGTAAACGGATCTTTAACTACCTTCGCTGCACTACGTTTAAACGTGTCAGTGCCTAGCAGTACGTACGCTGGAATGAAGGGGAGCCCTGATGCAGCAGCTTTGAATCTCCATTGAAAAGCTGCGTTGCTCCATTCTGCAGCAACTTTAACACGTCCTGATTCAACAGCTCTCCTAGAAGCAGGAGATAGCCCCCTCAGTTCATGCCCAAAGGAATAAGCCACCTCAACTTTACTTACACAATCAGCAGCTATGAGAACGTCTAGGTCATGAACTGCAGTTTTCCCCGCGACTATAAGATCTCTCTTTCTTTGTCGAATGATCTCGTAAATCGCTGCCATTGATACCCTCACATGCCCAAACCCTCCCATCGCGATGTAGCTTCCGTCTCGCACAAACTTTGATATAGCTTCGTGAAGATCCATGGTCTTGTCCTCCATGCTTAAACACTTGTTTTTCCGAACCCACTCACGGTGTTCTTCAGGATCAACCCAGCCTAGCAATTCTCCTTTACCTTCATCTAGTATCTCCATGTACATCCCTCAAGATTTTAGTGATAATCTTATTTCAACATATAACTTTTTCGAGGATAAATACACAGCCTAATTCAATAACTCCTCCAGTTATAGGTAGTAAGGCTTATTAATTGATAAAGGAATAACAAAAGACTTTAATGACTGAGAAAAATAGAGAGGTAAGAGAAAGCTGGATCGAGCGTTTCGGCTTAGCACTTTCAAGAAGCGTTGAGAGCTGGATGCCAGATCCACTAATCTTCGCTTTAATACTGTCGATAGTAACAATAGTCATGGCTTTGGTGGTAATGAGGCCCTACGAAGTTATGGGTCCAATAGATGTTCTAGACTGGCTTTTTAGAAAATGCTGGTATGGAGGCTTCTGGGAACTACTTGCCTTCGCCATGCAAATGTGCCTAATATTAGTTACTGGGTATGCAATAGCCTACCATCCATTGGTGTATAGAGCTTTAAGAGGACTTAGCAGACGTGTTAAAGACACAAAGCAAGCAGTGATTGCGACAACAGCCATTGCCATGTTCTTTTCATGGATAAACTGGGGTTTGGGACTGATAATAGGAGCAGTACTAGCACGAGTAATAGGAGTAGAGTTCTATAAGCAAGGGAAGCCGCTACATTACCCTGTAGTATGCGCTGCGGGGTATACAGGTCTAGGACTAATATGGCATTGGGGCCTTTCAGCTTCAGCACCATTGCTATCGAACACTAAAGGACATGTGTTTGCAAGCCTGTTTAAGAGCCTCTTTGGTAGAGAACTTGTACCTTTAGATGAAACAATATTTCATCTTTATGCATTATCGCTCAGTGCCTTAATGTTTGTGTCAGCAGTCATAATCATGTGGGCTCTTGCACCTAAGAGCCCTGAGCATATGAAGGGCATAGATGTGGTCGCTCCACATGTATTAAGAGAGGAGCTTGAAGGAGAAAGGAGGGAGGGTAAGAGATTTGAAAAGTGGACGGTGGCAGACAAGCTTGAAAATAGCATGGTAATTGCAGGAATAATAGTATTGATATTCCTGCTATCCATGATCTTTTGGTTCAACAAGATGGGCTTCATCGCTGGACTGGATCTGAACTCGGTGAACTTCATCTTCATTTTAGCTGGCTTCCTACTGTACCTAAACCCCATAGCCTACATGAGAGCTATAGCTAGAGCAGCACCCGGCGTAGCAGGTATAATCATCCAATTCCCATTCTACGCTGGGATAATGGGGGTGATGAAGTACTCCTCGGTCGTTGCAGGGGGACCCAACCTAGCAGCTGTTATTGCTCAAAGCCTAGCTGCGACGGCAACGCCATTTACATGGCCGGTCATATGTTGGTTGCTATCAGGATTAATAAACATATTCATTCCGTCAGGGGGAGGACAATGGGCTGCTACGGGAGAGTTTTTAACGAGGACTTCAGCTCTACTTAACGTACCAATAGGTAAAACCATAATCGCATACGCTGCTGGAGATCAGTGGACAAACCTCTTCACACCCTTCTGGGCTATAGCGCTTCTAGGTGTAACTGGAACTAGAGCAAGAGACATCTTTGGCTACTGCATAGCACTGATGCTGATAGCAGCCATACCGATGGGACTTGGCCTAGCCTTCATACCTTACTGATGACACCCTAACATTCTTTAACTTTTTACTATAGGCTAACATCGGAGGAGAGCTTGCAATAACTAATGGTAGAGCTGATAGGCAAGAACAGAGCCTGTTATGAAATCAACAGCCTGCAACGTTGAGTTAGGTGGTAGCATGTTAAGTGTGAGATGTTAGAAATGGCTTCAACTCTCTAACTGCTTCAAGCAAGCCTTTAAGATCATTACATCCTCTAGCCTTCTCTACGTAATACCCTAAAGTCACTAATGTTCCTCCAATAATATTGGATATTAGTGGTTCCGGAAAAGCTAGGCAAGCTAATCCCAACTTTATAAGCATATTACTTCCTTGATGTCTCCTAATCAATGACCTCTTAATGGCTACTAACTCTTCGATCACCTCTTTCATGTTACGAGCTACGTCCAGGTTGACCAGCATCCCTTCTCTACGATGCTCATTAAGGAGCCTTAAGAAGCGTTCGCTACCGTAATTCTCTTTCATATGCAAGAGCCTTATGGTAATACTCTATTAAGATTTCTCATTATTTAAGCTGCCATCTCTACGAACTGATCATAAACGCGGACAGCATACTCACGTCCATCACAAACCAAAAGTTCCTTCCTTAAGGCTACATTAAATTATACTTTCCATTTAAAGACAACTTCCCTTTTTACGGCAAACGAAGTTAAAGTTTAATTCAAGACTTGTTAAAAGGTGCTATTTAAATGAATATGTTAAAAGCATTTAACTATTGAAGTCGCACATAATCTCTTAGGTGAAGTGTGTGAGCAAAGGAGGTATGATCGAGATAGAATGTCCTCACTGTCACAACAAGGTTGTGCCTAAGAAACGCTTCTCTCGCCTTGCCTTTACTGGCCTGTTGATTATAGGGCTTATACCATTCGTTTTGTTCCTAGTGCTCAATGTGCTCTACATGCTAGCCTTACCCTCACTCTTAAGGTCAATGACAGCTGGTCTCCCTTTAATGCCCTTCAACTTGGAAGCTTTAATTACAGCATTGTTCCTGATTATGATACCAACATCAATAGCAACATTGTTACTAGTCCTGATCATAGGCATAATTCCAGCTACAATTTACTTGTCCGTGAGACGAGACACGTACAAATGCCCGATGTGCGGCATGATCCTTTAAACTATCGTCTTTACCCTCCACTTTTTAGGCAGTGGTTTGCTTTCTATGTTTTTGATGTCTCCCTATAATCTCGTAGACGAATCTAATAGGTTAAGTTGCAAAGCTTAAACTAACAATGTTAAGACGCTAAACACTAGCACCCTTACTTATGACCTTTATTAAGATTGCGAGTTCAGGGAGATTAAAAATTTTAACGCCATGAGCGAACAGCGAGTTAAATTCTTGACGACTAAAGATTCTACATCTCCTCATAAACTCTTAATAAAACTTTATAAACCCTTACATTGCTAGTCTTCGATTTCCTCAAAATTTTAGTAAAAGGATTAATTTATACCCTATGCATAAGCCCTTAATCTACTTTCCAGCAATCTTCTCTATGTAGTGACATGCAACTTTCCTGTTCATGTCGACTTCTATCATCTCTGGTTCTTCTTTAACACATTTCATTCCATCAGAATATGGGCATCTCGGATGAAACCTACAACCCGACGGTGGATTTAGAGGGCTAGGTGGTTCACCCGTCACAACTCTTCTAAGTCTAAATCTATTATGAGGATCAGGATCTGGAACAGCATCAATTAAGGCTACTGTATACGGGTGAAGTGGCTCTTTCAGAATTCTTTGCGAGGGACCTATTTCAAGAAGTTTTCCAGCATACATAACTGCTATTTTATCCGAGAAGTATTTTGTCGTAGCTATATCGTGAGTTATGTACATCATACCAATACCGTACTTTCCTTGTAAGGAGCGCATTAGGAGGAGTATCTCTACTCTGCTTGAAGCATCAATCATAGAGACAGGCTCATCAGCAACTATAAAGACAGGCTCAAGCACTAGACACCTTGCTATACCCACCCTTTGTCTCTGACCACCAGACAACATGTGTGGGTACTTTGAAAGAAAGGTCTCAGGAGGTAATAAGCGTACATCTTCAAGAGCCTTAATTACTCTTTCCTCTCTTTCTCTTGCATCAAATCCATGCACTACTAGTGGCTCTTCTATGATTTGTTTAATAGTCATAAACGGGTTTAACGAGGTGTAGGGATCTTGAAATATCATTTGAGCTTTTCTTCTAAACCATTTTAGATCTTCAGAAGAGAGGTTCGTTATATCCTTACCTTCAAAAATGATTTTGCCAGAAGTGGGTTCAACAAGCTTAAGCGCGGTCCTACCAAGGGTTGATTTTCCACTTCCTGATTCGCCTACTATGGCAACTGTTTCTCCTCTATTAATGCTGAGAGACACGCCATCAACTGCCTTTACGGCTAATGTCTTAAACAATCCTTTCCTAACGTAGAAATAAGTCCTTACCTCCTGGAGTTCCAGTAAAGAGTCCCTCATTTTGAGCCACCACTATGGAGCCAACATTTTACAAAGTGATCATCTTCAACCTCTATCATCTCTGGTTCTTCTTTAACACATTTCATTCCATCAGAATATGGGCATCTCGGATGAAACCTACAACCCGACGGTGGGCTCACAAGATCTGGTGGAGCTCCGGGTATGAATTCCGGCATTTTCTCTTCTCTTAATCGTGGAATACTGGCTATCAACTTTTGCGTATAAGGATGTCTTGGATTTAGCAGTACATTTTCACTTGAAGATAGTTCAACGATTTGTCCAGCATACATTACACCTATTTTATCGCAGATATCGCTTGCCAAAGCAATATCATGAGTAATGAATATCATGGATAGTCCTAACTCCTTCTTTAGATTCTTCAAAAGGTTCATTATTTGTGCTTGAATGCTCACGTCTAAAGCTGACGTGGGCTCATCTAAGATTACTATATCAGGATTGAGAATTAAAGCCATGGCAATGGCAGCTCGTTGTCTCATGCCACCACTTAGCTCGTGCGGGTATCTATCAACATAATCCGGTGGCATTCCTACAAGCTTAAACAACTCTCTAACCTTCTTCAAAGTCTCGGGTTTTCTCATATTTTGATGAACCATCAGAGGTTCAGCAACTTGAAAGCCAATCTTTAAAACTGGGTTGAAAGAGCTCATAGCCCCTTGAGGAACCATTGAAATTTTCTTCCATCTAATCTTCTCTCTAAAGTCTTTCTCGCTAAGCTTTGATATATCAACACCGTTTAGAAGTATCCTTCCATCGTATAGCTCAACGTTTCTCGGTAGGAGACGCATTATTGCTATAGCTGTACTTGATTTTCCAGAGCCTGATTCTCCTACAAGTCCTAAGGTTTCCCCCTTTCCTAGGGAGAAGCTTACTCCGTCTACTGCTCTAAGCGTTCCCCTTGATGTTTTGTAATAGAGCATCAATTTTTGGACATCAAGGAGAGACATTCATCGCCACCGTCGTAGTCTCGGATTTATGACAGGTTCAAAGCCGAGGGCTATGAATACGAACGTTATTGCAGAAAAAACTATCATTAAGCCTGGAGGTACTACCCACCACCAATAGCCTAGAAAAACAGCTCCATTGCGGAAGCCATATTCAAGAATTTGCCCCCAAGTTGGTATTGAGGGATCTCCCAGTCCTAGAAAGCTTAAAGCAGCTTCGGCAAGTATTGCTGAAGGTGTGAAGAATATCATTTGAGCTAAGATGTATGGTGCTACTTGTGGAAAGACGTGTCGGATCATTATGCGCCATCGCGATGCTCCTACTGATATAGCCGCCTCAATGAAAGAGGAGGACTTCGCTTGCAACACCATTGATCGGACAACTATTACAAGTGATGGCCATCCAAAGAGAACTAAAATCACCACGATTATCCAGAGCTTTCCTCCAAAAATGAATGTCAAGAATATGAGAATTGGAAGTTGAGGTATATTGTTCATCACATCGCAAACACGCTGTATTATTTCATCTACTCGTCCTCCAACATATCCACTAACGATTCCTAGTGTAGCACCGATTATAGTGGTCAGAACTGAGACTACAATTCCTATAAGTAAAGCAACTGGGAACCCGAAGAGGAGTCCTTGTGATAGATCCCTTCCTAAGATATCTGTCCCCATGAGTCCGTAGACTTGCCCTCCAATAACTATTGAGACTGTACCTATTTGGTCTCTAACATCTCTTGCATAAAGAGTAGTCGTGAAAACGTATTTACCCTTTAGTGGTTTAAAGCCATTTTCGTAAGGCTCCCCAAAAATAACCTTTTCATAACCAATCTCAGCCACATCTTTTGGATCAATAGACAAATTATACTTATCCAGCAAAAAATTTGAGAGAACTAGGGATAACTGCGGCTCCCCACTCAGCATTATTCTCTTCGGCTCAACTACGTACCTGCTATACGGCGGCTCTTCCGTAGAAAGAGGCGGCTCAACTACAAATTTATACAGATTAATAGTGCTATTATCGGGTCTAATCACAAGCACTTCAATCGTTGGGGGTCTCGAAAAGAAGGTTACATTATCAAATTTTAATGTGATGAAAGTGGGGAATTGATCAGCCATGAGATCATACACGATTTCGTAAGTTTTGATGTAATATGCTCCAGAGGGATACATTTTTTGAATAGTACTAGTGGATAGGATATTGTGTTCAAGAAACTTATTTCCTACAAAAAGGTTGATCCACTCGGGCATTGCTATCTTAGGATTGTCAGCCCAATACTTCGGGTTGTTCCAATAGCGTGTTCCATAATCTAAGGGGAATGTGAACAACGTGTACATCGAAATGATAATGATTATCAACAGAAAGGCTAATCCCATCTTTGAAGTTTTGCTAGCCCAAAATTCACTTAAACCTTCTATAAAATACTTGCTCATGCATATCTCACCCGCGGATCAACTATGACGTATAGAACTTCAAGAACAAACCTTGCAATAACGTATATTAGCGTGTACATGTACGTTAAGGCAAGTATCAATGCTTCGTCAACAGACATTATAGCTTCGAAGTATAGAAGGCCCATCCCAGGCCATGAAAAGATGGTTTCCGTGAGAATGGCTCCACCAAGGTAAGCAGCTAGACTTAAAATCAGGTTAGTTAAAATTGGAGGTGCTGCAGGTCGAATTATGTATCTCCACAGAACTATTCTCTCTGAAAGACCCTTAGCCCTAGCTATGGATACGAAATCCTCTTGCGCTGTCGTTATGACTATGCTCCTAGTTATGTAGATCCACGAGCCTGATGTTGCTATTACCAAAGTCAATACTGGAAGACAGAGATGCCAAACTAGGTCGAGGCTACGAACTAAAGGATCTACCGGCGGTGGTGTGCTATACATGCCGCCAAAGGGGAAAATCTTGAGGTAGAAAGCGAATACTAGGATCATGAGTATTCCCAACCACCACGTTGGTAAGGCATAAGATACTGCAGAGTACATTGAAATGAGTCTATCAAGGAAAGAACCAGGCTTTGTAGCGACCCTAACCCCTATCATCAGACTTAAGGCGAAGTTTATGATTAAGACCGTAATCATGAGAAGTACGGTGTTAGGTAACCTCTCCAATATTATGTCGGAGATTTTATTACTTCCAGAGAAGCTAACTACTGTCCTGGAGTTGCCAAGGTCGAGGGTTACTATCCTCCATATCATGTCCGGCATTCTGACGTACCATGGTTTGTCTAGGCCATAACTTCTAATAAGGTCCTCCTTAATTTTCTCTAAGGCTCTCTCTAAATCTTCTGGATTTCTTATCTCACGGGCAAGCTCTTGTCGAATAGCCCTTAAGTTATCCTGGACCATGCCATTTAATATCTTATCCGAGATTCCTGTAGCACCTATTATTATTGTGGTCAGCAGTAGAACGAATAGTAAGACAACCACTAGACTTGCCGCTTTAAGTGTTAAAGCCCTCTTAAGCCCCAAGCATTAACACCTTGTCATGCTTAAGGTGCAGCACTATATAGCGCTCTGCGAACATATTTGAGATATAAAGTTTTCTTTAAGTACAAAAGGAAAGAAAGGAATGAAATAAAAAAGGAGTTAAACTTTTAACGTCTTCGAAGACTTATGCTACTGACCACTATACCCACTATGACGAGTACTGCTACGACGATGAGCATCATCAATACGTTACTTGCTTGCGCTGAGAGGGTGCTCAGACTTTGAGCTAATGAGTCTAGAGCACTACTTACTTTCGCTATCTCTTGGGACAATGCTGTTCCAACATCCCGGAAAGTGGATTCTAAAGGTCGTACATTAAAGACGTCGAAGTACGTCTTAGATGTGCCTACAAACGCAACTTGCTCGCTATACGTAGCTATGATCAACTCGTATAGCCCTGGCTCTAAAGCTTCTGTGAACGTCGGCGACATCCTAATAACAAACTTCGACGCTGTTAAGGCTTCAGCATCTCCAAGACTTACTATGTCTCCTGTTATTGGGTTTTTGATTAAGTACTTTACTCCAAGAGGTGGTGGTCCTTGAACCTCTATGATTATTGATGCAGCTCCACCAGGAACAACGAGTGGCACTCCCATACTAACTACCTTGGGGGGTTCTGGTTTACCAAAGAACCAATCACCCTTTGAGAACGGGTAGCTTGGATCTCTAAAAGCTTTGAGTTGAGCGTATTGCGCTATCGGGTCGAATATATTCAAGTAGAATGGCCCGTCGCTGATAACTAAGTGACCTTTATCGTTGAACCATGCAACGTCAGCTGCTCTTCTAGCCTCAAACTCTGTCTCGGTTGCATAGGCCTTGCCTCTTACATTAAAGATTTTTTCATAATCGCTGAACTTCATTTTCTCTAATGCTGTTTTAACCAGCTCAGCGTGCAACTTTAAATTAACTGAAAGCCATGGAACGCCATAGCTCTTAGAGGCGCTCCGCGAGTACATGGCTGCTTTGTCTTCGAAGACTACCTTGTCCATGGCAGCAAGTAATTCCCACGGGTAATGTCCTCCTGGAATGACAGCATACTCGGCTATGTAGTCGTCACTAAAGTGCCAATAGTCCACGTAAACCTCTAGGTACTTCTCATCCACTATTCTAAAGCCTTTAAAGAGCTTAAGTGTTTCACTAAGTGTTGCTGCTATAGACGACTCAATAGAGCTCTTCACCGGATCATAAGCTATCTCAAAGGCTTGATATATTGCGTACAGAACGTCAGCCCAAGTTATTGGCTGACCATTGTGCCACTTTGAACCCACGTACTTTGATAAGTCGAATACGACCTTGCTTTTCGCAGTTACACCCTTACCTACAGTCTTCCATGTGTCAGAGACTGCATCCCATATTATGGCATCTTCTGGGACTGGCAGAGAGCCTGTTGGTCCAGCCGTTGTAACCTTGTAATTCCACCTGAATGGAATAGGTGCCCCACTAAATGGATGTCTCCACATAAATGGATCATGTATAGCTCTCCACATGTCTACGCTGTACACATCGTCGTGTCCACCTATAGGATTCCAGGCGCTACTTTCCGTATGAATCCATAGGTGACCAATCTTCACGGTAGTTTTACCAGGTATGTAGACTTCTCGTGGATTAAGGGGTGATCTAAGTCCAGTTCCCACATCCTCTGTTAACCCGCTAACCTCCTTCTTAGCTGGATGTACTTCAAGCCTTGTAGCAACCCAAATTCTTACGGATTCTTGAATTATCATCTCTGTGGCTTTTCTGTAGAGTTCATCTCTCTCATTCTTACTATTGAAGATTCCCATGTAAATCTTCTTTCCAAGCTCATCTATTGTAGAATTCTCGTATTGCCAATATCCGGCCTCTTGCCAACCTGGCATCCAACCGTACCATGGTGCACCAAATTGGCTGATGGTTGAATAGTCATACTTTTCAGGGACTGACTTCCCCCAACCCTCAGTGTATAGATGCCATTGTAATTCCGCAGGGTCAGTGCCGTATACTATTGGTATTGCTTGCCCAAAAGCCATGTAAAGCCTGTTAACAGTGAAGCCCACGCTCTCGAGTGCTGAGGCGAGCATGTCACCTATCTCTCTCCTTTCATCTTCTATTCTTATAATGAAGTTTATGACTATTGGACTTCCGTTGTAGTACCACTTTCCTTCAACTTTACTAGCTCCAGCCTTAGTCAATGCTTTATCGATTATGGCGGCAGCGGTCACTGGATCGTACTTAAAGTCGTACTTAGCTATGATATCGTAAATCGTTACGTAGTCTGGATCGTATTGAGAGAGGAACGTTACCATTGGAGCTGCAAATCCTTTATATATTTGATTAACGACGTAGTCCCTATCAATTAGGTAATTCAATGCGAACCTTACTTCTCTTATTGAAAATGGATTTAATGATCCTTTTGGTGCTGGTGCTGGATTCAGTATGATGCTGACCATAGCGGCAGGTGCGTAGTATACAACTACATCTGGATCGCCTTTCAATGCCTCAGCTTGAGCTGGCCTTAACCCGAAAATGTAGTAGTCTATCTCACCAGCCTTTAATGCTTGAGCCGCCAAGTCCACAGGAACTCTCCTAAATTCAATGATATCTGTTGCTGGACCGCTTTCAGCTAAAACTGGTATCGACACTGTTGCGAAAACGTTGAAGGTCAGTAAGAAGATCATAAGTAGGGGTATTCCAACATTCCTTTTCATCAAATCACCTTTCTCTTCAGCATCCTTTTATATGATACTAATTTTTAAACTTTAAGATCCAGTTAGAATATTTCATAATATAGTACATGAGCCCTATTGCACTAAGGTTCTCTGAATTTTCATTAATTATCTTCTCTTCGTCTCGCTGCGTTCAGCATTATCTTCTCAAAGCATTTAAAAATTTTAAAGATGCTTAATTTGCTTATTGTGGTGTAAATTATGCAGTCTCATGATAAGGATCTCCTAGTGATCACGGTCATAGGTGTTGATAAGCCCGGTATAGTTGCTGGGATTACAAGTGTCTTGGCTAGCTTTAACGTAAACATTGAGGACATAAGCCAGACGGTTTTGAGGGGCTTCTTCGCTATGATAATGGTTGCCGATATGAGCAAGGCTAAGTGCAGCCTAAATGAGCTTAGAGAAAAGCTTGAGGTTAAAGCTAAGGAACTAGGAGTTGAGGTCTTCGTTCAGCACTCCGACATATTTAAAGCTATGCATAGAGTGTGACTAAGTAACCGATGTTTCATCAATTTAAAGTGCACACAGGTTGATTGCAACACAGCACGACCTCAATGTCCAATCGAATAATTGATCTGATTGATTGCTTAAAGAAACTTCACGTAGTTTGAGTAGAGGAATGATTTATCTGTGGTCTTGAAGCCAATTTAATATGTCGTTTAAGACTTCCTGCTTTGCTCTTTCATTTAAAATCTCGTGCTTCATGTTGGGATAGACCTTTAATACCTTATCCTGGATCTTTAAAGTACTGTAGAGCCTCTTTGATGCTTCTATAGGTACTATCTTGTCGTCAGCTCCATGCAGTATTAACGCTGGGACAGCTATCTTCTCAATGTACCTCCACACTCTACGAGAAGCTCCTACAAGTTCGGCTAAGAGCTTTATCGTTGGATCCTTAAACACCAACGGGTCCTCCACGTACCTCTTACCTACCTCTGGGTCGGTTGATAGCTCTCTTGGATCTATTGGTAGAGCAAGCCTCTTCATAGGCAATACAACACTAAGAAGTATCAATAGTAGCTTATGCAAAGCTGGAGTAGCTAGGTACACTCCAGCACCACTAGTGATGATTGTCTTCACGCTCTTACCTACGTAGCCAGCGTAATGAACTGCTATTAAACCGCCCATGCTATGCCCTAATAGATGAACTTTCTCATGCCCAGTCCTCGATAACATGTATTCTATGTATGCTTCTAGGTCATCGAGGTAATCCTCAAACCTCCTCACGTACCCCCTTAAGGTCTTCTCAGCTGTTCTCCCATGCCCCCTTAAATCCATTATACAGAAGTCGTAAGAGTTATCTGCAAAGAACTTACCCACATGCTCGTACCTACCACCATGCTCTGCGAATCCATGAACCCCAACTATGAGCCCTTTACTATTCGTTGCCGTCCAACATCTATGGTAAACCTCAACTCCTGTTCGAAGCTTTACAAAATCTTCGAAATAAGCCAATGGACTACACCTAATTATTGACCTCAAATTAACAGTTAATATTTCTTATCGTAAAGTTAACGTGGTGTTAAGTCGTTGTAGAACGATAACCTCGATTACCTGGTAACTAAGTGCTTCTTGCATTAAAAGTTATGGTACCCACTTCCTTAGATCTTGCAAGCGCTCTTACAGGAATCTTGATTCTAATAATCTCTGCAGGTCTAGCCTTGTAAAGCTCCACTTGGAATCCTATCTCATCCACCTCCAATACCACATCATTCATGGGTTTTTGAGCCCTCATGTAAAACGTCACGTCTCTTAATCCTGAAATGTAGTGGGGTACAACGAACCTTAGACCTTCGCCAACCTTAACCTTAATACCGGCTTTATAGACTTCTTTTTCGTTAAGTCTCTCTAAGAGACCTTCAGCAGCCCACTCGCCCTGCTCCACAGCGTAATCTACTAAGTCATTTATGAGTAGTGCATTACCAGCCACATGTAATCTTGGTTTGCTTGCTTCAAGGAGGTCGTTTACTACTGGACCACCTGTAGTAGGTTCTAATTCTACACCTAGCTTGGCTAGTAGGTCCACGTCAGGTCTAAGGCCAGCTGAGACTATCACGGTATCGCACTTTAACTCGAACTCTGAGCCTGGTATTGGATTTAGATCTTCGTCCACTCTACACACAACAACTTTCTCAACTCTACTTCTACCCTCAATCCTCCTCACCATGTGGCTAAGCAAGAGTGGTATATTGAAGTCCTGTAGGCACCACACCACGTTCCTAATTAGCCCACCGGGGTAGGGCATGATCTCTACAACTGCCTTCACATTTGCTCCTTCAACAGCAAACCTGCGAGCCATTATCAGGCCCACATCGCCGCTTCCAATAATCACCACATCCCTTCCAGGCATTATGCCGTATAGATCCATTAACGCTTGAGCTTCTCCAGCTGTGTAAACGCCCTCAGGTCTCTCTCCGGTCACCCATATCTCGAAAATGCTTCTTTCACGCGCACCTGCAGCGTAGATTAAGCCCTTCGACTCTATCCTACAAACGCCGCTACGAGTTATAGCGAAGAGCTCGTAGACACCATGAGATTTCTCTCTTATCTCGGTGACGTGGGCTTTAACCATGTAATCTGCTTCAGTGCTTAGGAACATGTCCACTAGCTCTTGTGCAAACTCAGTTCCAGCTACATCCCTCTTGAAGTAGAGGAGCCCAAACCCTGTATGAATGCATTGAACTGGTATTCCACCGAGGTGCTTCCTATTCTCTATTAGTAAAACCTTCAAGCCGCTTTTAGCCAGCTTTGTAGCAGCTGCTAGTCCTGCTGGTCCTCCACCCAATATAACTACGTCGTAGCTCACCCTCTTCATATCTCTTGCCTCAAAAGTACCTTAACATCACCTATACCAATCGGGCTCCTCCTCCACATCACGGCGTGAAGAGGCTTACCGGTGACTTCAGAAATTATTTGAGCAACGTTTATCCTACATTTAGATCCTTGACACCTGCCAAAGCCAGCTGTAGTCCTAAACTTTACTCCATCAATCGTGGGTACAGCCCCGATTTCAAGGGTTCTTCGTAAAGCTTCAAGCACTTCAGCCTTTGAGACCACGTTGCAGTAGCAAACCACTTCACCGTAATCGGGGTTTTGTCGTATCAGCTTGTCAATCTCCTTGTAGCTTTTCTCAGCCATTCTCTCCATGCTCTTTATCACTTTAATCTCTTCCTTACCTTCGAACTTTAGGTCGAAGACCTCCTCGACAATCTCCTTTACGTAGTATGCTATTGCAGGAGCAGCAGTTAGTCCAGGAGACCTAATTCCTGCTACGCTAATCAAGCCCCATGGATCATCATAAGCTTTTATTAGCCAATTACCATCAGGTGGTTCAGGTCTTAAACCGCTGAAGAACCTTATAACCTTTGATCTTGGCGGTATCCTGTATATCTTCGAAGCCTCCTTAATTAGCTGCTCTAAACCAGTCTCAGTGGTGGCAGTGTTCTCCTTCTCGTCGTAGTCTAGATCTTCAGCTGTAGGTCCTATGAGTAGGTTTCCGTGAACTGTCGTCACAACGTAAACCCCCTTGGTTAAGGGGGTAGGCGTTGTGTGAAGAATAACCCTCGGCTTAGGTTCAACATCTCTCTCAAAAACTATATATTGTCCCCTCCTTGGTCTTATCTTGAAGTCTAGCTCTACGCCAGCTGTGTGTGCTAGCTTATCTGAGTAGAGCCCTGCAGCATTTACGACGACATCTCCATCTATGATGCCCCTATTGGTTTCAACACCTCTTACCTCTCCATTCTCAATGATGATTCTCTTAACCTCGGTGTTAACCAGAAGCTTTGCACCATTAGCAACAGAGTTCTCGATTAGCGTTATGGTTGCTTCGAAAGGACTTATGATGCCAGCTGTCTTAGCATACACAGCACCGAGCACGCTTGGTGCCACACCCCTCTCTAACATCAGGACTTCTTGTCCCTCAAGTAGGGAAACTCCAGGTACATTGTTTAGCTTAGCAAACTCAACATACTTTAAAGCCTCTCTCCTTTCCTCTAGTGTTGTGAATATCATGAGTTCTCCTCTTTCTTCAAAGGGTATGTTCATTAACGACGACCATTCCCTCCAAATTTTATTGCCTTCCACACACAACTTTGCTCTAAGAGGGTGGGCCCTAGGATCTTCCTCGTGACCTGGATGTATGATCCCCGTGTTGGCTTTACTAACACCCCAACAAACATCAGGCTCCTTTTCTACTACGATGACTTCCACGTTCTTGATCGTGGAAAATACGTAAGCTATGCTAGCTCCAATCACTCCAGCACCTACAATGATTACCCTCAATACCATCACTTCTTCAAGCTTCCTGATGTTTAAGAGACTTCCCTAGCCCAGTTGAGAGCTCTTTTAACTGCTGCCTTCCAATTGCCGTATAGTCTCTCTCGCTCTTCAAGTGGCATCTTCGGTTCAAAAACCTTCTCAGCCTTCCATATCCTACATAATTCCTCTAATGACCTCCAAATTCCTGTCGCAAGCCCAGCCATGAAC
This sequence comes from Candidatus Nezhaarchaeota archaeon WYZ-LMO8, assembly GCA_004347965.1. GTDB lineage: Archaea > Thermoproteota > Methanomethylicia > Nezhaarchaeales > WYZ-LMO8 > WYZ-LMO8. The sequence continues at coordinate 28,659 of QNVF01000015.1, forward strand.
GCCACGCCTAAGCTGGTAGTCTCGTAGATCACTGGCCTAACGACTTTGATCCCAAGAATGTCTGCTTGAAACTGCATTAGAAAGTTGCTCTTAGAAGCTCCACCATCAGCTTTCAGCTTGCTTATCTCCTTCCTCGCATCTAACTTCATTACTTCGATTACGTCGCGAGTTAAATACGCTATCGATTCGAGTACAGCTCTCGCAATATGCTTCCTCGTAGTATCCCTAGTTATACCGATTATCAGCCCTCTAGCGTATGGATCCCAGTAAGGCGCACCTAATCCTGTGAAGGCTGGGACAAAGTATACTCCACCAGTATCTTGAACTGCTTCAGCTAGAGGATCCACTTCAGCTGAAACCTCTATAATCTTTAGACCATCTCTAAGCCATTGAATAGCAGCACCCGTCACGAATATACTGCCTTCAAGAGCATAGTAAGCTGACTTGGGCTTATCACTATAGTATACTGTGGTTAGAAGGCCATGCTCTGATAGCGTTACATCATCTCCAGTGTTCAGTAGTATGAAGTTGCCTGTACCGTAAGTGCACTTTACATCTCCCTCCTTAAAGCAAGCTTGTCCAAATAGAGCTGCTTGTTGATCTCCTGCATCACCTGCTATTGGTATCTCAACAGAGCCTAAGATCGATCTCACCTCTGATCCTGTGTATCCATAAAAATCCCTATCTACGCTGGGTCTAGTTAATGGTAGAGATTCTATTGGTATCATCCCCTGTACTTCTGCTAGCTCAGGATCCCACTCAAGCCTTCTTATGTTGAACAGCATGGTCCTACTTGCATTACTGTAATCAGTCACGAAGGCTCCATTAAACTCTGGAGTTAAGCACTCTCTAGACCCTCTTGATAGGTTCCATATGATCCACGTATCTATTGTTCCGAAGATCACTTCACCTCGCTTCGCTCTTTCACGTAGTCCTTCGATGTTATCTAGCATCCACCATATCTTGGTGCTTGAGAAGTAGGGATCCGGTATGAGCCCCGTTTTAGCTCTTATAATCTCTAAGTAGTTCTCTCTTAGGTATTCAACGTACTTTACTGTTCGCCTATCTTGCCATACTAAGGCGTTGCCATAAACCATTCCAGTCTTTGGGTTCCAGGCTACGACAGTCTCTCTTTGATTTGTAACACCTATCCCAACTATCTCGCTCGGCTTGACATAGCTTCGAGCTATAACCTCTTTAATGCAGTACTTAACGTTCTCCCATATTTCGATGGGGTTATGCTCAACCCAGCCAGGATGTGGATATATTTGTGTATGCTCTCTATAGCACCATGCTACTGGCTTGCCCTCTTCATTAAAAAGCCCCACACGACTACCTGTAGTTCCACTATCTATCGCTATAATGTACATGACAGCTTCACCCATCAATTACAATGCCTTATACAAGTTTTCCCAAGCAATCATCAAGTTCTTCAATGCCAAAGATAGGATAGGCACCTGACACACCCGACATAGAGGTAAGGCACGTAAAGGCTAAATTAGCCTTGCCAGTTAAGAGTTATGTCTAGAACGTGTAGGTAAAGATCTCCTCGTTACTACGACATCTG
>QNVF01000016.1 GCA_004347965.1 Candidatus Nezhaarchaeota archaeon WYZ-LMO8
AGCTGAAGAAGATAGCAGAATCAGTTGGACGATCTTTAGAGAACTTTGAACCTGGTCTATACGTCTATGTAGTGATGGCTGAGAAGCGTGAAGATGCCTTGAACCAATTAAGGCGAATAAAGTCACTGATAGCCCCTTCACTAAGGGGCATTAGAGAGGCTGGCTATGATGTAGAGATTCCTCCTCATCTGTTAGAAGTAACGTACTCTAACATCATGGTCACAGAAGAGGGTCTCAAGCTATTTGAAGAACTTAACAAGTACGTTCCTGATGAGGTAGCTCTTGAATTCTCGATTGCTGGGACACCTGAGGACTGTGCAAATAAGGTTGAAGAGTTTGTGAAAGCTGGAGTCAAGCACTTCGTATTAGTGAATGCAGGACCAGACCCTAAGTTTGTCTTTGAGACGTTGGCTAGGAAGATAATACCCTCCTATAGATAATGAGTTGAAGGTGTTGAAGGATGATGACTGGGAGAGAGTACGTAGAGAGTCTGAAGAAGCTTAAGCCTAAAGTATACTTCATGGGTAAAGAAGTCGAAAGCGTTGCCGACCATCCAGTGCTCAGACCACATGTTAATGCAGCGGCGATGACGTACGAGCTGGCTCATGAGCCTGATTACGAAGAAATTATGACGGCGAGATCCCACCTTACTGGAGAGAAGATCAATAGGTTCACTCACATACATCAAAGTACTGAGGACCTTGTTAAGAAGGTAAAGATGATGCGACTTCTTGGTCAAAAGACTGGAGCATGCTTTCAACGATGCGTTGGCTTCGACGCTCTCAATGCACTCTACATAGTAACTTATGACGTAGATAAGAAGCTTGGCACTGATTACCATGAGAGACTCAAGAAGTACTTGCTCTACGTTCAAAAGAATGATTTGATGTGTGCTGGTGCGATGACTGATGTGAAGGGCGATCGAGGGCTAAGACCTCATCAGCAGAAAGATCCAGACATGTATGTCCACGCAGTTGAGAAGACGGAAGCTGGAATAATAGTTAGAGGAGCGAAAGCCCACATAACTGGGGCTGCGAACTCTCACGAGATAATCGTCATGCCGACGAGGGCTTTAGGTCCAGAAGACAAAGATTATGCTGTCTCCTTCGCTGTCCCCGTCGACACAGAAGGTGTGTACTTGATCTTTGGAAGGCAGCCAAACGAGCTTAGAAGACTTGAAAGCTTCATAGATTGTGGTAACGCTAAGTATGGAGCTGTTGGCGGTGAGGCCCTGATAATATTCGACAACGTCTTCGTGCCTTGGGAAAGGGTCTTCATGTGTGGAGAGTACGAGTTTGCAGGAGAGCTCGTAGAGATCTTTGCAACATTCCATAGACAGAACTATGGTGGCTGCAAAGTTGGTGTTGCCGATGTGCTCGTTGGTGCAACTACAAATATTGCTGAGTACATCGGAGTTGCTAATGCATCGCACGTAATCGATAAAATCACTGAGATGATGTTTATGGCAGAGGCCTGTTGGTGTGGCTCGCTTGCATGCTCATACGAAGGCTACAAGACGCCCTCTGGAGCCTACATGCCTAACCCATTACTCGCTAACGTTACGAAGCTCCTCATAACTAGGTTTCCCTATGAATGGTCGAGGTTGGCACAAGACATTGCCGGAGGCCTACTTGCAACTTGTCCCTCAGAAAGAGACTTTAAGCATCCAAAGATTGGGAAGTTTGTAGAGAAGTACTGCAAGGGAGTTGCTGAAGTACCCACAGAGCATAGAATTCGAATGCTTAGGCTTATTGAGGCTCTCTCCATAGGTGCACACCTAGTAGAGTCACTGCATGGTGCTGGATCTCCTCAAGCGCAGAAGATAATGATCTGGAGGCGAGGAAACATCGAGGCGAAGAAGCAGTTAGCGAAGATCATTGCTGGGATAGAGGAGGACAAGTACTTTAAGAGGATTACTGGCAAAAGCGAAGAAGAGTATTTCGAGGAATTTATGAGGAAAGTTAAACAAGCACATAAATGAAAGCTTTGCTGTAAACTAGGCTATGATGAGGGATCAGCATCCCCACTTAAGCATCATTCTTCAACATTTTTTTAAACTTAATATAGAAAACTTGATTAAAGCTTGTTTAACTTCAATGAGATAGTAAGTATTTAGAATTACTGTGAATCATGAAGTGACTGAGCACTAAGATCACGTGACTTCGTCTCTAATTTTTAACGTGGTGTAAGGGGAGGTTTGTTATCTCATGCTGGTTAAAAAACTAAAAGAGGGAATAAAGGGGAATTCGCTTACTAAATCCCTCTACTGAAGATCTCTATAACTACGTAGTTAGTTAACAGTTCTGCGATTTCTGGAGGAAGTGATGCTAAGAGCTGATAGATCATGCCCATCTCCTTGGGAAAACCTTTCTCTAAACCCAGTATCTTTAATATTCTTTCACCGTAAACGTTAACCATCCTCTCCATATCTGAAAGTATCTTTCCCAGCGTAGCCAAGTCCATTTCTCCAGGCACGAGCATGCTGAATATGGTTCCGAACATTTCCAAAAGTCCTTCTGCTTCTCGTGGAGGCATTTTCTTCACAGCTTCTGTGCAAACTTTGAGGTCAGAGATCATGAGGTCAGATAAATCGTCGTGGATCGGAGTAATTGTTAGATGTACGCTAGGTGGAATGTTCATGTTTGCTATTCCTTTTTGTGGTAGAAAGAGCCATCCCTTCTTCGCCATCTCATCACAAAGAGTGAAGAGGTTGAGTTCATCAGAGGTGAAGGCGGCTATAACCGATGGCTCGCCCATAATCTTATAGCCTATCTCCTTTAAGCCTTTAACTATCTTGTTTCTCGCACTCACTAACTTCTTTGCAAGCTCCATATAGCCCTCTTCACCTAAGAAGTGGAGTATAGCCCAAGCTGCAGCTAAGAGAGCTTCTGAGCGTGAAGATAGGACTGCTGGATTAACTATCGGGTATCCTGGCCACCTAATGTTCGCATATTGAGAGAACATCTTATAGAACTTCTTCCTGAAAAGTACGATGGATGCTCCAATTGGTGTGTAAGCATATTTATGGGGGTCCATAGAGATGGAGCAGACGCCCTCTATCCTGAAATCGAATTCTGGAATGTTCTCACCAAGCTTCTTCATGAATGGTAGCACGAAACCGCCAACACATGCATCGACATGCATCCATATGTTCTTGTCTAAGGCTATTTCAGCTAGGTCCTTTATTGGGTCTATAGTCCCAAATGGCCAGTTTGGCGTAGAACCAACTATCATTGCTGTATTCTCAGTTATAGCTTCATTTATGGCATCAGGATCTGCTGTTAAGCTCTCCTCGTCAACTCTAACTCTCTTAACCTTAAGACCCATGTACTCTGCTGCCTTATCGTAGCAGGGATGTCCTGTTACTGGCATCACTATTTCTGGAATCGTTATCATCCCCCTGCTTAAAATGAACCTATCTCTAGCTGCTTTCACCGCAAGAAAGACGCTTTCTGTACCTCCAAATGTGAAGGTTCCAGTGACTTGTTCATCACCATGCACCAACGAGGAAGCAATATCAATTAAGTCCTTCTCCATTCTAATCATGCTTGGAAACTCCGTGAAGTCAAGCATGTTCTTAAAAGCAAACATCTTGAGAACTTCAAAGGCAACTGCCCTGAGCTCCTCGACACCTGGTTCAAATGCTATCGTAAAGAGCTTCCCACTAAATGGATCAGCATCGTCTCTACAATACTCATTTAGTCTTTGAATTATCTCTTCCTTGCTTAAACCCTTCTTTGGTAGACCCTTTCTCATACATTATTTTATGTGGTTGTGCTTAATAAGAACACCGGAGAGCTACACCGCTTCTACAGCCAACTTTATGAAGAAGTCTAAATAATTCCCTCTAACCTCAATAAGGATAGTGCCGTGTTTTGTAGGGTGATGTTTAATAGGCTTCCACAATTCCAGCATGAAGTCCCTTCGATTGTTACTTTGCTTAGTGACTATTAAGAACTCTTTTAAGGCTAGATGCCGAGTCAAAGGCTCTTAAGAACACATTAAAAGTTTTCTCCTAGAATTTTGATACGAGAAAGCTACTAGCAAGTACTTCTAAAATCGCTAAACATGATTGTAAAATTGTAAATGTGTTGGAGGTTTCGATGTTCGGTTTTTGATGGCTGCTTATAAAGCACGAGTATTAAGGTTTACTTCCTCGTTAAAAATGGGGTTGTTTATGATTGAGGTGCTAATAGTAAGCTTAAGTGCATCTATAGCTTTAGTCTCTATCTACAAGGCGATGTATGCGATATTTAGGAGAAAATAACAAACTTATGATGTATGGGATTATCAGGGTAAAATCGCAAAACCTGCTCGTAGATACGTAGCTCTCACGACATTAATATTCGCCACGCTACTTTACTGTGAAACTTTGCGTCCTTAGCATGACCTTTTAACTCTGAGCTATTACGCGAAATGATGGTGCCCTTGCATCAATGCATTTACTTATATTTTTTCTTGAATCTTCTGCGTGGTGACATATACACGTCGATGTGGTATATCAAGTCACTTTCTTCTCTGATTAGATCTATCATTTGGTTTCGAAGTTTATATGCTTCTTCAATAGTAGTCTTAGGATTCACCTCTACGTGAATTGAAACTATGTAAAAAGAGCCTATTCTTCTAGCATCCACGAATTTCACGTGAACCCTCTCTAGACACCTTACAAGCTTCTCGAATATCTTTAACCTTAGTTCAACCTCTACGTTCCTCCCTATAATGGTCTTAAAAGTGTCGCGTAGCACCTCAACAATTCCGTGGAAGACGAATAATGTTAGCAACGCCGTAAACAAGGCTTCGTAACCGGGATTTCCCGTATAGCTAATTGTCAGCATGCCGGTTGTTGCTACTGCCGCTGCGAAAGTATCTATAACAGCATGCAGGTAGTCTATTTTAATGGCTTTTAGACCAAGCCTTTCATAGCGCTTTTTCTGAATCTTCATAGCTATGGCAGTGAATACTCCTCCAAGAACTGTCACAAGAGCTAATGCTGGGTGATATTCCCCACTCAATTCTTGTGGAGTATAGCTTGCAAAGTAGTTTACGAAGAAGTACCCGTAAACTCCAATCATCACGAGAGCTACTAATGTAACTAAGATAGACTCTAGCATTATGATGCCTAACGGAAACCTTCTGTAAGATTTAGAAGCATAGCTCAATGAGGTTACGAAGAGAGCTTCGAGGATCGTATCTATTAACCAGTGTGCGAAGTCTGCTAACAGAACTATGTTATAAGCAAAGAATGTAAGAACCATTCCCTCAATAACCGTGCCACTCAAGCTTAAGCTCAGTGAAATTTTGAAGCCTCCTACCGCCTCCCTCAACCTTGAGCTTATTGATCCATACTTCATAGATACCAGCTTTTGCTGTGGTCATACTAACTTGGTCTTCTCAAGCTGAAATATTCATCTGTTAGCTTGTTGCTGATACTGTAGATCACATTACGATGATTAAGTCAGACGAAACCTTGTGGTAAATTTGATCATAAGATGTGAGTATGTTCATCATTAAATTTAAGACTTTCATATCCATGTGGCGGATACATAGTGAGCTAGATATTAGGCTTCTCTAACAAGAGATGTGAAGCGCTTATAAGTTTCGAAAACTCGATAAAGCGGTGAGCTACTCTTTCAAGGAGCTTCTACAAGCATATGTTGCTGCATCTAAAACACCAATTATAATGCTTCCAGCAAGTATGATGTAGATGAGCAAAGATACGTCAAGAGTCACAATGAAGTTAGCAATGTTTGCTGAAACGATTCCACCATTCAATGCGAAGTAGAGATAAGAGGCTCCAACAAGTTTTGATAACACTCTGAAGACTGCACTGGATATAGTTGGTGCAACGTTTTCAGCTATACCAAGTGCTATGAAGACTGTAAGTATCGTGAGGAAATCCATTGGTAGCTCTATGCCTACTGGTAAACCAGCTATACGTTGAAAGACACTTGGTAATGCAGCCACGTAAAGAAAGAAGTAGATTAAACCCGTTACGGCCCCCACTACTCCACGTGAGATGGTCTTTAATATCGTGCTAACCAACTCCCTTCACCTCAACGCTGTAGAGACCTGCAATTCTAAACTTGAAGGCGAAGGGTGCTCGCTGCATCTCATTAAACTCTTCTATTCTAACTATGGTAGTGATGGATTTAACGTCTCCAGCATGTAGATCGCCTATATCAAAAATCCTCTCAGCCAACTTCATTTTTACGTCAGTCATAGGGATGGAGCCAGAATACGAAACTTCAATTCTTAAGAGGACGTGTGTCTCATTAAGTGCTTCACCCTTAACTTGGAGCCCAAGAAATGATGGATTTTGTGGTACTTCGATAGCAAACAGGAGTAATGGGTAGAGGAGTACGGCTATGACGATGAAGAAGACTATTGCTAGTATCGTGGGCGATCTCAACGCTTCTCTCCCTTCTCCTCCTTCTCTCCATGAAGTAGCTTTATCCCATTAGAGAGGAGTAGGCTTCCTCCCCAAACTATGAACGAGAGGAATATAGCCTTAACAGCTATTATCGAGAATAACGACAATATCTCCACAAGCGAAGTTTGAAGAGTTTTGGAAATCAGTATGTTGCTAGCAGACAAGTACTCATTGTATGCTACGTACACGACGAAGAGAATTAGTCCCACTCCTACCAATAATAGTATGGGTCCAAGCGTCTTGTTTAAAGCGACCCTCACAAGTTCCACCATACTAAATGATGTTGAGTGAAGTATAAGTGAGTTTCCACAGTCCTAATCGGGAAACTTGAAGGAATGAATTAAAGGAATGAGCTTTAATCGTAGAGGGTCTAGTTCCTAGGCTGAACTATCTTGATCTTCTATTAACACACATGAAGCTACTTAATATATGCATACGAAATTTTCTTTACACTAAGTCCCTATAATTCATTATGGAAGTGAAACCATGTCGGAATACGAGGGTAAGTGCCCTAGATGTGGATCTTCTTCAGCAAATTACGGCTTAGTCTTGATAACTGTTGGTATGACGAGGAAGGTAAGGGCATCCGTAAACGTATGCGGTAAATGCAGCTTACTCTTCTACGAGTTTAAACAACCACAATAGCGTCCTAAACCATCAATAAAACTCTTTCTTTTTGGCTTAAAGAACACTATGAGGGTAAAGAAAGATGGAGGTTTAGACCTTACCTCTTTGTCTCTCCAACACTCGTGAAAGGAAGTAACCGAATGATGCTCCAAGTAGTCCTAGAACTAAGACTAGAACTAAGGAAATGATTAAGATCAATGAGAACATTGATGCTGCGATGCCTACTCCAATAGGGTTCATTACATAATATGCTCCTAGATATATTATCCAGCACATCAACAAGCCTAGCCCACCTGCGATCACTGCTTTTACGAAGCTTTTTGATAGAAAACCACCTACTATGCTTGCAATGACGAGTAGCACCCATATCCTCGTTAGCTCAAGTGCACACGCTATGACTAAGGTTATGAGCAAGCAGATCAGTAAACCAAGTCTTCGCATGCCATCACCTCTCAACCAGTAGGTGTAAGTATGATCCTACATACAGCATCCTTAACGTCCTCCGACTTAGCTGGAAAACTCATGGTCTTGTATTTGCCATCAAGCCACATTCTAAGCTGATCGTAATACCACTCACTAAACGGGTTGCCTGATTGTCCACCTGGAATTACGCATAGGCTGTCATTCAGGTTAGCGAAGTTTAGTATCATCCTCCAAGAGGGGCCGTGACCACCGCCTTTCGCTATGTTGTTTACGCAATCGCTCCAACCAGGAGCCTCCCAAGCCGGATAGCTAAGTCCCCTAAACACGGTTCCTAGTTGATGCTCAGCACGTAGTTTATGAAGTTCGCCCAACCTCCACTTATGAGGATCATCGGTTTTGAATATGCCTTTAAGCTCCTCGACTGCTGCGTTGAGTGCCCTCTTTGCGATGTCAACTGCATCTTCGACTAAACCTTTCGTCGTAATGTCATCGAACCACTTAGATTTCGGATTGTACAGCACTAAGTATTCTAATGTGCTATCTGGGACTCTATCCCAATAGTCTCTAAGACCCTTTTCTTCTAGTTCATCAATGAAGGTGTACATTTTGAAGTACTTGTACCATGTTATAAAGATGGCTGCCGCAGGAGAATCAATGCTCATTTCGTAGCTCCACGCTTTAAGTATGCTTTTAATTTCTCCATCAGCCACGCTCACTAAGAGTTGGGTTAAGTTCCTTGCAAGTACGAATTGAACATCGTTCTGTATGCTACGCATGTCATTCATCGTGATTTTTCGCCCACTCCTTATGATATCCTCAATACGCTCAGTAATCCTGAAGGCTCTATAGTAGTCTGCAAATGTCCAAGCAACGTCGTAGATGAATGGATAATCGCTTACAGAAGCTAGTTTGTTGTTGGCTGTCACCACGTACCCCCATGGTGGATTCAATAGTTGAGGAGCCTCCCACGGCTCTATCCAGTCTTCCTCGTTCCACTCAACAACGTCGAGTGCACTGCCATTTATTGGAAGTCGAGGTAGTAGTGGGTTAAGTGCTACAGCATTTGTTCCGTTAGGATACGTTCTGTTGGGATATTTACCGCATGCCCTCCACCCTATGTTGCCGTAAATGTCTGCAACCACGTGGTTCTGTGGAGGTGTTTGGAAGTAGTTCATCGCATCGAAGAATTCACTAATGTTGCGTGCACGTGAATACTTCCAGATAGCAACAGCCTCCGTTGTCCCTTTATGGCCAATCCAGCACATAGCAAATCGTGCTCCTCCCCTCTCTATTAAGGGACCGTGAACCGTGAAGTTTATGTAAATCGATCTCTCTTCGTAGCCTCCATCAGTCTTGACCCTTATGACCTCCTTCCTCCGATCTATCTTGCGAAGCTCGCCCTTGTACCAGTAATGGGTTTCATTTGCCCACTCATAGTAGTAGAAGTCTATTTGATCGGCCATGACGTTCGTGAAGCCCCAGCCAACGTATTGGTTGCTTCCTATAACCACAAGCGGGATACCTGGAAAAGTAACTCCTCTAACAATGAAGAGCTCGCCACCGCTTCTAACAGCATAATGAAGTTCGTACCATACAGGTGGTACAGTTAACTGTAGGTGTGGATCGTTGCATAAGATTGGCTTGCCAGTATCAGTTAAAGCTCTACTAATCACCCAATTGTTCGATGCAAAGGCGTCAATTATAGGTGGCATCCAGGCATCCACAGATCTCTTCCACTCAAGTATTGACATCACGTCTTTGCTGTTCATGTGTATAGGTAGTGCAACAAGCCTTCCAGCAAGTTCCGAGTAATTGCCAAGAACAACTTTGTGACCAGGTTTCACGATATATGTCTCTAAATATCGATCGAGAGGAATAAGCTCCCAGACTTTGTCTCCAAGTCTTGAGTACAGCAAGTAGAGCTCGATGTCAGCGAAGGTCCCCGTTAACCCCCAAGCAATAAGCCTTGCTATCTCAAAAACGTTTAGTGGTGTCCAAGGTTCTGGCTCATACCCTAATAGCTTAAACTCTACTGGAAGTCCTTTGCTTGCCTTCATTTCTTCAATCGCCTTATTTACGCCACTACAATACGCCTCCAATAATTCGTATAGTTCAGGATGTTTAGCCTTAATTAGTTGGAGACTGGCTTCAGCACCTCTATGCAACCCAATAATTCTTTGGAACAAGTCTACGTCGTAAGCTATGCTACCAAATATCTCGGATAATCGGCCTTCCACTAGCCTCCTTTGAAGATCCATTTGCCAGAGCCTGTCATTTGCATGTATATATCCAATAGCAAAAGCAAGGTCCTTATCTGAATCTGCAAATATGTGTGGAACTCCATACCTGTCAATCACGATTATCACTTGACTTGTTAAGCCAGGTATCACAACCCTCTTATCGGCTGGAAGCTTAGCAACCACAGCATTTACCCATACACCTGAAGTAGGATCTGTAAGGGTAAGGAGTCTGTATGGTGAAAGAGGAATGGAGTAAGGCACTAGAAGCAATACTAAAAGCACTAGCGACACTACTAGACCTACTACCTCCTTTCTCTTCATTTTCTAAACCCCATCTCTACTTATTATTATGATCAGAAAACTTTAGCTCTTCCTCTATGCTCACACTTCCGATTTACCAAAATGGTACGGCTTTAATAACTAGAATGATGAAGTAGACTACTTTGGAGCACTAGATCATCGTAGGAAGCTTCATATCACGCATAAGTGATAGCTTAGATAGCTAAGTTAATTTATGAGAACTTGACCCCATATAGCTCTTCGTGGAGGTTCTAGGATGGAGAGGAGAGTTAGCTTCAAGAGTGGATATCTAGTTCTTGAAGGCATCCTCCACCTTCCCTCTGAAGTTAAGGGAAGAGTGCCAGCTATAGTGGTCTGCCACCCTCATCCTCTCTATGGTGGATCCATGTACAACATCATGGTTGAGAAGCTATGTAGAAAGTTAGAGAGCTCAGGTCTCATCACACTTCGCTTCAACTTTAGAGGAGTAGGATTCAGTGAGGGGGTCTACGATGGAGGGGTTAGTGAAGTAATGGACGTGAAAGCAGCCCTCAACTTCCTAGAAACCATTGACCCACAAGCCCTTAAGTTGTTTGGCATCGCAGGCTACTCTTTCGGAGCTTACGTAGCTTCTCGTGCAGCAGAGGATCCTAGAGTTAAGGCTTTAGCCTTAATATCTCCTCCATTCGCCTTCTACAACTTCGATAATCTTAGGTACATTCGTAAACCAAAGCTAATTGTTTGGGGCGATCAAGACGAGTTTGTGAGTGCCACTATCGAGGAAGTAGTCGGCATGATAGCTGAGCCGAAGAAACTCATTTTAGTCAAGGGAGCAGATCACTTCTGGTTTGGCTACGAGGACGAAGTGAGTGATACGGTTACATCATTCTTCCAAGACATTTTTAAAGCTGGTCATTGAAGTTTAAGTTAGCTAACACGATAATGCTTTTATGTACCCTAACTTATTAATGTGCGAGCTATTGATGGTGTTGTCAGTACTAATGTGTGTGCCTTAAGATCATTCGTTGATGTGAGGGGAAATTTTGGAGGAAGAAGCTTGCTTGCAACAATTCTTAGGTGATAACTTGGAGTTGGAGATAATTAATGTCAAGCATAATCCACTAAAAGACGAGGATATTAAAGCTATAGTTAGTATCGAGTTGCATCCGGATGTTAGAAAGTGGCTTCCAGACTATGCCTACGAGGATTTTGATAAGGAGTTCAAAGACTACAAGAAGTTCTTTCAGGATTTACAGAATAACAATAAAGTTGAGGTATTAGTTGCTAGAGTTAATGGTCGTATAGTTGGTTTCCTAGCTTTATGGCGAATGGTTGAGTATGAGGAGCACGTGAGGAGCATAGGGGTAAGTGTTCATCCAGATTACCGGAAGAAAGGTATAGCAACGAAGCTAGTGAAGAAAGCTATAGAGCTGGCTAAAGAGCTAGGCGCCAAGAAGCTCATCATCGAAACTTTAGAGGAGAACATTGCTATGAGGCGAGTGGCTGAAAAATTAAAGTTCAAGTTAGAGTATGTTAGAAGGAGTAGGGAGTTTAAGGACGGTTCACGTCATAATGAGTACGTCTATTTACTAAGCCTTTAAATGAAGACCTAGGGGTTCCTAAAGAACCAAGATTTCCAATAGAAAACTTTAAATAGTCAGAGCTTAAGCGACCTAAGCTTTGGTACATTGCGAGCGCGAAGCATTTATGGATGAAGATTGGAAAAGCATTCTCAAAGAAAGCATAACCAGACCAGAGCAAATCCTCGAGAGATTCGATGTCGACATAAAGCCCATTAAAAAAGTTGCAGAAGTCTATCCGATGTTCATTTCTAGGTACTACTTTAACCTCATAGAGGAGGTTGAAGATCCAATATGGAAGCAGTGCATACCAAGTCCTCTTGAGCTCCAAGACCTCTACGGCTATGAGGATCCACTAAGCGAGGAGGTTATGAGCCCAGTACCAGGCTTAGTGCATAGGTACCCAGATAGGGTTTTAATGTGTGTTTCAAATAGTTGCGCTACCTATTGCAGATTTTGCACGAGGAAAAGGAAGGTTGGTAGACCAGAGGTAAGTTATACTGATGAAATCTACTTGGCGCAAATAAGCTACGTTCGTGAGAAACCAAAGATTAGAGATGTACTTCTATCTGGTGGAGACCCATTCATGCTTCCAGATGAGAAGATAGAGTTCCTGCTAAAGAAGTTACGCGAGATACCTCACGTTGAGATCATAAGGATAGGTACGAGAGTTCCATGTACGCTACCTCAGAGGATAACACCAAAGCTATGCAACATTCTTAAGAAGTATCACCCATTATACGTGAACGTACACTTTGAGCATCCACGTGAGATAACAGAGGAATCTGAGAGAGCATGTGGATTGCTAGCTGATGCAGGTATACCACTTGGAAACCAATCCGTCCTATTAAAAGGGGTTAACGATAGTCCAGAGGTAATGAAGGAGCTCTGTCAGAAGTTGCTTAAGATGCGCGTTAGACCCTACTATCTCTTCCAAATGGATCCAGTGAAGGGAGCATCTCACTTCAGGACTAGGGTTGAAGTTGGCATCAAAATAATAGAGTCTCTAATTGGCTGGACCTCTGGATTAGCTGTGCCACGCTTCGTTATTGATGCACCGGGCGGAGGAGGTAAGATACCCATCGAGCCGAACTACATAATCTCAATTGATGATGAGAAAGTCGTTTTAAGGAACTACGAGGGGAAGATATTCGTTTATCCACAAGCGCGACCACACATGAAGGGGTTGATAGCCGTACATTAGAAGCAAAGATAGAAAGGGATTGCCATGACTCTTAGAGTTGGCTTAACGTACAATCTTAGAAGGAAAGTTGAGGACAATAGCTTGCCAGAGGACTACTATGTAGAATACGACGACGAGAGCACCGTTGATGCCATCGCTTCGGCCTTAAGGAAGGGCGGATGCAAGGTAATAAAGATAGAGGCTAACGAGGAGGCATACATTAAGCTATGCAGATGTAGACCTGATATAGTCTTCAACATCGCTGAAGGTCTACGTGGTGAGAGCAGAGAATCACATATCCCAGCAATACTAGAGATGCTTGGAATACCTTATACGGGCTCTAGTTCATCGACTTTAGCTATATGCCTAGATAAGGCCTTGACCCACAAGGTTCTTAGCGCCTACGGAGTTCCATCACCAAAATTCCAGGTCTTTAAACGACCAGATGAGAAGTTAAGTGGAGAACTGGAGTTTCCACTAGTAGTTAAGCCGCTACTTGAAGGCTCTAGCAAGGGTATTAGAAACAGCTCGTTAGTGAGAGATGAATATAGCTTGAGGAGACAGGTCTCATGGGTTATCAAGACCTACAATCAGCCAGCTATAGTCGAAGAATTCATGCCTGGAAGAGAGTTCACAGTTGGGCTAATAGGTAACGAGGAGCCAGTTGTACTACCAATCGTAGAGATACACCTTGAGAGGCTACCAAACGGTGCAAATCCAATATACTCTTACGAGGCTAAGTGGGTTTGGGATACGCCTGAAAGACCATTAGACATATTCGAGTGCCCGGCGAGGATACCAAGTGACTTAAAGAGGGAAGTGGAGGAGATCGCAATTAAGACCTTTAACGTTTTAAACTGTAGAGATCTTTGTCGTATAGATATGAGGTTAGATAAGGACGGAGTGCCAAGGGTTTTAGAGGTTAATCCTCTACCTGGCTTAATTCCGGATCCAAGGGCTCACTCATGCTTACCAGAAGCTGCGAGAGCTCTAGGCTTTACGTACGATGAGCTGATATGCACCATTCTATGGCAAGCCTTAAAGAGATACGGCATGCAGCAATTGTTTAAGAATAAGTCTCTGGTAAAGATACCGTGAGAAGATCACTTCTCAATGCTGTCTAGGATTTTGCTTCGCTCTCTTAAGTGCGAAGCTTATTATCATCTCTACAAATTCTTCAAAAGATATTCTAGCAGCTCTCAATGAGCGTACGAAGCCTGAATCTGGCGATATGTCTGGGTTAGGATTAACCTCGAGGACGTACGGCATCCCAGTTCTAGCGTCTAAGCGTACATCGATCCTCGCGTAATCTCTACACTTTAAGGCTCTATATGCTCTGATAGCTATCTCCTCAATCGTGCTCTTGAGGGGGGCATCTATCTTAGCAGGGCAGAGGGGCTTGGTCTTCACATATTCTTCACTATCTTTAAACCACTTAGCCTTGTAGCCGACTATTTTAGGGTCTTCATCATATTCAAAAACTATCTCTGAAATCGGTAGAACAACAAGTTCATCGTTGCCTAATATAGAGACGTTAAACTCTCTTCCACTGATGTACTCTTCGACTAGAGCTGGCTGCTCATAAGTGCTAATTACATACTTCACTTGTCTCTCTAGCTCTGCAAGGTTTCTAACAAAGCTATCCTTAGTAATCCCTATGCTAGCATCCTCTCTCAAAGGCTTAACTATAAGTGGAAAGCTTAATCCCTCTGGGGGCTCAAAGACTTTCATTACTCGATACTTTGGTGTTGGTATGCCATTAGCTCTAAGAACATCCTTAGCTAGACCCTTATCTTGACATAAACCGAGAGTTAACGGTGTAGACCCTGTGTAGGGTATTCTCAGCATCTCTAATATTGATGCTGCGTGCATTTCAAGGCTGCTATCGCCCATATACCCTTCAGAGAGGTTTATGACTACATCAGGCTTATGGGCCCTCAACGACTTTATAATCTCCCCTATGTCATCTCTAAGTGGAAAGAGCTGATAGTTAAAGCCAAGCCTTACTAGAGCTTCTTCAACTGCCTTCACTTGATCTAGCACATTGACCTCAGCTAAGTAATCCGCATCTTCACCTTTCTTAGGTCTTACAGGGACGTTGAATAATATGCCGACCAAAAGAGCCAACCATTTCACCGCCTTTGCTTCACACTCTTACCTAAAGATTCTTCTATAAAGTCTTTGAGCTAGAATAAGAGCTATCCCTTCATCGATGCTTACAACCATTATTGTAGAGCTTAAGTCCTCTGATCACTATTTAAGAGCTGATAATGTCTAGTGTAAGCTGAGAATGATGAAAGACGATATTGTCCCCACCTGGTTAATGAAGAAAACCGCGACTCTGACGTCGCTTTAAGCTTCATAACTTATAGTACCATGATGTAGACGATGACTAATATAGCTTTTCGGTTTAGTGATTTTCAAGTTATACGCTGCCACGTTTTGACCTAATGTCACTTAAGTGACATATCATAATCCATTGGATCATGGGGACGACAAGTTATTCTAGTTCTAAAGTCAATTAAGAGGTTAGAGGTCTAATCAATGTCCTGTTTAAGAGGCTTTGGCCTACCAATAGGCTATACGACTCGACCAACGGTAAGGCCTGTGATGACTTTAGGTCTCATAGTCACCAACACGATAGTTTACCTCTTAACTTCATATGAAAACAGCTTTTTGACGATAAGCAGTCGTTGGATCATCCTCGGAGGCTATATACCATCTATGCTTGAAGCATTAGATCAGCTCTACAGGTTGCTTTCATCGATGTTCTTGCATGCAGATATTTTCCACATACTCTTCAACATGTACTTTCTCTACATATTTGGTAGAGCAATTGAGGAGGCATTGGGCAAGTGGAGGTTTCTAGCTTTGTACTTAGCGTCCGGGGTACTAGCAGCTCTCTTCCACACAGCTTTCAGTTTCATCGGGGGAGCATCAGCTTACACAATCCCAGCCATTGGTGCTTCAGGAGCTATTAGCGGGATTTTAGGTGCTTACTTGATATTATTCCCAGGCACAACGCTCTTTGTAGGCTGGTTCTTCTTCATAATTCCAGTCTTCCTCAGAATGAGAGCAGCCTATTTCTTAATCATGTGGTTTGCGATGCAAGTAGCCTACGGATACGCGAAGATAGGTGGCATAGCATTCTTCGCTCACGCTGGAGGATTCGTAGCTGGAATAGCACTGCTCCCCATGTTTAAGGTTAGAAGCGAGGGTAGCATTTCTCGATTGAAACTCTTAGAAGAACTAGGACGGCTTAGCACGCATGTAGCATTTACAGAGACTTCTAGAAGCATTAGAGGTTTAAGTCGAGGGACTAAGATCGTAGTCGCTCTACTATTAACTTCACTCCTCGCCGGTGCAGCTTATGCTTCATCTGGCTTACTCGTTGAAGAAGGCCTTAAGGCAATCACGTTACACTATACATTCGAGGGAGCACAGTACATCGACTACGTGGGAGTACAAAAATCTAATATTGAAAGGCAGCTCAGCGCTATACCGAAAAGTGAAACACGAATCCTATTGAATAGGTTGTATGCAGCAGACCTGCTATACGATGAAGCTAAAGCTGGTAAGGAATTGAAGATAGATAACTGGCACGATAGGGTATTCATGAGTATTGAGAAACGCCGAGTTATCGTGGATGTTTTAATGATTAGCTTTACTGGTAGTTACGACTTAGATGGCTTCTTAAGCTATGGCATAGGCGAGCTGAAGACTCAAGTGGTTCTCATAGGTCAAAACCGTGTTTCAGTCACTGACTACATGGTGCACTACATCTTTGAAGTCACTTCGAAAACTGTGAACATAGAAAACATACTACGAATTACTGGGCTAATATCACTAATTACTTCAGCACTTGCCCTTTTAGTAGTCCTTACGAAAGATAAAGAGCTTACCCTAGTAGGCGAATAATAAAACTTCACTTGCGTACTGGAAATGCTTAAGGAGCACTTGGAGTTGTTGAATGAGTAGGTGAAGAGCTTATCAAAAATTCGCTTAAAATCATACGACTTCTCCACTTCTAACCTCTACTTCAAGCTCCCCAGATATTCGAGGGCTCCTTTATCTATCGTTACTGTGATTAAGAGAAGCTTAGGTTTAACGTTTGTGACCTTATTGTATAAAGCTCCTATTCTATGTAGCTCAGCTCCATACACTTCTTCCAGCATGGATCCTGCACTCTATTTATGCTCTTGATTCCTAACGAGAACATTGACTTTCATACTGATGGGCTTCCGTAAACAACACCATTGCTATCGTAGTAAATCCACCCTCCTAACAGCATACGTCTTCAGTAAATCTTCAATAAGTACTTCACTGCTTATCTAAGCGCTTCCTCAGTAACGACTCCATACCCTCTACTTACCGATTGGCTGCTATGGTTCCTGTAAGGCCCTTAATATCTTCACCTTGAAGAATGATTTCTTTCTAGAGACTTAATGGTGATGTTATGCTCAACAACAGTCCTTGCAAGAACTCAATAGCTCTAGTGTGATCAATGACTGTATCTCGTAGGGATTCTATGGCTTTACTATGCCCGGCAATTGCCTTCTTAACCTCTATTAAGCTTAATTAATTCTTCAAGGTCCGTGAGACCTGTAATAGCATACCTAAACTTTTCATCTTCTTTAAGTAAGATCCAAAGCATCTTCTTAAGCTCGGCTGTGGACAGCACTAGCGACAGCAATCACGATGGACTTAATTCGTCTAATGAGACTCAAGACTTGACTTAGATAAAGCCTTCGTTGTAGTTAATGTGTTAAGCTTTAAGCATAGTAGATGAGGTGGAGGTTATTTATTCGCTATCTAAAAAATGTTGTGGTTATGTCCGTGTGGCTTAATGTTGTGATGAGCTGAACAAGTTGAAATATGCTTTATCAAATGTTCTATCCTACTCGATTTCGCTATTCACTGATGCGGTCCATAAGATACTAAATTGTTCATGCAAGGTTGTTGCAGCTATTACTATTGTCCTCTACATTATTTGTTAAGAGCAGCTAGGGTCTAAGCTCCATCAGTTCTACTGGTATGGTCTTCACAATCATACGACTTGCTTCGGACTTTATTATCACATGCTTGAGCCAATGAACATCATCCCTCTCAGGGTAATCTTCCCTATAGTGTGCTCCCCTGCTCTCGGTCCTATGGAGTGCTGCTGTTGCCACGATTTTGCCTGTGCATATCATATTTATCGTCTCTAAAGCGTTAATAAGTGCTTGATGACTTCTCTCCTCGCCAAGATATATTCTTGGTAACTCGTTGACTTCTATGTACTCTAGCTCGGCCAACGCTTTTTTAAGATTGTCACCGGTCTTTACAACGCCAACGTAATCATCCATCATCTTTTGTATCTTCGACTTAACTTGTGATGCAGATACCCCTTCCTTCCTCTCATATATTTCGTCGACCATCTTGATGCATGCTTCCACATGCTCCTCGTGGACTTCGACATCGCCAATCATTCGAGCTCTTTCAGCAGCATAAGCACCAGCTCTAGCTCCAAAGACTTGCGTGTCAGTCAGAGCATTCCCGCCAACTCTATTTGCCCCATGCACTCCACCAGCAGCCTCACCAGCTGCGTATAGTCCTGCTATCGATGACTCACACCTCTCATTTATTCTGACACCACCCATACAATGATGAACTCCTGGAGCCCACTCGATCGGTTGCCATGTTATGTCTATGCCTAGAGTCTGGTAAGCTTTCCAAACTTTTTCCCAAGCTTTCACTATATGCTCTGGAACTCCGGAAAGATCCATGTAGAGACCCCCACGTGGAGTAGCTTTGCCAGCCTTTATTTCTTTGTAAGCCGTTATGCATACAACATCTCTAGTTACGTTCTCCAGTTTTTCACGATCATACTTCTTCATGTATCTTTCACACAAAGCGTTGTAGAACCTAGCTCCGTGAGCAACCCAACCGTCATATGGTGGTGGAAAGCCCCTTAAACTTGGTGGATGAATTACACAAGTCATCCACTGTATGAACTCCATGTCTATAAGTTCCGCTCCAGCTCTATAAGCCATTGCATATCCATCTCCAGTTACGTCAGGTGGATTCGAGGTCAGCGAATACATGTTCCCTAAACCGCCAGAAGCTAGTACTGTCGACTTAGCCTTAAAGGCATAGAAATCCCCGGTCCTCAGATCTAAGCCTACAGCTCCTACAACAGAGTCTCCACTCTTAAGCAGATCTATTACGAAGACGTTAGAGTAAACCTGAACCCCGATACTTCGTGCTTCCTTCAGCAGCCCTCTCATGAACTCTCCGGCGACAGCTACGAAATTTCTTGGACAAGAAGTCCCCGAAGCATGTATTATCCTGTAGTTTCCAGATTCATCCTTGATGAATTCTGTGCCCATCTCTTCGAGCTCCTTAAGTCTCTGTAGAGCTTCGTACGCCATGATCTTGACTAGCTTCTGATCGTTTATGTAGACTCCACCAATCACCGTGTCTTTGAAGTGCATTTCTGGGTTGTCTTGAGGTAAGTAAGCAGCTTGATAGCCCCCCATAGCTTTTGGAGTACAGCCAGAGGGAAATCCTCCCTTGGCTACTAGCACAACATCAACTCCTCTACGCTTAGCCTCGATGGCTGCTCGTGTCCCTGCTCCGCCAGCACCTATAATTAAGACGTCCGTCTTAATTAGCTCGTAGTTCTTAGTCATGAACAAACACCAAGAAGCTATTATCTAGGTTACTCTACAAAAAGTTTTTCAAATAACCTTAACTAGCGGGTAATAACTAACCTTCATAACATCGACCAAACCTTTGCTTAAAAATAATTGCATACATGTACTTAATATTCAGATGATCCATCTTAATTCTATACGAAGAGACTTCTATAAGGCAATGTTGGAGACATGGATAAATCCTGCATGTTGAAGAGCTATGCGATTATTTATGGAAATCCATTAAAAAAGATTGTGATATTGTTCTTATGGATGAAAATCAAAATAAATAAGGATCGCAAGATCCTGACTTTAAATAGTTACTTGTATGCCTTTTACCTTTCTAGCTATCTCGTCTCCAACTTCATCTGTGCGAGCTGAGCCGCCAAGATCTCGCGGGAGGACTTTGCCTTCCTCAAGCAATTCTATGACCGCAGTCTCTATTCTAGTAGCAGCCTCAGCAGCAGCTTTATCTTGGTACTTCGTCTGGAAGTACCTCATGAGCCACATCACTGACAGGATTGATGCAAGAGGATTAGCAACTCTTTTACCGTAATACTTGGGTGCTGAACCATGCACTGGCTCAGCCATAGCTAATTTGTCCCCTACTTGAATGCTAGGGGCAAGTCCGAGCCCTCCTTGTATAGCTGCTGCAAGGTCTGTTATTATGTCGCCGAACATGTTTGAGGTAACGCAGACGTTGTACCATTCAGGTCTCCTAATGGCCCACTGAGTCCAAGCGTCTACGTATGCGTAGTCCTTCTCTATGTCTGGATATTCTTGACCTACCTTGTTGAATACTTCTCTCCAAAAAACGCAACCCTTCAATACATTGCTCTTATCTATACACGTGACCCTCTTCTTACCGTCAACTGGAGCTCCATGAGGTAGTGATCTTGCAAGTTCAAAAGCGTACCTTATGACCCTCTCGCAACCCTTTCGTGTTAAAACTCTCACATCTATGGCTAACTCTGATTCTCCCCCTCTATTGAGTCTACCTCCTATGCCTTGATAGAGACATTCGGTGTTCTCTCTTATTATGACCATGTTTACATCCTTTGGCTCTTTCTTGATTGGTGTTGGTACATTGGGGTAGAGCCTACAAGGCCTAACATTAGCGTAAAGATCTAAGCCAAACCTCACATCGAATATGAGTTTAGCGCCGGCATAAGTGCCATCAGGCCATCTAGCATCCTGCCAGCCAACAGCTCCAAATATGATGCCATGACTCTCTCTGCATGTTGGCAGCAGCTCGGGTGGATACTCTTCTTTTAAATTCTTTAGATAGTACATAGCCCCTGCTTCAAACTCTATAAACTCAAAGTTCAATCCGGTGATAACTTCTTCGCAGGCTTTAAGAACCTTTACTGCTTCCGGTGTCACTTCTCGTCCAATGCCATCACCGGGCACAACTACTATCTTATATTTGCTCGGCACAACAGACACCGCTTAGTGGGTGCTCAAAATCGCATATAAATGCTTAACGCTTCCAATAACCTAAAAAGTTGATGGCTCTTAGAGGTAAAAAAGGAAGGTAAAGGATGATACTACTCTGTTACCATGTCGAGAATCTCCATTAGGTCATACATTTTCATGTGGGAGTCCGTCATTTGTATGGCATCGCTTAGGTTCCTGTAACAGAATGGACATATCGACGTAATTATGTCAGCACCTGTTCCTTCAGCCTCCCTAAGCCTATTCTTAGCTAACGTTAATGAAACTTGAGGGTTGTAAGACCTAAGACCCCCACCAGCACCACAACACCAAGAATTCCTCCTAACCCTCTCCATTTCAATAAACTCTAGACCTGGTATCCTCTTGAGTACTTCTCTTGGCTGTTCGAATATCTCAGCCCTCATATGCACCAAGTGCCTACCAGTATGGCATGGATCATGATAAGTGACCTTGTGCTTAAACTCCTTCTTTATAGAGAGCTTACCTTCATTTATTAATTGAAGAGCTAGATCGATCGCATGCCTTAATTCGAATGGGGGTTGTAGCCCTAGTTCTTGGTAGTCAATCTTAAATGCTCTGTAACAGCCAGCACATGAAAACACAACCGTTTTGGCCCCAGCATTCTTTATCGCATTTATGTTATGCTCAGCCAGCTTTCTTGCTAGCTCTCTATGACCTATCCTAATCATTGGAGAGCCGCAGCACCACTCATCTCCATATAGTAAAGCGACATTTATTCCCACTTTTTGGAGTAACCTCAATGTCGCAGAAGCAATGTTCTTTTGTCTATACGAAGACGTACAACCAACGAAGTACACTACATCGCCTCTACTTGGAGGTTGCTTCACGTCTTCAGGGAGCCATTTTACTCTGTCTTCGTGCTTCTCGAGGTATGGATTATGCTCTTTCTCAGTCCATTCTAATATCTCTTTATGCCTTGGACTTATGAGGCCTGCTTTAAACAGATCGTGCCGAAAGGCCTCGTAGATTTCAACTGTATTGAGCATGTATTTGCCTTCAAGTCTCGTCTGAGCTACGTAACACTTGTCCCAGCAGTTCCTACAAGTTGGACAGGTGTAGAAGAGTTCTGCCAGCTTCTCGTTGAGTTGAAGCTTCCCTTCAATAACAAATCTTAGTAGCATTAACCGACCCCTGGCAGAGTATGGTTCGAAGCCAGGTGTCGTGTCAGCCTCTCGTAGTGGACATACTTTGTAGGCAGCATCTCTGTACCTCGCAAAATCACGGCAGTAACCACACCTGATACATCTATATATTTCGTCTATGTAACTCTTCACAAACAACTCAGACATACCTACACCTCCAGTTTCTATAACAATAAGAGACCTGGGTTCAAGATGTTGTTAGGATCCAAGGTCCTCTTGAGAGACCTCAAGAAGTCGAAATATACACCTGTATATGCTCTTGCTACTCTTTCACCTATGACCTTACCGAGCCAATAATGTATTGCTCCGTATCTTATTTCGTTCTCTATTAAGTCCCTCCATATCTTCCTCACCCATTCTCTAGCTTCTTCATCTTTATCAAACCAGTACAACACGTTCATTGGGTCAAGAGCGTTCTCAACTACTAGTGAGGCTACGTAGAAGTCTATCCTCTTTTCCTTCATCACTTCTCTGTACTTGTCTAACACCCTATACCACAAGTCTCTATGAGCTGGGTAGTCCAATATTGGAACCTTGTAGCAGGCTGTTATCCACGCCTGTCCGAGGGGACCTGTTCTAGGTTGCCATTCCCAAGGTCTTGTGAAATTCCAAATTGGGAAGTCAGGGGGGACCTCTTGACCATCGTGCTTCTTCATTATGTCGTCTATGAGTGCTTTATGCTTCTCAACTTCATCTTTACTATAACCTTCCACATGTATGTGTACGGAGAAAGGTGCATCAGCTAGCCCTCTAAAGCCAGCCTTACCAAAGATTCTATTAAAGTCAGGTTCTAAGAGCGCTATATTGGTCGCTCTACGCTTTGACTGAAGCTCATGCATTGCTCTGCAAGCTTTTTCAAGATCCTGAAAAACATAACTGCCAAATGCCTGCTCATCGGGCCAAGGGATTATCTTTAGTGACGCTTCGGTTTTAATGCCGAATACCCCTTGATCTCCAATGAACAAGCCCGTTGTGTCGGGACCAAACCCCCACCTAGTGAACTTCTTAGCATAAGGGTTAGCTCCCGAACCGGTCCTTATAACATCGCCTGTTGGTAGTACAACTTCAAGGCCAACGAGTATATCAGCAACTGAGCCGTATTTCGCACTTCCAAGACCAACACTGGCATTACTTATCGAGCCGCCCACGGTTGCAGCACCACCACTGAAGGGCCCGTAGAATGGTGTTCGATATCCCTTCTTCTTGAGGTCGTAGGTCATTAATGACCAGTTGATTCCAGCTTGAACGGTAACGGTCATGGAAGTCTCGTCCAGTTCCACTATCTTAGACATCCTGGTCATATCAATGGTAATTCCACCACTTCCAGGTGGAAGGCCAACCAAGCCTGCTCCTCCACCTCTAATGATTATGGGCACTTTAAATCTATTAGCCACCTTCACTATTTCAGCAACTTCCTCTGTCGAGGATGGCCTTACGACTACGTCACAAACCCTGGGAGGCTCTGGGCTAGCATCCCTGGAATATGCCAGTCTAACGTTAATGTCATCGCTAACGAACTTTGAGCCTACGATATTACTTAAAGCTTCTACAAGAGCTGAGTGTGGGCTTACCATGCCTTAAACCCATAGAGTGTAAGTTATTTCTCATTTTAAAGTTTTCTAAGAACTAATTGGCTTGTGACATAACCCAAGTAGATAATGTGCAAATGGAGAGTTCTACACTTCACTATATTTCTTCATGATATTACAAAGTAGAAAAAGGGGGGTTAGGAGCTTACCAGCCCTTACTTAGTATCGTTGCAGCATTGTTTCCTGCGTAGCCATAAGTTTGAGCTAGAGCATGTCTTAGATCCTTCTTAACTTGCCGTTGACCTGCTTCTCCACGCAGCTGCCAAACTAGTTCACATACTTGAGCTAGACCTTGAGCTACAACAGCTTCGCCAAATGCTCCAATACCACCACTTGGACAAACAGGTATTTTGCCAGTTATGGGGTCTAAGTCGCCTTGTCTCAACATCTTCTCAGGCTCTCCTGGGTCTAAGTTCAATATGCAATCTAAGTACGCGAAGTAATGCCAAGAACTGTTATCCGGCAGTTCAATTACATCTATCTTGTCGGGTGTTAGTCCAGCCATCTTGTAAACTCTTTGAACAGCATTTCTACTTTCGCTAAGCGTTGGCACTCCTGGCTTCTTAAATGAGCTCGTATAGGTAAGTCTAACAGTTGGATCGCCGAATGATGGGGTACCAACTGTGACTGCATTTATGTAAACTGGCTTCTTACATATCTTCTTAGCCTTCTCGTACTCGCATACAACGACGGCTGCAGCCCCATCGCTCGTAGAGCAAATCATCAATAACCTCAATGGATCACAGACCATCGGCGACTTCAATACCTCCTCTAGAGTGAAGGTTCTTTGATACCTAGCATAGGGGTTGTGAGGTGCTGGCTTGCTCGTTACGACCTTAACTAGTGCTAAGTCTTCTTCTGTTGTCCCAGCTTCATACATCCTTCTCCTACACTCCATAGCCCAATACGCGGGGTTAGTCTCTCCACACATGACGAACCTTATATAATCTATGTCGGCCTTAGCATCTGTTGATTGCGGCCTGAAGAAGCCGAAAGCTGACTTATCAGCAGCTACTGCAAGTGCTATATCACACTCGCCGCTTGCAACTGCTAGAACAGCTTCTCTTAATATTGACTGACCAGTGGCACAAGCATTTGCTACGCTAACAATTGGTATCCCCGTATAACCCATTAAGTTGGCTATTGCAGTCCCACTTAGTATGCCATGCACTCCAGCTTGCTGACTAACCCACAAGTAGACGCCAGCAACCATAGCCTCCACTTGACGCCAGCTTATTTTGGCATCTTCAAGTGCTCTCTTAATGGCTTCAACAGCCATTTCTGGCATGGTTCTTTCAGGGTATGCTGTCGGGTTCTTAGGATCTGGGTATCTTCCCCACGGTATCATTCCAACTCCAATAATTGCAACATCCCTCTCCATACTACATCCCCCTACTTCTTACTTACATCTTCAACTGGTTTCCACATCCAAGTTATGTACTCGTTCTCCCCATCTTCGTATAGCTTGCCAACAGTTAATTCAACCTCCATATCGCATCTTAAGTTCTCAGTCGTAGCCAACATTCCCAAAACCCTTATTCCCTCTGGTAAGTCAACTAAGCCTATAGCATACGGCTTGAATGGCTCCATCTTGAATGGTGGAGGTGGAGAATATCGTTGAATTGTCCAGCTCCACAGCTTGCCTCTACGGCTTAGTTCAATGACCTCCATGTTGCCAGGATCTTTCTCACAATCTGGATTGGGGCAGTAAGCAGCTTTTGGGAAGACTATGGCACCACACTTCTTACAACGGGCGGCTATGAGGGCTGGTTTATCTGAGGGCCAAGTGAAGAGACCTTCAACTATTGGGACCTTCTTCTTCTCTTTCTTAATGAGTGCTTCTCCGTTCATGTAGATCGCTTAATAAATTGTAGTTACTGCACCTATAATTCTTACGTTGCAAAAATCCATGAAAGGGCTTAATTAATTGAGACTTCCTACATTTTATGATTACACTTTGATTGAAATGTGAGTCTAGAGTTTTGCTTAAGTCAATTAGCGTGTAGATTAAAATATAGGATTAAGCTATTAAGGTTGGTAAGGAGTTTTATGAGGTCTACGTTTCTTGAAAGGTGGTTTGAGGAGATCGATGAGGTTAAGCGGAGGTATTGGAGAAACATAGTATACGAAATTGCTCCCAAAGATCTCCCACCAATTGACGAAGTTAGAGCGGTTAAAGAAGCTCTTAGAAAGCCAATAGCGTCCAAGCCATTAAGTGAGATTGCAGGACCAGGCATGAAAGCTGTCGTGGTCGTTGACGATATTACTAGGGCTACGCCAAGACAGAGAATACTCCCAGTGATTCTTGATGAGCTTAATCATGCTGGAATTCTCGACTCTGACATTAAGATAGTGATAGCTTTAGGCACACATAGATACTTGAAGTCCGAAGAGATCGTAAAATGTGTTGGTGAAGAAGTTGTTAGAAGGGTCGAAGTATTGAACCATGAGTGGATGGACAAGGAGAAGCTAGTCTACATCGGTGAGACCAGAAGCGGCATACCAGTATACGTCAATAAGCTTGTCTACGAAGCCGACTTAATAGTGGGTGTTGGCTGCATAATACCGCACCTATATGCTGGTTATGGTGGGGGGGCTAAGATAATTCAGCCAGGTGTATGTGGTGAGATCACCACTGCCCGTACTCATGTCCTAGGAGCTCTCATCGGTCCAGAGAATTTGTTGGGAAATCCTTACAACGAGGTAAGGATGGAGATGGAGGAGGTCGCTGAGACTGTGGGCTTGGACTTCATAGTCAACGTGGTCTTAAATGGAAGAGGTGAGGTGGTCAAAGTGGTTGCAGGTGACATGAGAGAGGCTTTTAGAAAGGGGGTTGCAGTTGCTGAGGAAGTCTATAAGAGAGAGATACCGAGATTAGCTGATGTGGTAGTAGTTAACTCGTACCCTGCAATCCTAGACTACTGGCAAGCTATAAAGGGGTTAGTTCATGCTCAATTAGGAGTCAAGGAAGGCGGTACAGTCGTTTTGTACACTGATTGCCCGGATGGAATATCAGCTACGCATGGAAAAGTATTTGAAAAGTATACTAAGATGAGCTTAACAGAGATCGAAAAGAAGCTTAAGGAAGCCGAAGGAGAAGACCTTATCGGATTGAGCACCCTCTTCGTTCATAAAAAGTGCTTAGCAAAGACCAAGTGCATATGCATATCTGAGGAACTTAGCATTAGGGATAAGGAGATACTCAGCTTTACTCACGCCGATACCATAGTTAAAGCTATTGAAGAAGTGCTTAGTGAATACGGTAGAGATTCTGAGATAGGCTTAATACATCATGGAGGAGAGGTCTTTCCCCAGCTGAAGGGCTGTATCGTTAAGTGATATACCTAGTTCTTAAGATAGGTATGTGAAGCTACTCGAAAACTTCATGCTCACAGATGAAATTTTAGGTGATTAATGTAGTCAGTCACTCCATCTCTTATTGTATACTTTTGCTTGTATTGTAGTTCATCCCTGATTCTATTAGCATTAACAAGAACTCTCGGTGTCTCATCTCCCGGCTCTACCTCAATTTGTGCCTCTGGCACTAATTCTTTAACGTAGCTAGCTAGCTCTCTTAAGGTCACGACCTCGTCGCATGTATTGTAAATACAGTATTTGTGGTGTTTAACGTTTAAGCCGAACCACAATACGTTAGCAGCCTCCTTAACATACTGAAGTACTAGTTTCGTATCGGCCTTCGTGACTAGCACCTTCCTCCCCGCCACTGAGTCCTCGAAGAGCAATACAAGGATATCCATGAAGCCTATTCGATCGCGTCCTGGACCGAAGACTAGGCCGAGCCTAAGCCCTAAGATATCTAGACCGTAGGTTCCCCAATAATATTGAGCGTTAAACTCGTTAACGATGTAGCTCACTCCATGACCTACCATTGGCTTTACTGGGGCATCTTCATCAACCCTAACTTGAGAGTAGAGGTGTGGTGGACCTAGTTGAGCATACGAACTAGCCCAAACAAGTCTCTTCACATCAGTTAATCTTACGGCTTCCAAGACATTTAAGAATCCTGTAATCATAGTCTTCACAACGTTTTTCGGAGTCCAAGGAGGTCTCTCAGCAGCAACGTATATTACATAGTCCACACAGTACCTCTTAATTACGCTTATGACCTCATCTATCTCAGTTATCGAGCCTCTCTCTATCTTCACCTTATCCTTAATGTCACTTATCTTGGAGGTATCGCTTGATCGACTAAAAACTATGACGTCAGCGTTCTCACTTAAAAGCTTACGAACTGTGTGAGAACCTATGAAGCCTGTTCCGCCTATTACTAGGCATCGCATCGAACCACCTACTTGTACACCATCTTCGCTAAGAGCTCTATTACATCGTAGAACTTGATCCTCGAATTTACAGCGTTTATTGCGTCAACCAGATTCCTCTTGCAAAATGGACATGCAGAGACTAAGACCTCTGCGTCTACACTCTCAGCTCTCTTAACGGTTGCTATTCCTATCCTTAAAGCTAGCTCGCTGAAGCCAGATTTTACTCCTCCTCCACCACCACAACAGATCGCGTATTGCCTTGTCGGAGTCATCTCTACGAACTCTACTTCCGGGACACTCTTTATGATCTCTCTTGGAGGATCATAGACCCCAGCATGCCTACCTAAGTGGCATGGATCGTGATATGTGACTCTGCAGTTAACGCCCCCAATGACCTTCAGCCATCCCTTCTCGATAAGCTCCCAAATAAGCTCGGTCGAGTGGAGAACCTCGAAGTCCCACTTCTCACCTAGAATTTCAGGGTAATCGAGCTTTAGAGTCCTGTAGCAACCAGCGCATGAAGTAATGACCCTCCTTGCCCCAACCCTCTTCAATTCTTCTAAGTTGTGCTTAGCTAAAGTCTCAACGTAGTCCCACTGACCAGTCCTTAGGAGAATCGATCCGCAACACCATTCATCAATTACTGCTGGCGATATACCTGCCCTAGTCAGTACTCTGATGGTACTCTCGCATATCTCTGGATGTCTATAAGGCGATGTGCAACCCGCGAAGTACACTACATCGCCTTTCTTAGTTGGCTTATAGCTACTTAGAAGCCAAGCAAATCGGTTTTCGTGAGGTTCTCCATAAGGGTTCTTATGCATGGCTATGTTAACGCTAACTTGACGATGCTTCTCTAAGAGCAGGTTAGGCTTTCTCTTGAATATCTCGGCTCGTAGAGCCTCAAAAATCTCTACTTGGTTTAGTTCATCTACATTAGAGACCCCCATGACAACTGGAAGGTGTATTATGCAAACTTCATGGCATGCACCACACAGAGTACAGCTGTAAACTACCTCAACAAGGTCCTCTGTTATGTCGATTTCTCCCTCTAAAAGTCCCTGGGCCATGGCTAGTCTGCCTCTAGCAGTTAAGAAGTCCCACGGACCTTTAGGATTATGCTCATATACTGGGCATATCTTGTGTATCCCGCGATCAGCGAAGACAGGTGTTCTACACCAACCACATCTAGCACACCGATAGATTTGCTTGGCATAATTCTCCAGCATCATTTATCCCCCCTCATAGACCCATTATCCCGGGAGCCATTATGTTGTTCGGATCAAGAATCCTCTTGAGCTTCTTGAGGACTTCATAGTAAAGTCCCAACTTAGGCATCTGATCAGCCCATAGAGCCCCCATCCTATAGGGGCATGCTCC